>CANQTK010000038.1 GCA_947626735.1 uncultured Clostridia bacterium
TTTGACAATCAAATATATTGAAATATAAACAAAAAAAATAATCGCTTGGATTTGATAGGAAACAATTTTATGAGCCCGACGAGCTGCCAACTGCTCCACCCCGCGATGTATAAACAAATAAAATATGTTACATAATTTTAACTGCTTTCTTAGTATAACGCCAAATAGTAAAAAAGTCAAGGGTTTGATAAAATATTTTCACATTTATGCTTATTTTCTTTATTTTTTCAAAAATACCTACTAAGTTTACTCACTCTTTCCCTTTCTACTGCTCTTTTCTAATATATGTAAAAAATAAAAATTTATGCAAATTTTTTAACTGCATCCCATTTAGCTGTGTGCTTTATAAAAAGCAATTAAAATCTAAATAGGATGCAGTGAAACTTTAACTAGCCTTTCTTACCTTTCTGCACAATCTGTTAAATTTTTTATTCTCAATATATTGCAGAGTAATATAACTCATTAAACATTTTTCTTTAGCAATGCTATTCCATTCCTCTTCTGTTGGAATTCTTTGTAAATCTTTTATCATTTGTAGTGATTTTTGATACATTTCCTTCATATTTATCACCTCGTTTATTAGTATAACATATTATGTTACTTTTGTTTGTCGAAGCTTGTCGTTTGACTTAAATTATTTTACACATATATTATTTTTTATTTTATCAAACTTGCTTGTCCCTATTCCACTTACATTTTGAATGTCCTCAATGGTGTTAAATTTGCCATTTTCTTTTCGATAAGTCACAATTTTGGTAGCAATACTACTACCAATTCCAGGTAGTTTTTGTAACTCTTCTACACTTGCTGTATTAATATTTACCATTAATACTTCTTCCTGCTTTTTACTTTCTCCATTTCCACTTGTTACTACTTTACTATTCTCATTTTCTTCAATCACTACCCCTTTTTCTTTTTCCTCTATGCTTGGAATATAAATTTTTTGTGCATCTGATAAAACATATGCTAAATTTACTTCACTAATATCTGCTTTGTTTGTTAAACCACCGGCTTCCTGAATCGCATCAATAATTCTTGCCCCTTCCTTTAAAGAAATCACACCTGGATTTACTACTTGCCCAGAAATATGAACAACAATTATATGTTCTTCTTCCTTTTTTGCAGAATCCTCAACTGTATCTTCTATCTTATTTTCTATGCCATTGTTCTCTATTACATCCAATTGCTCGAAATCAATATATTCCTCTTGATCCTGAAAAATATAATATAAAATTCCCCCTAATGCTAAAATACCTATAATTCCCCCTATTATTAAAATTTTCTTTTTGTCTTCTAACATAGACTCTCCTTTCAAAAATGATTTTTTTCTTAATTCTATTTAAAATACTTGAATTTCTATAGAAACTACGATATGATAACTAACATAAAAAAGAAAAATGAGACATACAATGTAAAAAATAATGAAAAAAAGAAATGAGGAAAAAATGAAAAAAAATAAAATTGTACTTTTACTTTTCATCTTTATATTAACTTTTATATTACCGTTTTTTTCTATCACCTCCTTAGCAGATACTTCTATTACCATTTATTCTCCTTACTGCATTTTAATGGAAGCTTCTACAGGAAAAATTATTTATGAAAAAGAGGCCCATGCAAAAGTTCCACCTGCAAGTACTACTAAAATTATGACGGCTATTTTAACGTTAGAGCATTGTCAACTAACTGATACTGCCACGGTTAGCCACAATGCAATTTATAGTGTTCCTGTTGGTTATACTCATGCTAATTTAGTAGAAGGTGAAGTACTTACTATTGATCAATTATTACATGTTCTTTTAATTCCTTCTGCAAATGATGCTGCAAATGTTTTAGCAGAACATATTGCAGGTTCTGTGGAAAGTTTTGCTACTATGATGAATACGAAAGCTTTAGAACTTGGCATGCAAGATACTAACTTTGTCAATCCAAATGGTGTTCAAAATGAAAATCATTATTCTAGCGCTTATGATTTAGCATTACTAGGACGTTATGCTATGCAAAACGAAACCTTTCGTAAAATTGTTTCTACTACTAAATACACTCTTCCTGCTACGAATCAATATCCAAAAGCAGATCGCTATTTTTCTACCACCAATGAACTTCTTATTCCAGATGAACGAGACAGTGTAGATAATTATTACTATTCTTATACAACTGGTATTAAAACAGGCTACACAAATGCGGCTAAGAATTGCATTGTAGCTAGTAGCAAAAAAGATGGCATAGAGTATATTGTGGTTATTTTAGGGGCAGATAAAACAGAAAATGGATTAAGTGGTCGCTATCTTGATTGTATTCAATTATTTAATTATGCTTTTGAAAACTATACTACGCATACCATGCATGAAGAAAATTCTGTTCTAAAACAAGTAAAAATTTCTAAAGCAACAGCTAGCACAAAGAATTTAAATATAGTTGTAAAAAATGAAATCACTTTATTACTAAAGAAAGATACCAATATTGCTTCTATTACACCAAATGTACAAATTTTTTCTGATTTAGTAGCACCTATTGCGCAAAATACCGTTATTGGAACCATTACTTATGATGTAGATGGAAATACTTATACTTCTGAATTATTAGCAGGAAATGAGGTTATAGAGTCGAATGCTTTTACTACTTTTCTAACGATTTTTTCTATTATTGTGGTCGTATTTCTTTTATATCGCTTATTAAATATGAATCATAAAAAGAAAAAGAGAAGAAAATCTTCTAAAAAAACAAATTCTGTGAAAAATAAACGTTCCTCTCATGGCGGAGATCACTATTTATATTGGTAAATAAACAAAAATAGGGCATAGAATTGAATCTAAGCCCTATTTTTTATTCATAATCTTTTCCTATAATTATGGTAAAATCTACATTTGCATTATTGGAACCTGTGGTTAAAGTTCCTACCCCTATTGTAGATTGAATCTTTTTCGCAATACTATTTGCTTGATTAGTGCGGTTAATAATTGTAGTTTTTGCTGTAGAAGTTGTTGTTCCACTTTTGCTTATGCTATACCCTTGCTGTTTTAATTTTTCTTTCACTTGTTCTAAAATCTCACTATTATTTGTTCCGTTTAATAGTTCTATTGTAATTGCTTCTTCTTCACTATTTTGCCCTTCTACGCTATTTGTATTAGATGTTTCATTTTCCTCTACTACCATTTTGTCCGTAAATAAATCTTGTACTAATTGTTTTGTTTTTGTTTTATTTGCTATATAAATATAAATCCCATTACATTGTTCTGATTCCCCTGGTAATGTGTCAGATACTATGTTTGAAGTATTAAATTTAAAAGCATATGGAATATAATACTTTAATGTATCAAAATTTAAATTGCTTCTTACATTATTTTTAACAATTTCTAATAGATTTAATACTTTTGTTACATTTTCTATTTTTAATAATTGTTTTGCTGTTGCTTGAATAAATTCTCTTTGTGTTCTCATTCTACCAATATCATTGTCTCCATATTCTACTGGATAAGTAGTCCAATCTTGGTTATGGCGGAAGCGAAGTAATTGTTCTGCTTTGGCACCATCAATTAGTTGCTCTCCTGCCTTTAGATGAATGTGTAAATCTTGGTTAGTATCATCATAATTCATATCGATAGGAACATTAAACCAAACACCACCAATAGCATCTATAATTTGAATAATCGCATCTGTGTTGACTAAAATATAATGTTCTATATTAAGTCCTGTTAATTGATTCACACATTCTAATGTTTCGTCTAAATTTTCTCCATTACGATAAACAGCATTCATTTTATAACTTGCTAAATAATTTTGTGTAGCAGTATCTTTATTTTTTTTCCCTACATAAGTGTCCCTTGGAATGGACAGTAAAGAAGCTTGTTGCGTTTGTGGATTATAAGAAGCAATCATAATGGTATCTGTTAAATAATAGCCATCTCCTACGCTGCTTTCCCCTAATAATAAAATATTCATTCTGCCTATTGTTTTTAATTTTTCTGGGTCAATGCCAAGCGCTGTTGCCGATAAAGGATCATATTCTTTTCCTTCCATGGTACTTGTATGCTGATAATATTGATAACCAAAATAACAAACATAACCAAGTAAAATTATAAGGATTAAAAATAAAAGGAATTTTAATAACTGTTTTAGCTTGCTTTTTTTTCTTGTTTTTCTATTATTTTTTACTTTTGTTTGTTCTTTCACTTTTTTCACTCCTAATTTTTCCATTAAAAAGTATATCAAATTCTACTAGAAATAGCAATATTTCTTTAAAATAAAATATTTAATAGAAGATTATGGTTATATAAGATACTTCCTATAAAAGATTGATTAATTGCTGTAATGATACCTGTTTGTTCTATCATTGGACTAATGAAAGAAAGGAAAGATAACAATACAAATATAATAACAAAAGCTTTTATCGCTCCATATAAAATTCCTCCGGTTTTATCAAATTGTTTTATAATTGGTAAATCTGTAATTAGCTTTGATAAAGCACTTACAAAAATTAATGCAATTCTTATACCAACAAAAATTAAAATAGCTACTCCTACATGAACTGCTGTTATGGAAATTTCCTCTGCTACTACTTGTATTACACTTTCTCTTGCTTCTTCTGTTGATTTTTTTACAGTTTCATTAATATATTGTACCATTGCTTTTGGAAGATTGGTATCTTCCTTTACTTCTCCATTTTGTTCAATATCATCACCCACTAAATTGACTACCGTTTCCTTAATTGTATCATCTATTTGTGTGTTTTGAATCACAAAATTACTGACTGGTTTAAACAAAATAGCCGTTGCGATTATAGCAATGAAAAAGGACAATATTTTAATCATACATTTTGTTAATCCTTTTTGATACCCAAAAAAGATACAAATACCAAAAATTCCTATTATAATCAAATCAATGATAATCGACATATTTTTCCTCCTTATAATTCTACAATTTCTATTTTATCACGGTATATAATACCTGCAAAATGTGAATTAATAACAATTTTTCTTACTTCTTGGCTAGAAGTATATTTCTTGATTAACCATCCATTTACTCCTACAAAGTGAACTTCTGAACCTAAATTTAATGCCAAAATATCTTCGTAATCATAAATTTCTTTTATGACACTATCTATGGTATATTGGTTTATTTTTTTACTTCCTGTTTGTAATAATTCTACCGTACTTTCCGTGCTTAAAAGAACGTTTTTCTCTGTAATACGAAAAGCATAGTTATTTAATTCGATATCCGCAAAAGTAATTTTTTGTCCTTGTTGTTGTAAAGGAAAGATTTCTTCACTATTTCCATTTTCAATCATTTGAATGGATTGGTCGTACATGCAAATTAATTTATTTCCTTCTTGATATTTTAAATTTAAAATAGTGTAATCACTTGGCGCCGTTATAGTAGAAACAATAGATTCGGATACAGTTTCTTGATCCTGTGCTTTAGGAATAGAAATGATTTTAATTCTAGATTGTACTAAAGTACCATCTGTACTTATTTCTGCAATGCTTAAATACTTATTATCATAGGAAATATCGGTGTCCATGGCAATAGAGTTTGATAAAAAGGTCTTAAAAATTGGATTTCCCGTTGCGTCAAAAGTTTGAATGACAGATTTATGTGTTGTTCCTGATAAAACAACCGAAACATAACCATTTTTATTCACAGAAACTCGACTAATATTTCCTTCTACTTCTTTTTCCCAAACAATACTATTTCCAGAAATTAAATAAATTTTCTGCTTTCCTTGTTCTGCAATTAAGAAAAAACGATTATTACTATCTACAATCGGATTGCTAATTTCTACCGTTAATTCATATTCTTTTTTTCCAGAAATCGTATAACCTGTTAACGTATTTTGCCTTAAAATACTAATATATTTATCATAAGCATAAACTTGATAATTTTCAGATTCCTCTAACGAAATTGTATTGACGTGATTTTCATGTACATTTTTCATTAATACATATTCATCCATAAAGTTTCGAAAAGGTTTATTCCATAAATAAAAACAAAATAGAATACCACTAAGAATAAAAATACTTGCTAAAATTGTTACTATTATTATTTTTTTTCGTTTTCTTTCTTTTGTTTCTTGCTCGTTTATTTCCATCATTTTCATTTGCTTCTCCCATGGTTTATTCTTTTCTTTTTTATATCAGTTTTTATGTTTTTTTTCAAGTAAATTTCATATATTTCTTGTTTTCTTCCACAATTTTAAAAAATTATTTTTCTGCTTTTAATAATAAACCGATTTGTAATAAGCCCAATATTCCAAAAAGCGGGTATAATATTTGGACTAATTTTGAAAAACCAACATTGGAAACTAAAATTCCAACGATACAAATAAAAATTAAAATGGTATGATAAGCTTTTTTCGTTTTACTTACATTTTCTAAAAAACTATACCCTGTTGCAATCGCAGAAGTAAAAATGGAACCAATGATTACAAATCCATAAATAGAAGGAAAAATTTTTCCATATTCTCTACTAATTTCTAATAAAGGTAGTTCTAAATCTTCTACAAAAAATTGTCCTTGTAGTAATAACCCATAAATACAAAGAGATAATAAAAGAATAATCACTCCGCAAAATAAGGCCACTTTTATAATCTCTTTACTAGTGGCACAATAGTCCTTCATTGTCACTAAAATGGGAATTAGAACAATGCTATTATAACTAGCATATAGCACACTATTCATCAAAAAACCTATGGTTTTCGTTTCCACTAAAATGGCAGCTTTACTTTCTACTAAATAAGAAATATTTTTGATTCCTAAATAGGCAATAAAAAATAATAAAAAAGGAACTAAATATTCATTTATTTTTACCATTCCTTTTAAATTTTTTTGAAAGATTAGATAGCAAATGAGAACAAAAATACTACTTGAAAAATAGGTAGGAATTTCATAAGCTTGCTTCATATAAGCACTAAATCCTGCAATCATAATAAAAAAAGAAATAAGTAAAAAACTATTTACAATCAAATGAAAATAAAGATTCATTTTCGGATGTTTTGGATTAAGCTGTTTTAAAAAATCTGCATAATGCTCTGTATTACTTTTTTTGGCTTGTCTTAATACGCAATAAATAATAGTAGCTGTAAGTATACTAGAAAAGATAATGCCAAGTATTCCATAATAACCAAATTGATTAAAAAAGACATAAATTTCTCTTCCAGAAGCAAAACCTGCACCTATTAAAGTGCCCATAATTACCATACTTATTTTGCGTACCTTTTTCAAATTAAATCTCCTTTTATGCTCATATAAAAAACTCTCATTTTTAAATCGTATGAGAGTTTTTCTTTTTTTATTCTATTTTTTTCGTTTACGCATTTGCCATACAATAATACCTAATAAGATAATTGCAAGTGGTACAATAAAGATGATTGCCATAATAATATTGTGTTGACTTTCTGTTACCGTATAACTAACACTATCGGTATCTTTGCGGATAGTAATGGTATCTGTTCTTTGAGTTAAATAAGAAATTGAGTTGATGGCAACGTCATCATTATTGCAAATCATATTAGCATATGTAGAGTAAGTATTGTTCATATTAATTGGTTGATTTGTCGCAAAAACCGCATTTGAATAAACAATCATCTGTGCTTCTTTTCCGTCTTCTAAGTTTCTAGTTACTATAGCACCAATAATACTATTTCCTGCCTCTGTATCTTGATTGGTTTTTACACTAGAAGAAAGCTCTAAATGTGTTCTTAAAAAGGCACTATCACTTGTTTGTGCTAAAATATTATAACTTACTCCTAAGTTTTGTAAAGTTTCTTCCTCTTTAAAATCAATTTTTCCACTACTAATGACACAAATATTCATATTCATATTAAAATTTTCTTTTAAAAGGCTACTATCTACTTCTGCAATAATGAAATGAGGGGAACCATATAACATTTTGCTTTGGTCTTGTTCCATTAAAATTCCTTCTGAAATAGAAAATCCATATAAATCCAATACTTGTTGAAAGTTTGGCATTTTAGTACCTAGAATATTACTATCTGCAAGTAATAAAATTTTTCCTCCTCGATTACTATACGCAATTAATTGATCTCTTTCTGCTTCTAATAAATCTTCTTTTAAAGTAGTAATAACCAAACAACTACAATCTTCTGGTACACTTTGTGTAGTTAAAAGATTTAAACTTTGTACCTCATTTGCTTCTTTTGTAATGTTTTGTTGTAATAATTGAAAATAACTACTGTCGTAATTGTTATGTCCTTCTAAGAAATATACTTTTGGTTTTTCTTCAATTGTTACTTCAATAATGGCATTGGTAATTGCCTCTTCCGTGATATCAATTTGCTCGTAAGTAGTATAGTCATAAGTATATAAGTCATATAAAGATAATACAGTTTCTTTTTCTCCTGATTTAATAACAATTAAGCTATCTGTACTTTCAATACCATAAGTACTTGTAAGATCGGTCCTTGTACTTAAATCATCGATTCTTTCTAGACTAATATGAGAATTTAGTTGCGTATATTTATTCGCAAAATCTAATAAATACACATAATCTCCCATATTTAATAATTGTATTTGCACATCTTTTTCTAAGTTTCCTAATTTTGTGACTGTACTTTCTGAGATAGAATATACTTTATCGGTTGTTAAATCCAAATCTTCTAAATTTAATTTTTTTACTCCATAATTGATGCCAAAATAAATGGCAAAAATGATGACGATTAATAAAATTGTTAAGAATGTATCTTTAAGCCATTTTCTTTTTATTTTTTCTATTAATTTTTTCACTTTTCTTTCTCCTTTCTATCTTTTCTTTTTAGTGACTAATTTTTCTTCTTTGCATTACGATAATCGTTAATCCAATAAATACAATAGAAAAAGAGATAAGTCCTGCTACTTCTGTAAATGAAATAACTCCTGATGGGAATTTTTCATAAAAATTAATAATGGATAGATTTGCTAATAGTTCATTGATATTTTCTAAGAAAATAGACATAATCAAAAAGGCAATGGTAATGATAGCCGCAATAATTTGGTTTTCTGTAATACTAGAGGCTAACATTCCCACAGATATGGCTGCGGTACTAATTAAAAGGAACCCTAACATAGAAGTAAGTATTGGTATGACACTAGTTTTCGCAAAAAAGCATACAATGGCATAATAACCAAAAGAAAGTAAAAGGGTAATCACAATAACACCTAAAGCCGCTATTAATTTGCCAAACACTACTTTTGTAATACTAATTGGCGCCGTTAAAATAAGTTGCTCTGTTCCATTTTTTCTTTCTTCTGCAAACATTCTCATCGTTAAGATAGGGGCGGCAATAATTAATCCATATAGAGCTACATAATAGTATAACGAGCTTAAATCTACCGAACCTACTTGTACACTGGTTAAATAAAAGAAAATACTAAAGACTAACAACAAAATGCCAACAACAACATAACCAATAGGTGATAGAAAATAAGATTTAAATTCTTTTTTGATAATGGCCCACATTATTTTTTACCTCCTTTTTTTGTTTTTTTCTCTTCTTTCTTCTCTGTTTGATTTACTAATTTAATAAATGCATCTTCTAACGTTGTTTCTGCTTTTTTCAATTCAAAAATGGTAATTCCTTCTTTTGGTAAAACTTCAAATAAGGTTTTTCTCAAATCGATTTCTCGGTCTGAAATAATTTGATATTGCTTTGTCCCATCTTCATTATCTTTTATCATTTCTAATTTTTGAATATCTTTAATTTTATTTTGAAGATAAGACATTTTTTCTTCTTTATCTTCTACCGTTAAAAGTAATATATTTTTTTCTTTTGTTTTTTCTTCTAAGGTTTGTGGTGTATCGATTGCTACAATTTTTCCTTTATTTAAAATAATTACTCTTTCACAAATTTGGCTAATTTCCGATAAAATATGTGAACTTAAAATAACCGTATGTTTTTTCCCTAATTTCTTCACTAAATTTCGAATTTCTATAATTTGTTTTGGGTCTAAGCCTACGGTTGGTTCATCTAAGATTAAAACTTCTGGATTTCCTACTAATGCTCCTGCCATACTAACTCTTTGCTTATATCCTCTTGATAAATTACGAATTAATTTATTTTGTACTTCTTCTAAGCCGGTTTCTTTTAACACATTTTGTACTTCTTCTTTTCTTTTTGCTCTTTGTACTAATTTTAGCTCTGCCATATAAGAAACAAATTCCTTTACGGTTAATTCCATATACAAAGGAACATTTTCTGGCATATAACCAATTTGTTTTTTAGCTTTTTTTGTTTTTTTCATGATGTCATAACCATTCACATTAATGGTTCCCTCGGTTGGCTCAATAAATCCTGTTAGCATATTCATTGTTGTACTTTTTCCTGCTCCGTTTGGTCCTAAAAGCCCTACGATTTCTCCGTCTTTTACTGTAAAGCTAATGCAGTCTACTGCCGTAAAATTGCCATACTTTTTCGTTACGTTTTTTACTTCTATCAATCTAATTCCTCCTTACTTTTTGTATTGAAAATAGGTTATTCTATGTCCTAAAACAATTATTTCCGTAGTCTTTTTCAATTTTACTTTATCATATTACCATTTTCTTTTTTATTATGCAAGGGTGTTCACATAGATTTCACAAAGAAACTTTTTTCTTTTTAGACGTTAAAATAATCATACATTATTTTTTGCTTCATATACATAAACAAAGGAGTTGGATATAGTGGAATTCATATACCCTTTTTTCATTGCATTTTTATTAATTTTCATTTCTGAATTAGGTGATAAGACGCAACTTTTAGTACTTTCTTTTTCAAATAAAACAAAACCCTTCATGATTTTGCTAGGTGTTGCTCTTGGTACTTTTTTAAGCCATGGCATTGCCATTTTATTTGGTAGTTCTATTGGATTATTGGAAAATGAATGTTTACATACAGCTTTACAAATTGCAACTTATGCTACTTTTTTACTATTTGGAATTTTTGCTTTTCTTCCTAAAAAGGAAGAAAAAGGAACTAGTAAAAAAGAAAGTTTCTTTTCAAAACTTTCTTTTGCTGGTTTTGGTTATGTTTTTGTCATTGCTTTTTCTATTATTGTTGGAGAACTTGGTGATAAAACTTTTTTAGCCTCGCTAGGTCTTGGTATTAGCTACCCTTCTTATAAAATTTCGTTAATTTTAGGTGCCATTTTGGGAATGGTTGCTTGTGATTCTATTGCTCTTGCTTTCGGAAAACTTCTCACTAGATACATTTCTGAAAAAGCAATGCAAAGGTTGTCTGGTATTTTGTTTTTAATCTTTGGGTTAATTGGTCTTATTCGATTTTTTCTTTAATCAAAGATTTTTACAATATCTTATATACATTTTCGATAACCTTATAAATTCTATCATAGGTACTTTTTCCTTCAGTCGAAAGTGAATAGAAGAACAAAAGGAAAATCACCTAATATACTATAAATAAAGGATAGTATAGTAAGGTGATTTTATGTTTGATTTTGAACATTTGAGTAGTTGTGAATGGATTGCTCTTGCTAGTAGTTTAGCAATTCATATAGGTCAAAATGTAACTGCAAATGAAGCAGGCATTTTAGCTAACTTTTTCTCTGCTCTTGGCGATAATTTAGGAATTATCTCTGCAAAGAATGGAAATGATAATAGCAATAATAAAAAATGACCTGTTTTTTTCCTCCGTCCCCAAAAATAGGTTAAAGTTCTCTTCTTCCCTCTAAGGCTTTACTTAGGGTTACTTCGTCTGTATATTCTAAGTCACCACCAACTGGAATGCCGTGGGCAATTCTTGTCACCTTTACTCCTAGTGGTTTTACGAGTTTTGAAATATACATTGCGGTTGCTTCTCCTTCTACTCTTGGATTCGTAGCTAAGATAATTTCTTTTACTTCTCCTTGCATTAGGCGAGAAAGTAATTCTTTTATTTTAATATCGTCTGGTCCTATTCCATTCATAGGGGAAATTGAACCATGTAGTACATGGTACAAACCTTTAAATTCATGTGTTCTTTCCATAGCAACGACATCTTTTACATCTTCTACCACACAAATAGTGCTAGGATCTCGTTTGGGATTTGAACAAATATTACAAGGGTCTGTGTCTGATATATTATAGCATTTAGAGCAATATTTTAAGTTTTTCTTTGCATTTATGATACTAGATACAAAGTCGTTTACTTCTTCTTCAGAGCGGTCTAGCATATAGAATGCAAGTCTTGCTGCAGTTTTATTTCCTATGCTTGGCAATTTTTCAAATGCTTCAATTAGTTTTTCTATTGATGGTGAATAATATGACATCTTTTTCTCCTTACATTAATCCCGGAATATTATATTTTCCTAAACTTGCTGCTTGTGCAGAATCTACTTTTCTTAATGCTTCATTGATGCAAGTTAAAATTAAATCTTGTAGCATTTCAACATCCTCTGGATCTACGACTTCTTTTTTGATGATAATTTCTTTGATTTCTTTATTTCCTGATACTTTTACGCTAATGGCTCCACCACCTGCAGTTGCTTCAAATTCTTTTTGGCTTAATTCTTCTTGGCTTTTTTCCATATCTGCTTGCATTTTTTTTGCTTCTTTCATTAATTGATTTAGGTTCATTCCCCCAAATCCTCCCATACCTCCTGGGAATCCTCCTCTTTTTGACATTGTCTTAAAACTCCTTTCTATTCTTCAATAATATTGAATGGTAAATCAAAATCTTGTGCAAAGGTTTCAATTGGATTTTGCTCTTGTATTTGGCTTTCGTTTGCTTGTGTTTTAGCACCTTCTTCTATATATTTTATTCGCATTGGTTTTCCAAATTCCATGGATACTCGTTTTTCTAGCTCTGTTTTGTTTTCATTTTTTTCTAAAATGGTTTTTCCAAATGGCGTAAGTCCTTTTGGAAAAGAAATTCCTACTGTCATATCATTTATTTCGACTGCTTGTGAATTGATTAAATTTGTATAAAGTATTATTTTTCCTTCTTGCTTTAAGTTTTCTACAATGCTAGGCCATGCTTTTATTCCATTTTCTGTTGTTTTTTGAGCATTTGCTTTGTTTGTTTCTGTTATGCTTTTTGCTTCTGCTTCTGCTTTTCCTTGTCTTTGGTCTCTAGTGTTTTGAGTTGTTGTACTTGTTTCACTTTGACTTGCAGAATTTTGAGTTATAGAATTTTGATTTGTAAAATTTTGACTTGCTACATTTTTACTTGCTATATTTTGATTTGTTGCATTTCTTTGATAAGTTGTTTTGCTGTCTATACCATTTGAAATATGCATTGTACCTTGCCCTATTTGGTCTATTTTTGCTTCTAAGGCATTAATTTTATTTTTTAGGTTCATAATTTCATTATTATCTGTAGAGGAATGACTTGTTTCTCCATTACATAATTTTAAAATTCCTACTTGAAATAAAATTGTTTTTTGGGTAGACCATTTCATATCATTTTCTAAGTTTGATAATTCACAAATGATGGATAGCAACCTATCTTTTTCTACTTTTTCTGCTAATTCTTCGATTTGTGTTACTTCTTCTTTGCTATAAATGGAAGCATTTTTACTTGTTTTATATACTAAAATATCTCTTACATATTTGATGATTTCCCATAAGAAATTACTTAAGTCTTTTCCTTCTTTTACTACATCATCAATAGCTTGTAATGCTTCTTCTGGATTGTAATTGATTATGGCTTTTGTAATGTTATGAATGGAAATGAACTTTGGAATTCCTACTAACTCTTTTACTTTTTCTTCATCAATTTTGTCTTCACCTTCTTGCATGCATCTTTCCAAAATGCTTAAAGCATCTCTCATTGCCCCTTCTGCAAGTGTAGAAATAATTTTTAAGGCTTCCTCTGTAATTTCAATACCTGCTTCTTTGCATACAATTTGTAATCTTTTTTCAATATTTTCTTCACTTATTTTTTTGAAATCAAAGCGTTGGCAACGAGATAAAATGGTAGCTGGTAATTTTTGTGGTTCTGTAGTCGCTAAAATAAATTTGACATGCTCTGGTGGTTCTTCTAAGGTTTTTAAAAGGGCATTAAATGCTCCTGTAGAAAGCATATGAACCTCGTCTATAATATAAACTCTATATTTTGCTTTGGTTGGTAAAAAATTAACTTCATCCCTTATTTGTCGAATGTCTTCTACGCTATTGTTAGAGGCAGCATCCATTTCGACAATATCAGTTAGGCTTCCATTTAAGGCAGCCTTACAAATTTCACATTCATTGCAAGGTTCTCCGTCTTTTGGATTTAGGCAGTTGATTGCTCTTGCTAGAATTTTTGCTGCAGAAGTTTTTCCTGTTCCACGTCCTCCATTAAATAGATAAGCATGCCCAACTCTACCTGCTATTATTTGGTTTTTTAATGTTTTGGTAATATGTTCTTGCCCTACCATTTCTTCAAATGTAGTAGGTCTAAATGTTCTATATAATGCAGTATATGCCATTTTTCTACCCCCATCTATTTGGCTTTTTAAAAAGGTATAAGATTTTTTCATCCCTCTATGGAAGATACTTCACACATAAGGGACTACTTATTGCTGCTTCCTTCCGGACCTGACAAGGTTCATAGGCTTACATTGAATTATCCTCCATAGAAAAATGAACTTTTTCTTATACCTTTTGTATTATATACTTATTTTCCTTGCTTGGCAAGTGATTTTTGTTTTTTCTATTTTTATTATAAATGGCAATAATAAATTTCCGGTTTATTATGCACATATTTCACTTAAGATTTCGTTGGTACTTTTATAATTAA
>CANQTK010000039.1 GCA_947626735.1 uncultured Clostridia bacterium
CTTTACAATAAGATTCATCACACAGTCTCCTTTATCTGTTTTTCTCGCAACTAACATCATAAAGAAAAACTGTGTGATTGGGAAGAGGTTTCGGCCTCTTCCTTTTAGTTTGCCAACTATAATTTTACACTAAAATCGGCCAGGATTCCTTATATTTTTGAGAGTTTTTCAAAGATGTTCATAAGTAATGTACTGCCGATGGACAGAACTGCGGAAACTCAAGTGGATGAGGGATAGACGAAAGCGCATATCTTGTGTTATACTAGCCACAGCAGAGACCTCCTTTAGTTTGTTTTTTGTTGTGGTGACTAAAATATAACACAAAGGCAACGTCTCTGCTTTTTAAATATTCAGTTGTAACAGATGTATTGTAATCCTACAAAATTTTGTGAAAAAATAATTGATAAATATTGACAACGTTAATAAATTAATGTATTATATTTTTATAAGAAAATTTTCAACAAAAACCAAAGAGAAAAATTGTGCAAATTATACATATTCGACCACAAAAAACAGTAAAATTGTGTGACCATGAAGAGATAAGAAATACTTAAAAGCACAATAATCAAGGTTTTTGTGCTTTTTTCTATTATTTTTGAATTGTCTACAAGTTCGAGGAAGATTTTGTAGGCAAATAAAGAGGAAGATATTTATGAACTAAGGAGCAAAATTGTGGTACAAGAAACTGATAAGCAATATATTCAAGAACAAGAAGTAGAAATAGGAACAACAAACTCTCAAAATGAAGGAAATATAGTTTCCAATAAATTAAGAGAAGACTACACAAATTTAAAGGGGATTTATATTGCAAAGGCAATTTTACAGATTATTTTTGGCGCAGGAGTTCTTTACGTAGCACATTCAGATTTTAATTTATTGTCTACAAGTGCGTTGATTTATTTAACAGGGACTTTGTTTGATCTTATAATTGCTACATCAATGAATAAGGGTCCAAAATGTAAAGTAGTATTGATAATTTCCAAATTTTTTAAATGGATAAATATCGTTACTGTTGCACTTTTGTTTTTTATTATATTGTATAAAATCGACATGGGTGCATGGCATGAGGGCGTATTTTGGACAATTGGTGTAATAATGATTTGTCTGGGTATAATATCCTCGGTAGTAGAATTGGTTTTAAATCGACCCAATGATGATTAATATATGGAGGCAAAAAAATGGAGTTATTGTATATTTTTTGTGTGGTATTGGTTTTAATTACCATTGTATCTGTAACTTTGCTGATTCTAGAAAAGAAAAAACAACAAAATAATCCTATACCTAAATTGCGGAATCATGATAAGAGATTTAGCGAAATTACTAGTGTGTATGGGCAAAAAATGTTTAGAGCACATAGAGGGAAATAATGAAAAAACAAAACTACAAAAAGTTTTATAATGTAGTTGTGTCTGCATGTATTGATGACATATTAAAATACAACGAGCAAAATGGTTTCCCCGAAAATAGTATAATACGAAGAGAGAGTAGGGAGAAAAAAATCTTCGAATACTATCAGGAAATGCGAGATTATATCAGATGCAATTATATGAGCAAGAAAATAGATGTTGCCTTAGATAGGCATAAAGTGGCTGCATGTATGATGTATGCAATTTTGAAGGCAAAACCATTAAAGATTAATCGAAAAATCCCAAGTTTAGATGAAAAGATACTTTTAGCAAATGAGTATTTAGCTTTGTATGTAGCTCTAAATATTGTAGTTATGTATAAAATGGATCAGTGTCAGTTAAAAGAAGGAGAATATGAAATATTATTTCCAGAAACATATTTCAATGATCCTTCAAATGATTATGTAACTAACTATTGCAGGACGCTTTACTATGTTAGCAGAGAAAATCTTAACAAATTTGAAGTATTGGCTCATTCAAATATATTATTTTTGCTAGAGAAATATACAGATATATCAATGAAAGGCACAAACTGATTTTTATATTATTGAGCTATTTTTCTTTTTTAGAAGGTGTAGGGTTATTTATATTAATCCCCTACACCTTCTAAAAATTTTACAAATTCTGCCTAATAATCCTCGTTATGATTCCCACAGCCACTCCCCGCTCCTCATCGATCTTCGTCACGGCAAAGCTCACAGCATCCTTTTTGCCGGGGGTTCTGTAATCATAACAGGCATGAGCCACCGCATTAACGCCATTGGCAAGTCGGATATAGACTACTCCTTTATATACATCCGTCACCTTTAGGATCTCCGGCGGACGGTATTTCAGCGCCCTCCAGTGCCTGCATTTCCGTTTCCACCATTTATAACACTTAACAGCGTCAGATCTTTTGTGAAAGATCTGGAGATCAAATTGCCGGATACATTTACCAAATAAAACTCCTTTATTCCGGCCGCTTCATTAATTATTGTTTGCTCTATGTTCCACACTGATCTCTGCCTTGACAAAACAGTAAGTTTAACCGACGGTCTGCAGAAAATTGCGTAAATTGCATTTGTGCCATCTATAGTTACCACTTCCTCTGCGCCGTACATCAACTCCGCTTTTTCTTTTACATTACAGTAAAATCCTCCGGATAAATAACCTTATACCCTTTCCTCTCAAAGAAACTGATAAAATACTCTCTCCCAATAATATTCTGCCTGACTTGTTGTTTTTTAGCTAGATAAAGCTTTTTATACTTTCCGGGTTTCAGTTTCTTCTTCATCATCTGGAACAGATTAGCATATTCCGATGTGAATTCATATATTAATGAACCCCGGAGCGAAATGGCCGCTTGTTCCGGGACAATAACCCGCTTAAACTTCATCGGTTTATTTACATAAATAATACGATCTTCCGGAACACCTAATGTCTCAAAAAACTCATCTGGAAAACGTGTTGTTTTTTCTGTAGTACTCAAAAGCGTTTTCACAATCGTTACGGCGATTTTATATCCACTTTGGATCTTTTCAGCAAACCACCAAATTCGTTCGCCAAACCCTTCCACGATCAAATGACCTGGATGGTCTACCAACGCTCCTCCATATACAACCATCTCATCTACATGTTCTATTTCTTCTGGTTTTACCTCATAACTACCGTAAATATGCTTTACATTCGCCTGGTGTTTCTCAGGCCAGAACTTTACAGTGCCAGCTATGAAATTGAAGTCCTCGTCACAGACACCTCCATAATATTTTCCATCAATCAGCTTGTCAGGCAAAATGATCCCCTTTTCCACTTCTTGAACTTTCAGTTTGCGATTTGAAAAACAGCTCTTCTTCAAGGGGTGAGTAACGTCTTCAGTATATTTTTGCGGCATATAAATATGACTTTGAAACCATCCCTTATCCAAGGATAAGTTTCTGTGATAAAAGGTTGGTCTTGCGATATATGCATCATATCCTGAGACATCAACAACTTCCTTCTTTTCACAATCATAAACCGCAAAATTTAGAGCCCTTTCATTGAGAGACCAGTCCTCACCATCAATAATTATTTCAGCAATATTTCCGCAACAATATGATTTAGAGGAAACAGAAACCGTAACACTGTCGACTACTCCCTCAAATAAAACAGGCGTGATCTGATCCTCAGACACTCGATCACAAATAATATTTCCTTTATTTGAAATCCCAACATACATTTTTCGGAATTCAGTTGTGTAATTGGTGAATCCCAATTCTTTGATCTTTTTAACCGCTTCTTTGGATATATTATATCCCGGTGTGTCCTTGATACTGAGAATGATCAAATATTTATTTTTCAATGCATTCATCTCATCAAGATATAATTCAAAATCCCGTGTAAACTTTAGATTATCCAGATGTTTTTCATTCATTATATTTTCTCTCCCTGCTTTTTCATCAATCTGCTAGAGATCCGCATCTTCCTGATAAGATATATTCCAGTATTCATCCCTGGTCTTACATATCCCAATGCTCATCTTCAATCCGCTCAATTTATTATCATTTATCAAGATTCGTTCACCGTAAGGGGCATTGAATATGATTGCATGATAACGAATATGATTTTGAATCAAAAAGTTTTCAGTAATACTTCTAGCTTCCTCTTGTCTGGATGTCAAAAAGACAACCATATCTTTTTCCGGAATACTATCCAAAAACTCTTTTGCCCCCTCCAAAAAAGTATCCTTCCCGTCTATTTTGTATCCATTATGTTTTACTATAGTCCCATCCAGGTCCAGGATCCATGTATGCCCCAGCGTCGACAGAATCATCTTTTCACACATTTTTCAACTGCGCTCCTATCGCTCCGCCCGGATGATTCGGCTTAAAATCTCTCTCCAGAGACAGTCCCATCCGTTTGGAAAGCTCCATTGCAACCACCTGCAAAATTATCAGATTCAGAACAGTCGAATTGTTGGGCACGATATTCCACTGATCTCCCTCATGTTCCATGTTGATGATCAGTTTATTTGTCATGGAGTCTGCCAACACACTATGCTCTTTAAAGCTGATCAACCACAGATCTACGCCCGGTCTCCGCTGCAGTAAGTCTGCCAAATATACGGATTCTGTCGTGGTCCCACTCTTCGTCAATATAATAACCAGATCACCTGCATGTACCATGCCCATATCCCCATGCACAGCAGAATTTGTATGTAAAAACCCCGCATTTAATCCCAGAGAGAGCATGGTCCCCACAAATTTATCGCAGATCGGTACATTTTTCCCGAGACCGGATGCAATGACCTTATTTCCGGCCCGCAGAACCGCCTCACAGTCATTGATCAAATGCTCCAGTGCTTCCCGGTCAATGGACTTCAAAGCCGCCTCAATGATCCGCATATCATTCTCAAAATATTCATACCCGCTATTCATCTAGAGTACCTCCTCCAAAAGATAACTTCCCCTATAAAACGCTCCACAGATAGAATCGTAATCCTCCCAGGCATATGTTGTCAGGCTTAGCCAGACGATCGCATGTAAAAGCTTCATCTGCTCTCGGCACACCTCATCCCCGACCAACGCAAAAAAATCTTCTTCCAGATCCTCCCAGCAATTCGATCCGATTTCAAGCTTCACTTCACTCTCTCCGATGGTCAGTCGAAACCGCTTTAAATTAAACTGGTCATAATTCCCCGCCAGCGAATAATATAGCTTCACCCAATCATACGCCACATCGCCGTACAACTCCGTGGTTCCAAAATATCCGCGCGGATCGATCAATACCGGAACTGTATCATTTTTCATCAACATATTACTGAAAGTACAGTCTCCATGAATCAAACAAAATTCCTTCGGAAAATACTGCTTCACCAGTCTCTGTAGCCGCTCCCTGTAAAAAAACACATTCCGACAGACTCTCCCATTTACTGTAAAGTGCTCCTGACTCGCAAAGGGAACAAGTTCTCTGACCTTTTCCAGACGGTCAAATGTCTTTCCTATGTAGGCTTCCTCGTAACTTTGCCGGTCTGACGGCACCCTCTCCAACTCATGTATTTGCTTAAGGCAGTCGACTATCTGTTTTAAGATGGTCCGCTTTTTGTCAATAGGGATATCTATATACTCATAGATATTTTTTCCGTCGATTCGTTCCATGCAAATAGGTTCATATTCATAGATCTTAGGAATATTATCAAAATGCATTCCCTCCAGACACCGATACCAGGCAGCTTCCCTCTTCGCCAGCCTCCTCCCCTGTTCATCTATAGCCGTCTTATAGATCCGGTCTCCCTCAGCCCTAATCTGGTTAAAAGGCCGACACTTTGCCTTTTCCAGCTTGTCCCACTCACTGTAAAGACCATATTCGTGCGTATGCCACAGAGGCTGCTCCTCAAAGCAAAGCCCCGCATCTCTCAGCCAGCGGACAAATTCTCCTTCTTCCGGCACATTACTCAAACATCCTTTATCGCGGAAAATGAAAAAACCAGCCACTCCATGCTCAAAGCTACGTTCCTCCTCAAACGAGCCATTCTCGTACTTCCACCTACACGGGAAATCCTTTGAGATCCCGATCACATTCGCTTCGCTGTCAGGGAAGCAGTACTCCTCCGGCAGGACTAGATCACACCAGATAAACAAAAATGTCTCATTTTTCGGAATATATGCCAATGCCTCCGTCAATCCTGCGCAAGTGCCCTTTTTGCCAGAAGCACACACCATACGATAATCCACTTCCGCGAAAGCAGCTAAATACCGTTCCAAAACCTCGTATTTGTAATCCCCTATGACAATATATTTTTTGTCCGGATATTTTCGAAACAGATGAAAGATCATGGGAAGATTTTGGATTGGGACAAGTGCTTTTGGTTTGTTAACCGTAAGCTGCTCCATACGAGTTCCCTTGCCGCCAGCTTGCACGATGATATAATTCGGTTCCATTTTTCTTCTCCTTCTTAAGCATAACTCTTTGACAGTAATTTCATTGCTCTTGCTGTTTTTGCGACAACCTTATATCCCTCTTACGCAAAACGGACAAAATTCCTATGTACACAAACACCCTATGATTTAATTATTTCCTTTTTTTAATAGTTTGAGGTTTTCATAGAATTACCTATCTGTTCACAATTAAACTTCTATCCGCCCAAAAATCAACATATATACTATCAATTACACAATTTTCCTCCCTATCGAAAACGACTAGATTTAACCCCCTTTGATTTAGTGCGTACTGCACCCCATTAATGACAATGGCTGCCTTTGTATAATGTCCTTTTCCCATCGCGTGACTGGAAACGTAATACTCATTATCATTCGGGAAACCAATTTGTTCAAATTCTAGACGCCTATTCATATCTATAAACATAGATTGATACATTACTTTCCTATAACTTGTTTCTAATTTCTCAAATACAACACCTTTATCCGTATCGACCACTGCCACATAACTCCTTCTCCACTCAACGGCCAAATCGCTTTCCAAACCTAGCAAGGAACGATCAAATAAAGACCAATACTTGTTTGCCGAATCACATACAGTCAAAAAAATCATGATATGCGACATATTTACCACTTGTGCAATATAATCATTAAAGTTGCTTACAGAATATATCTTTTGATATTTTCTCTTGATTTCTTGATATCGTTCTTTTTGCCATATACCTTTTCTATAATGGGCAATCCCCTTTCTTAGCGCTTCTGTCTCCCTAGCAGAATCATATATTGATAAATAAGTTGTATTTTCATTTCGTTCAATTGTCCCGTTTATCATGCTGTCTTTTTTCATCAATGAATTCTGTTCTGCGTAAATGCTGCTTATTTGAATACTCTTAATGTCATAGGGGAAATCTCGCACCACATCTATCAAGCTACTCCGAACGCCTACCATAATACATCCTGCGGCTCCCATTGCCATCAATATATCTATGGATACCTTCAATTCTTTGGTCCCTGGCAGAACATTCTCCTCCCCTGACAAAATATTAGTAAATACAACAAATCCCAGTTTTTTCAAAAAATCCACAAAAGTAATCCATGACTGTTCAGCAAGCATAGTTTTCGATTTTGCATAAGGGAAAATAATTATCATTTTATCCGGGCATAATTTTTCTTTTTTGAAAAAAGAGCATGCTTTCTCAACGCAACTTGCATTCAGCCTCATATCACTAAGTATCCATTCATCTTTTTCCGGGAAATTCATTGGTATATCTAATACCCAGTTATAACTTTGAACACCAAACAATTTATTCTTCAATGAATTGTTCCCGATTCCGTCATCTCCAAAGGATCCATATTCATCTCGGTGAATATTTTTGTGTACACATAGAGATGATTTTGAATACAAAGTGATATCATCAAGCTCTTCTTGGGAAAGTATAATAATCTGATCTACAGAAGAAAATAATTCAACGACACCTGCACATTTACTATCCGTTACCACTACTACTTTACTAACCACCCAAGATTTTCGGAACAGTTTCCCAAACTGATCTTCTCTGTAATAATCCCCTCCCGAATAATATTTTTTAAACAAAACCACCATTTTCCCCATTCTAAAAACATCACTCACATTATGATTCATAATAAGATAGTGTGTATGGGAATCATCTAATATAATTTTTTCTGCCACCTCAAACCCCTTCATAACAGATGCTGTTTTTCTAACAAATTCTGTAGTTTCCATCTAATGCCTCCATATTCATCGCATATGTTTTGTACCAAATCAAAAAATGTCCCGTCTTACCGACAAATTTTCATCTTGGTCTAAATCAACCCATATACTGTCCATTACATATGCATTTATTTTGTCATACACCACAATATTCAATCCGTTTCTATTGAAAGCATATTGTTGTCCATTGATAACGATAGCCGCCTTTGTATATGCCCACGGTCCCATCGCGTGACTTGTAACATAATATTGATTATCTTTCATCCAGATTTCTTCAATAGTAGTTAATTTGTTGAAATCGTTAAAGTGTGATTGATATTTTACTTCACGAAAATCACTTCCCATTTTTTCCCACACAAATTGCTCATCTTTGTTTATAACCGCGACATAGCTAACATTTCCTTTTTTGGACAAATCGCTACATATTCCTAAAACTTGTCTATTAAATAGTGGCCAAAAACGTTGTACCGTTCCACATACCGACAAAAAAATAACAACATGTTCTATATTTGTAAGATATTGAACATAATCATTTATATTTGCAAGAGAATACAATAAACCATCCCGTTTCCTTTGATTGAAAAGATTCCTTTGAAAACTTCCCTTTTCATAATAATAAAATTGTTCCTCTATCTTATCCACAGCTTCCTTAATTTCTGTCTTCTCCAACAGAAGATGCGTTGTATTCTTCTTTCGGTCTATAGAATCTAACACATGCCTATTTTTTGCAAATTTTATATCAATTGGTTTTAACAAAACTCCTATATCAATCAATCTTGTATCATTTTCCATCCAACGTATCACATCTATAATTCCACTTTGAACCCCTACAATAGCACACCCCAAAGCTCCCAAAGCCGCATATACATCAATAGGACATTGCAAACGAATCGTTTGAGGCAATTCTTTTTCCTTTATTCCGACATTAGTAAATACTGTATACATTTTATTCTTTAATCGTGCAATAAAAGGACTCCAATCCGACTCTGACAACATAGAAGATGATTGTGCATAGGGACATATTATCACCGTTTTATCGGCAACCGCCCTATGAGAATGCAATATATCTTTAGCAGCCTCGAACGATGATGGGTGTATCTTTATAGAACTAATGCTTTTTTCCGCCTTATCTGGAATTTTCATGGGTAAGTTTAAAACCCAATTATAAGAATGTATTCCAAACATTGTGCTTTTTGCCTGTTCACCCACTAAATCACCAAACAAG
The DNA here is from genome assembly GCA_947626735.1 of uncultured Clostridia bacterium. GTDB lineage: Bacteria > Bacillota > Clostridia > TANB77 > CAG-508 > UMGS1663. The sequence goes on from CANQTK010000039.1 coordinate 9,256, forward strand.
CCATATTCATCTCTATGAAGATTTAAATGTATACAAATATAAGATTTAGAATAAACCGACAAGCACTCCATTTCTCTATTAGATAGAATCACAACATCATCCACCGAAGAAAACAAATGCGTCAACCCAGCCAAAAGTTCTGTAGTAATAATGACAATTTTTTTTACACAATACTCTTTCGGTAGAGCTTTTCCACATTCTTCTGGGCAGTGATAAGGTTCATTTTCGGAATAATATTCTTTAAATAATATAACCTGCTTAAGCATTCTCATCACGTCACCAATATGTTTTCTCATAATCAAGTAATGTATATTTGGATCCTGAGATATAATCCGACAGGCAATTTCATAACCATTCAATGCAATTTGTAAGCCTTTCATAAATCTTTCTCTCTTATCACAAGTACTCACTAAAGATTTAACAGATGTCTCCATTAAACTATTATGCTCTGATATTAATTTTTCATAATCTACATTCATATAATCCCCTTTCTGCGAAAGACACCAATGGAGTTATGAAACCCGCTTCAGGCTTTAGCCATTCTATATTTCCTGATATTTACTTCTTTATTTCATCTTCAGCATCCTCGTCATTGTATGTACAAGATCCCAGCCCATCCTCAAAAGGAAGAGAATTATCTCTCAGAAATAGTTACAACCTGCCTTGTAAGTTCTCAAATAATCTTTCACAAAATTTGTAAAGCCCAATTTATGTATTTTTTCAAAAATATCATTTGGCATACGAATTCCAGGGGTATCCTGCACACTTAAAATCAGTAAATATTTATTGCGCATTTCCATCAATGCATCCAGATAAGTTCCCATATCTCTTGTATTTAAAAGATTATCCATACATTTTTCAAACGGACTGACAGCTTCATCAGACATGATTGCAGTTTCAAAAAAATCATTCTTCATTTTTCTCCCTCACATACAAATAATAGATCTGCTTTACATGACGACACTCATTTCAGCCGTCTAAGAATCATTCTCGCTGGTTTTGTTATTTTCCACGATTTAGAATTCTCCATTTGCGATATTTTCTTTTCCAACAGTTGCTCGTTCGAAACACAAGCATTAAGTTCCGACGATAAACGCACGTTTTCTGCTTCCATATTTTCTACATTGACCCTTAGCTTTAATATAACATCATCTTTTTTTTCGCAATCCGCTTCCAGCTGTAACTTATCGCTTTGAAGTGATGAAAGCATTGTTTCTTTTTCCAATAGTTCCTGCTCAAGAACTCCGACCTTTTGGTAAAGTGCAGTATTCTTTTTATGTAGTTCTGCTATTTCAGAGAGCTGCTTCTTAAGCCTTTCAAAAAGCTCCTGCGACGGTTCCTCTTGCTGCGTTTGACATCCAGTATCTGTTGTTATAACTTCATCTGTCATATCTCACTCACCCCTCTCCTCACTTATATAACCGCAAACCTCTCTGTATATTCTCTTACAATTTTCAAAATCGGAATATGCAAAAAATCGATCGGCCCTCTTCTTATATTCCTCCTTCATTACACAATTATTTTTCATATAATTACAGAGCTCGTCCACCAATCTCTCATGAGTGTCAATGATCGGCCCGAAGGCATCTTCTTCATATCTATACGCCTGGCTCTCCTTGTAATGAGGCGGTAATGATACTGGATGATAATAAAGCAGGGGTTTACGCATGTAAGCGAAATCAAACTGCACACCTGAATAATCTGTCACCATGAGGCTGGACTGTGTAAGAATTTCTTCGTAGTTCATATCCCCGGCAGCCGCTACTAACTCAACATAATTATTCCGATCGAAATCTCCTATCTGTGCACTGGTTGCAGGATGAAGAAGATAAATTATTCTGTAACGATATTTTTTTGCACATTCAATAAGTCTTTCATCATTTATTAATCTGTTATAGATACGGAAATATTCACTATTTTTGAATGAATCATTATATCCCTTTTTTAAATGAGCCACCCCGGAATTCACAATATCTCGGCGCCAAGTCGGTGTAATCAATATCTGGCGTCTTTCACTGCTGCGCAAACCGTCATATCTCGCCATCCCTATCAAGCGTAACGACTCTTCATCATAGCCATAAATAGGCCTTTTTAAATTTTCAATTTCTTTATGGGAGGCGCATAAATATAAATGTGTATTATCAAAAAGGCGATTCTGATATTGTGCTATATCCTGCACAGTCAATCCATGCTGGATACAAACTATAAGCGGGGAAAACAAATCACAAATATATGGTACTAATTCTTCTTCACAGCCGATATAAGAAGCGATATTCGAGTGCGTTTGTAAAATTACTTCAGCACATAACACAGTTAATAATGCTTCCTTTGTTCCCCAAACAAGCAGCTTGTCTCCCTTTGCTCTCATTCTTTCATAATCTGGCGAATCTGCTTTGATGATGTATCTTATATCTATTCCATCTGATCTGGCTGAAACATAATCATATATATATTCCCCATTATCTCCAGCTTTATAAAGCTTATCATAGGTAATCCATATTCGTTCTCCCGGAGCTTCTTTTTTATGTGCAAAATAATCCTTACGAAGTTCAACCGCATATGCTGCCGCTTTATCTCCTTTCTTTGCCCTAGCACAAAGCTCCTTTTGATACGCCGTTTCACGCTCGTTCAATTCCTTTTGATTAGTCATAGTGAGGTGCATTTCCTTTTTCCCGGATATGCTCAAACACCATCCCTTGGCGAATTTCCAATACTGACCTTTGATACCTTCTTTCACATGGGAGTGGATTGACTGTGTATGAATTTCAATAATATTATCTTCTCCATTTATGCTAAGAACAAACTGCATCACCACACGCTTCGATATCGGTAAAACAGGGATTGTAACATGAAATATTTGCTTGTGCTGATATGTAACACCAAATACTTTTTCTAAACCATATACTTCTGAGAATTTTGCTGTGATTTCTGTTTCTAATCCTTTTACCTTCAGTTGGATATGCCTGCAATCTATAAAATTTCCAATTGACAGTATTCCATCGATCTCAAGTTTGCTGTTTCTATAATTTATAGTTCGAATAATCACATGCTCTTTACTAATCTCGCACAGCGGCACTAACACACTGTCTTCATATGCCCATTTCATCACAGGAATGTCATTCTGTATGACTTTTCTTTCTTTCAATAAACTGCCTTCCTTTGAAAGTCTACTTCTTTGTACGGTAAATAAGGCGCTGGTATTGTCCAGTTCCTTATCAACTTTTTCCAAATCTTCCGTCTCAGGAAAATATTTCGAGTTCATTACGGATATGGTATGAGCTGTAACCCTTCCCTTTAAATGCGTCCATAACAGCAACTGGTCTCCATAAGCTACAACCTCACATGTTTTCCCAGCTGTTTCGGCCTTCAGCTTCAAAAACAGCATACGCATACCCCTCGGTATAACAAAATTTCGAAATGTTTTTTTTGAAAATATAATTTGGCTGTCTACGTATTGAAGCACTTTCCCAGAAAGTTCCAAAAACATCTTCAAATTATCACCCTGTAATACACCTTTATTTCTATCATTATAATTACAATTAAATCGGGCATAAACAAGGTAAAATAACAGGATTTTAATCGGGGTACGAATAGGGTAATCTTTAGAATTCCATTCTTCAGCAAACGGGAGCACCCATCTTTTCAAAGAGCCCAGATACCACCACTCATCGTATTGATGGTCAAATGTTGAAGTATTATCCTCCAACGGATGTGTATAGTTCAGCTTAAGTTTAGGCAGATAAACATACCCCCTGATCTCCGCCAATAAATCGCACAGCATTTTCAAAATAGAATCTTCATAAAGTTCAGGTGTGAACCACATATGCCTCTCTCTACTGTTAATAAGATAACAACGGACAAAATAAGCGTGAAACATAAGCTGCAGTTTCCATGGCTCACTACTTAACTGCACATTTTCTGAAAAATTGTCAGACCAGGCAATAGGTGACATTCTATATTGGACAGTCTCTTGTCTTTCATTCACAGTCCATGGCGCGAGGCTGATGAGTTTAGGCCTTCCCGCCTTCTCCGCCACAAAACGAACCGCTTGAAGAGTCCCTGCAGAAAACCATGTACTCGCCAATGAAAAATTTACATACCGTCCTTCTATTTCCGGTATTGCGACATTGTATGCTTCTCCTATTGACATTCCGCATGCCTTAATGTACTTAAATTTTTCTCCACATTTTTTTTCATACATCTCACATAATCTCATTGATGCCTCGGAGCACACCGCATCTGCGACTACAATTTTTGCAGAGCTATCCAGTATGTTGCTGATTGCTCTCTTTAGCAATTCGTCACTGTCAACATAAACAATCATAGTAAAATAAATATCTGACATTTTTATAACCTCACTGTACGATTAAATTGAGCAGGCCCTAAATTTGAAATTACATCATACATTTTATCATTCTATAGTACATATCGTTCAAGCTATATTGAGGGCTCCAGCCCAACTTCTTTAGTTTATCAGTACTCAAGTTCATTTTTAATGTTGGGGCGTAACCATAATGACCAATATCTTGATCTATTTCAACTCTAACTTCAATGCAGCCATGCGCGCACTCTTCAGCTACCATTTTTGCCATTTCCATAATGGTGCAGTACGTATCCTCATTTGCTGCATTATATGCCTGACCATTTTCACCATACACCAATACATCTAAAATTGCGGTTACTGCATCTGCTATATATAAATAATTTCTTTTTGTTTCTCCTGATGTGTGCAAAACAATATCTTTTTTATTGATCACACATTTTGCGAATTCTGCAAATACACGTTTGTCTTCACAAGATATTCCCGGTCCAATGGTTTGGGTTAATCGGATTACACGTGCTGGAACACCATATTCAACAGCATACGAAGCGCAAAGGCTTTCACACATTCTCTTACTTTCCGGGTAACAGTTTCGTACATACATGGGATTCAAATTTGCTTCATGATCCTCTGTAATTTTTACATCTGATTTTTGAGCCCCGTATACTTCCATGCTTGATAAGTATACAAAACCCGTTATTCCCTTTTCTACTACAATGTATTTATGGTTAATACCCCTTACAGCCAGTAAGGAATTACCCATCTTGTTGCTTAAGCTGTTAG
>CANQTK010000040.1 GCA_947626735.1 uncultured Clostridia bacterium
AATATAGAATATACAAATGACACAGATAAGTCGCAAGGGGGAACCATCAATATAGAATTTTTAAAAGAAAGAACGAACGAAACAGCAAGTGAAGCAACAGCCATTACTAGTAGCGACACGAATAAAAAAACAAATGGAGATAAATATGTAGTACATCCTGCTTTCCAAAATGGTTCAAGTACCGGTTTTCAAAATGGGGAATGGGATGAAGAAATACCAGGTTTTTGGGTAGCCAAATTTGAAGCAGGGTATGTAGGAGAAGCGAATAAAATAGAAACAGCAAAACAAACCAATATAGCATATACTACCATAAAAGGGACAACAGCAGATGATGTTTCTAATAACAATTATTATTATGGAACAAGAACAGCTGAAACCAAAATGACTTACCCAACTTTCCAAGCGAATAGACCAAGTTATAATAATATTAGTATTAGTGATGCCTTTATATTATGCAGAAACTTAACTGCTAATGGAAACCCATATCATTTACAAAAGGTGGATAGCCATTTAATGAAAAATAGCGAATGGGGAGCGGTAGCTTACCTAGCATGGGGTCAATATGGAAGAAATGGAACAGAAATTACTATCAATAATGTATCAGCAAATGGAACTAATACCATTTATGCCGTAACCGGTTATGGAGGAGCAAGCGTGAGTATAGGAACAGCTACAAATGCAGATTTATCTACTTTATTAAAAGGAAATGCATCAGGAACATGGTCAACAAGTAATACAGCAGGAAACTGGATAACTTCTCAAGGCAAAAATGCAAGTACCACAGGAAATATAACAGGTGTATATGACATAAGTGGAGGAGCATGGGAAAGAACAGCTGGATTGATAAGTAATGGAAACCTTAACTTATTAACTTATGGAAAAGCATTATTAGATAATACAGGAGTATCTTATACAGAAAGTGGAACCAAAAAAGTAACAGAAAATACAGGTAATAGCACGAAATACGTAACTATTTACCCACACGACACAGAATATGATAAAAACGGAACAAGCGGTATTACAGCAGACACATCAAACCAAAAGAACTTTACTAAAAATACAAGTATCTATGGAGATGCCATAAGAGAAACCACAGGAAGCAAAGCAGGAACAAGTGAAACTGGTTGGAACACGAATGCATGGAACAGCGACAACTCTTATTTCCCAGGTTACACGGCTCCGTTCACGTGTCGTGGAGCTTGGTGGAACGTCACTACTCGCGCCGGTGCGTTTGCGTTCATTCGTGTTAGTGGCAGTTCTTACTACAGTAATGGCTTTCGTGCGGTGCTTGTGCCTAATAACTCAGTTTGGTAAAAAAGATAACGAAAATTCAACCAATTTACAAAAAATGGTTGAATTTTTTTTGATTTTAAGATAGAATAAAACAATAGTGGAGGAATAGAATGGTAACCTTAGAACAAATTAAAAACAATGAAGAAATTCAAGAGTTAATTATAGGAGCTCAAAAGCAATTGAATGCCTTAGGTTATACAGAACATTCAACAAGGCATATTTCTATTGTTTCGAATAGAGCAGGAAGAATATTAGAAACACTTGGCTACCCAGAAGAAAGAATAGAGCTAGCGAAAATTGCAGGTTATATGCACGATATTGGAAATTGTGTAAATCGAGTAGATCATGCTCATTCCGGAGCAATTCTAGCTTATCAAATTTTAAAAGAAATGGGAATGGATATTAAAAAGCGAACAGAAATCATGATGGCAATTGGAAATCACGACGAACAAACAGGAACAGCAGTTAGCGATATCTCGGCAGCTTTAATTTTAGCCGATAAGTCAGATGTTCATCGTGATAGAGTCGTGAACACCAATATGTCTACATTCGATAAACACGATAAAGTGAACTATGCCGTAACGGATGCGAACTTTACTATCGACAAAGAAACAAGAAAAGCAACTTTGGATTTAACGATTGACACTCATATATGCCCTGTGTTAGATTATTTTGAAATTTTTATGGACCGCACCATGATGAGTAAATATGCAGCTAAATACTTAAATATTTGGTTTGAACTTGTTATTAATGGAACGAAATTATTATAATTATGATAAATAGAGGAGGAAAATATGAAAAAATACAAAGGTTTAAAATTAACATTGATAATATTACTAATTCTTTTATTATCTATGGTGTCATTTGGAGGTATTTTTATTCAAAATAAAAATATGTTTCAAAATATTTTGCCAGAATACTTACTTGCAAGAGATTTAAAAGGTTATAGAAGAGTAGAACTAAAGGTAAGTGATGAAATCTTAGAAACCATTCGATACGATGCAGAAGGAAATGTCATTGCAGAAGATAATACAGAAACAGAAGTAGCAAGAACAGAAGAAAAGAAAGTAAATGCAGAAGAAGCAATAACACAAGAAAATTACCAAGAAAGCAAAAATGTCATAGAAAAAAGACTAAAAGCTATGGGAGTACAAGATTATGTTGTTAGACAAAGTCCAGAAAAGGGAACGATTCTTTTAGAACTTCCAGAAAACACTAGCACAGACCGTGTTGTAGGGCAACTTGCTTCTCAAGGCAAATTTGAAATTGTAGATAATGACACCAATGAAGTATTAATGACAAATGCAGATTTAAAAAAGGTACAAGCAGGGTATGGAACAACAACATCAGGAACAACAGCTATTTTTATTAATCTACAATTTAATAAAGAAGGAACGGAGAAATTAAGAAATATTACTAATACTTATATTCAAACGACAGTAGAAAAAGAGACACAAACAAACGAAGTAAGTGAACAAACTGAAGCAGAAGCAAATCAAACCGAAGAAAATCAAACGGAAGAAACAGAACAAAATACGGAAACAGTTACCAAGCAAATTGCTATCAAAATAGATGATGCTACTTTACTTACTACCTATTTTGATGAAGAAGTTTCTAATGGAATTCTACAATTGTCAGTAGGATCTTCTACTAGTTCTTCGCAAGCAGAAATGCAAGAATATTTAATAGAAGCCAATAGTATGGCTGCTTTGTTAGATTCTGGGAAAATGCCACTTGTTTATGAAATAGAGCAAAATAAATTTGTATACTCAGATATCACAAAGCACGAGCTTGGTATAGCCATTAGTATAGGAATTGTCATTAGCATAATTGCCATGATTTATTTCATCATTCGATATAAAACAAAAGGAATATTAGCAAGCATTTCTTTAGTAGGCTATATGGCTATTTTACTAATTGCACTAAGATACTTTAATGTAGAAATTTCTTTAGGTGGACTTGTTGGAATTGTTTTAAGCGCAATCATTAGTTATGTGATAACAGTAAATCTATTAAAACAAAAAGAAGGAATGCAAGTAATAAAGAAAGCTTTTCTTGCTTTAATTCCTGCTTTTGTGATTACCATTGTATTAATTTTTACGAATATTACGATAGGCATTACTTTATTCTGGGGTATGGCTATTGCACTATTATACCACCTAAGCATTACCAATAGTATGTTAAAAGATTAAGCAAAGGAGGAAAAATAGGAAAATGAAAAATAAAAAAATCATAGGAATATTACTTGCTCTTATTATCATCGCAGGAATCATTGTAACAGCTATATGGGGATTCAACTTTGGTTTCCTTTATAGCCCTCATAAAGAACTAGATATCTATATCGGGCAAGAATTTGAAAAGGAAGAAATCCTTAGTATAGCAAAAGAAGTAGTAGGAAATCAAAAAATAGTAATTCAAAAAGTAGAATTATATGAAGATATGGTATCCATTGGAATGAAAGATATAACCGAAGAACAAATAGAACAGTTAAATACAAAAATCAATGAAAAGTATGGAATTGAAAATACGGTAGAAGATATCATAATAACGGAAGTATCTCATGCAAGAGGAAGAGATTTAGTAAAACCATATATTATGCCAATATTTATTTCATTTGCTGTTGTGATAGCTTATTTGATTATCTACATTGCCATCTATAACCATATGGGAAAAACCATTCCTATGGCAAAAACAATAGGAATATCAGTGGTAGTGATATTTGTTGTACAATTATTATATTTTGCGATTCTTGCACTTACAAGACTTCCTATTACTCGTTTCACGTTACCAATTGCAATAGTATTATATATCGTAACAACAATAGGAATTATGCTACGTTTAGAAAAACACTCTTAATAAAAAGTAAGAGAATAACAAAAAATAGACATCCTTCATAAAATATGAATAGGATGTCTATTTTTTATGATGTAATTTTTAGAAAAGTAAAATCGATATAAAAAAGGAAGTGAAAACATGAAAATATACGAAAATTTAAAACATTTCTTTCGAAAATATCGAAATAGCGAAGAAAATAGTATTGATTATGAAAATGTAAAAACCATTTTAAAAAATGATAAACAGGCTATATTAGTAGATGTAAGAAGTCCACAAGAATATAAAGAAGGACATTTAGAGGGAAGTGTTAACTATCCTTTATATGACTTAGAAAGAAATGCAGAAAAATTATTGGAAAACAAAGAAAATACCATCATTATCTATTGTCAGTCTGGAAATAGAAGTAAAAGAGCTTTAAAACTTTTACAAGAGCAAGACTATCATAATTTATTCCAATTGGAAGGCGGACTAGATAATATAAAATAGAAAGACAAATAAAAAGTATCAAAAGAACAGATACTTTTTATTTGTTAGCTATGCACATTATTTAAAACTCGATAAGTTCGGCAAATATTACAGTCAGTACAAATGTAAATACGGTTATCAAAAATTAATTTTAGTGTGTTAATAAATTCGTCTTCATACCCAATTAAATGAATTTCAATTCTTTTTGGAAGCAAAGTAAGCAACGCATTTAAAGCATAGTCATTAGAAGAAAAGGAAATATCGGATAAATATTTTGCATGAAAAATACTATCATCTAGCGAAATGACATTTTTCTCTTGGTTTAGTAAAATCGATTCTCCATTGTGATATACTAAATGAACAATATTACACAGAGGCTCTTTTGAATCAATATATAATTTTAATAAATTGATAAATTCAGTATATTCTTTTTCTATCACATATTCATTAACAGCAGAGTCAACAATTTCCTCTAACGTGTGACAATAGTCTTCTAAACGGAAAGTGACAAATCCATCTAAAATCATAGATTTATTTTCATGAAGATAGACTAATACACAAGACCAAATTTCTTCTTTTCTGTATTTTAATGTATCATCTTCTTCTAAGATAATTTGTTGATAACAATTTTCTTCAATTAACTTTCTTTCAAAATCATCAAAATAAAAGTAATGAAAGTAAAGAATTTTTCGAAGCAAAATAGGTTCATAAAAGAAAAGAATACAATCGGTTAAGAGGTCTGCTAAAAAACCTAAAAAAAGACTTTGATTATTTCCTTTATAATGCACAATTACATTTTCATAGCATTTGAATTTCCTATGGATATAATAAATATTTTCTAAGGAAGAGGTTTCTAAATTTTTTAATAAATACGGTATGATTTCTTGATTATTGGTTTTAATGCAAAAAGATTTCATATGACAAAAAAATCCCCTTTCTTTTTTCTATGTATTAGTATCTACTAAAAAAACTTAGATATACATATTTTATTCACAAAGGGAATTTTTGGTAACTTGTGTTTGCAATTTAATGATAAATCTTATAATCAATTTCAGGGAAGATGCAATCTTTTTCTTGCAAGTCTTTTAAAAAGTTTTCCTCAATTTTATTTTCTTTTATTTGTTCATATAATTTTGTAAAACGACCAATATGGTCTTTAATTCTTTTCTTGGCATAATCGACCATGGTTCCATTGGTAATAATAAATAACCAGTCACTACTTTGTGCTAAGAGCAATTCTCTTGCACATTGATTTAAAGCTTGTATTTTTAAAGGTTCCTTTTCCTCTGCATAGGTATGAGCAAGCTCTACCATACGATCTCCTGCTACATGTAAGTGGCGATGAACATAGTCGTTTGTTTCATTTAGCCAAACTCCGCTATAACCATTTGCGCCCCAGCTAGAACGACAAGGAGTGGCAACTTGCATTTCAGGGTATTTGTCTATATATTCACTAGGGGTAATGAGTTTAAAATCATTTTGGTCAAAATGAATCTTTTTAAATAAAATATATAGCCAGTAAGGACCTTCGTACCACCAATGTCCATAAAGTTCTGCATCATAAGGACATAGAATGATAGGAGGGTTTTCCATATAAGAAGAAACCATTGAAATTTGGTTTTTTCTAGAATCTAGAAAATGACCTGCTTGTTTTTCGCAAGAATCTTTTGCCCATTGTAAATTGTACACATCTTTTTCACAATCTTTTCCTGTAATTCGATGATACTTAATTCCGGTATGAACACGAACTCCATTGTGAGCAATGTAAGGTTTAATATAGTCATAGTCTGCATCATAGCCAATATCACGGTAAAATTCACGATAATTAAAGTCTCCGGGATAGCCATTGATAGAACTCCATACTTGCCTAGAAGATTCCATATCTCTACCAAAAGCAATCACACCTTTCGGAGAAACAATAGGAGCATAAGTGCCATAAATAGGGGTAGGGTCTGCATATAAAATACCGTGAGATTCAGTGATGATATAATCAATCCCAAATTCTTTTAAATACTGGTCAGCTTCTGGTACATAGCCACATTCTGGAAGCCAAATACCACGTGGCTTTCTACCAAAATATTTTTCATAAGTTTGCACACCAACTGCAATTTGTGCCTTTATGGTTTGCTCTGTGACATATAAAATAGGGAAGTAACCATGAGTTGCTCCGGCAAGTAATAATTTCTAATACGCCAATATCTTGAAAATGCTTAAAGCCCTGAATAATATTATCTTTGTAAACTTCATGAAATAGATGTAAGTCATTAGAGTATTTTTCTAAATAATAGTAGGAAAGTTCATTGATACGTTTATCGTTTGCGGTTCTTTTTGTTTCTTTTTTGGCAAGTTCAATATGCTTTTTTAAATATTGGATATATCTTTGCTGCAATAGTTTATTATCTAACATATTTAAAAGAGGAGGTGTCATAGACATAGTAATGCGGAAATCTACGTTTTCCTCTACTAATTTTTGAAAATTCATAAGAAGGGGAAGGTAGGTCTCGGAAATTGCTTCAAATAGCCATTGCTCTTCTAAATAATGTTCACTTTCTGGATGATGAATAAAAGGTAAATGGGCATGCAATACAAAACTTACATAGCCTTTTGGGTTTTGCATAATTTTTCTCCTTTATCAAAACAATTGCAAACTAGTTTTTTTAAAACTAGCTTGCAAAGTCTTTTATTTTATTTAAAAGTAGAACTCGAAGATGGATTTTTTAAATCTAGTTTTGTAAAGTTGATTTCTTCTTCTGGATATAATTTTTGATAAAATTTAGCCATAGAAGAAATTTTACCAATTTTCTTAAGAAGACTTAAGGTCGTTTTCGTTTTCACTTCATTTGTTTTTACATTTTTAAAATAGACAACGTGAGATAATTTGTCTAGTAAAATATGATCATTTGGTGACTGCATAGAATTGGAATTACTTATTGGTAAATAATTTTCTATTTTTGCATATTCATTGATAGGACGCCTTCCAAGTTCAATTTTATATTCACAATTACTATCCACTAAATGAAGATACCAACTATTGGCAAAATCATTAATCTCTACTTCAAAATCATAATTTTTTGTTTTATTATGCACTAGTAACACAGGTTTGGTATCATGAAAAAAGTAAGGACCATATTGCTCTATATAATGTTTTCTATCTTCGTCTGAAATATCCCAATAAACAAATAAAGTATTTGGTGTTTGTGCTAGAACTTTAACAATAGTTTGATTATAACGATAAGGTAAATCGTAGTATTCAGCAATAGAAATGGCAGTGTTTACTGCTTTTTTCTTTGTACTTTTTCCTTTTGGCTTTGCAGGTTCCTTTTTAGTAGAAGTACTTACTTTTTTTGTTTTAGTTTGCGTTTTTGTTTTTGCTTCTCTTTTTTTTACTACTGAATTTGCGGTTTTATTACTACTAGATGTTTTTCTAGTTGTACTTTTTTTGGCTTCTTTTGTTTCTTCTTTTGCTTTTCTTGGCATAATTTCCTCCTTGGTAAAATCTCATACTTTTCTTCCATATATACTATATCAAAAAGAAAAGAAATTCAATAGAAAAAGATGAGAAAAATAAAAAAATAGAATAAAAAAGTAAATATTTTATCAAAAAATGTTTACTTTTATCGAAAAGTTGTATAGAATAGAGAAGATGAAATTAACAAAAGAAAATAGAGAAGAAAGGGGCAAAAAAAGCCTATGAAAATATTAATGCTAACATGGGAATATCCACCAAGAATTGTAGGAGGAATTGCAAGAGTAGTACACGATTTATCAAAACGTCTTATCAAAGATGGACATGATGTTACCGTTGTCACCTATCGTGAAGGAGATACACCTTACTATGAAAACGATAAAGGGGTAGAAGTATATCGTGTAGATAATGATATGATTCAGCCAAACAATTTTATTGACTGGGTGATGCAATTAAATTTCAATATGGTAGCAAAAGCTTCTGAAATAATTACCAAAGAAGGAAAATTTGATGTCATTCATGCTCACGATTGGTTGGTAGCCAATAGTGCCAAAACCTTAAAACATGCTTATGACATTCCACTTGTTTCTACTATTCACGCAACAGAAGCAGGTAGAAATAGTGGTATTCATGATGAAACGCAACGTTATATTAATGATGTAGAATGGTTGCTTACCTATGAATCAACGGAAGTCATTGTAAATAGTAATTTTATGAAAGGCCATATTCAAGGTCTATTTGGACTTCCTTTTGATAAAATTAATGTCATTCCTAATGGAATTAATTTAAATAATTTTTCTGGAATAGAAAGAGATTATGATTTTCGAAGACAGTATGCTACTGACAATGAAAAAATTATTTTATACATGGGAAGACTAGTGTATGAAAAAGGCATTCAACATTTAATAGCAGCTATGCCAAAAATATTAGAAAATTACCACGATAGTAAACTAATTATTGCAGGAAAAGGTGGTATGCTAGAGGAATTAAAAGCGCAAGCAGAATCGATGGGAATTGGAAATAAAGTATATTTTACTGGTTATTTAGATGCAAAGCAAGTACAAAAAATGTATAAATGTAGTGACATTGCTGTTTTTCCAAGCACTTATGAGCCATTTGGTATTGTAGCCTTAGAAGCCATGTTAGCTGGAGTTCCAACGGTTGTATCCGATGTAGGAGGACTAAATGAAATTGTAGAACATAGGGTAACGGGAATGAAAAGCTATGCAGGAAATGCCAATTCTATTGCGGATTCTATTCTAAGTTTATTATATGACCATCAATTAGCAGCAAACGTGTCAAAAAATGCAAAAGCAAAGGTAAAAGAGTTATATAATTGGAATAAAATAGCACAAGATACGCATTTTATTTATCAAAAGGCAATTTGTCAAACAATGGCAGAAAAACAAGCAGAACAAATCGCACAAGAAAAGGCAAAAAAAGCGAAAAAAGCAGATACCGAAATTACAAATTTGTTAGCTTTCAAGAAAAAGCATGCTTATGCTTAAAAATACAAAGAAAGAATTTTAGAAGAGATGATAGAAATGGAATATCATCTCTTTTTGTAGTTTGCTTCTTTTTCTAGAACTTGTATTACATTTTTTCTTTTCCCTAAAAGATAGTATACAAATCAGAAAAAATAAAAAAGTAAAGCAAAAGTACTTGACAAACAACAAAAAATGGTGTAAAGTAGAATAGCATTACAAAAAAGAGGTGGTAATATGGAAAAGAATGTTAAAATTAGTATGCTATGTCAAATTTATGGCAAATTGCTAACCAAAAAGCAATATGAAATTTTAACAGACTATTACAACAACGACCTATCTCTTTCAGAAATAGCAGAAAATAACCAAATTACAAGACAAGCGGTTAGAGACATTATTAAGAAAGGGGAGAATAAACTTTTCGAGCTAGAAGAAAAGCTTTCATTTATGGAAAAGACAATCAAACAAGAAAAACTATTACAAGAAGTACTCAATGAATTGAGTAAAATTGAAGATGCTTCATCAGACAAAAAAATAGAAAAGATATTAAATCATGTAAGAAAAGAACTAAGTTGTTTAGCCTAAAGAACAATATAAATGCAAGCAAAATGAAAAAACATTGAATATTCATTCATAAAAGGGAGGAAATGCAAATGGCATTTGAAGGTTTATCTTCCAAACTACAAGAAATTACAAGAAAATTAAGAAGAAAAGCAAGAATTACGGAAACAGACTTAAAAGAAATGCTAAGAGAAGTAAAACTTGCTATGTTAGAAGCAGACGTAAACTATAAAATCGTAAAAGATTTTATCGCAAGCGTGCAAGAAAAAGCTTTAGGCCAAGATGTATTAAAATCCTTAACACCAGGACAACAAGTTATTAAAATTGTAAAAGATGAATTAATTGAACTTCTAGGAGGAGAAGAAAGTAAAATTAACTTTACCCCTAATCCTCCTACCGTGATTATGTTAGTAGGACTTCAAGGTTCACGGAAAAACGACCACAGCAGGAAAACTAGCAAATCTACTAAGGAAGCAAGGCAAAAAGCCATTACTTGTTGCTTGTGATATTTATAGACCAGCAGCAATAAAACAGTTACAAGTAGTAGGAGCACAACTAAACATTCCAGTTTATAGTAATGAACAGTCTAAAGACGTTGCTCATATTGCAAAACAAGCCATAAGCGTTGCCATTAGTAAATTAAATGATGTGGTTATTTTAGATACAGCAGGAAGACTTCATATAGATGAAGAACTAATGCAAGAACTAAGAAATGTAAAGGCAAATGTAAAACCACATGAAATTTTATTAGTAGTAGATGCTATGACAGGTCAAGATGCAGTAAATGTTGCGGAAAGCTTTAACCAAAACCTAGGATTGGATGGGGTAGTACTTACTAAACTAGATGGAGATACCCGTGGTGGTGCTGCTTTATCCGTAAAAAAAGTAACAGGAAGACCCATTAAGTTTGCAGCAACTGGTGAAAAGTTAAGCGATATTGAAGAATTCCATCCAGATAGAATGGCTTCCCGTATATTAGGGATGGGAGACGTTTTATCCATTATTGAAAAAGCAGAAGAATCGTTTGATTTAGAAGAAGCAGAAAAATTGGAAAAACAATTAAAGAAAAAGGAATTTGATTTAGACGATTATTTAACACAATTAAGACAAGTCAAAAAAATGGGTTCTTTTTCTTCTTTATTAAAAATGATTCCAGGAATGGCAAACATCAAGGACTTAAAAGTAGACGATAAAGAATTTGTCAAAATAGAGGCAATGATTTGTTCTATGACAAAAGAAGAACGAAAAAATCCACGTTTGCTTAATGCAAGTAGAAGAATTCGTATTGCCAAGGGAAGTGGAACAAGCGTCCAACAAATCAATCAATTTATGAAATCTTTTGAAATGACACAAAAAATGATGAAGAAAATGCAAGATTCAAAAGGAATGAAAAACATGATGAAGAACTTAAATCCAAATGACTTAAAGAAATTTATGTAGTTATTAATTTTTAAAATAGAAAGGACGAGAATAGAAAATAAAAAGTATTCTCTAAAGAAAGAGGTGAATGATATATGGTAAAAATTAGACTTCAAAGAGTAGGTGCTAAAAAAGCTCCTTTTTATCACATTGTTGTGGCAGATTCAAGAAGCCCAAGAGATGGAAAAATCATTGAACAAATTGGTACTTATGATCCAATGACAAATCCAGCTACGATTGTAGTAAATAAAGAAAAATTAACTACTTGGACAAAAAATGGTGCAAAACCAACAGAATCTGTAAAAGCTTTACTTGAAAAAGCAAACTAGGAGGAATTTTAAAACATGAAAGAAATTCTAGAAACCTTAATTAAAAGCCTTGTAGAACATATAGACGAAGTTACTGTTACCGAAAAGGAAGAAGGAAAAACTTTCGTATATGAGGTAAAAGTAAACGAAGCAGATATGGGAAAAGTAATAGGAAAACAAGGTAGAGTTGCTAAATCAATTAGAACACTTATGAAATCAGTAGCAGGAAAAGAACACAAAAAAATTGCGATTGAATTCATAGATTAAGAGGAGAATATGCAAACATATTTTGAAGTAGGTCAAATTGTGAATACCTTTGGTATTAAAGGGTTTGTAAAAGTAAAACCTTTTACCGATGAAATCACACGATTCGAAGAATTAAAAACACTTTATATTGGCAAAAAAGGAAAAATGGAACAAGTAGAAATAGAAGAAGTAAAATATCATAAAGAAATGGTTCTACTAAAAATAAAAGGCATTGAAAATAAAACACAAGCAGAAATGCTAAAAGGTCTATTTTTAAAAATAGATCGAAAAGATGCCAAAAAACTTCCCAAAGATACTTATTTCATTGCTGACTTATTAGGCTTAGAAGTTTATACAGACAAAGGTGAATTACTAGGAAAAGTAGAGGATATTTTTAATGCAGGAGCCAGCGATGTCTATGTCATAAAAGATGACTTAGGAAAGCAAATTTTATTGCCAGCTATCAAAGAAGTGTTAAAAGAAATTGATTTAGAAAAAGAAAAAATCATTGTTCACTTAATCGAAGGTTTAAGATAAAGAAAGGAAAAAGTATGCGTTTTGATGTCTTAACTCTCTTTCCTGAAATGTTTGAACCAATCAAAACTAGCATTTTAGGAAGAGCACAAGAAAAGGGAAAAATTGAAATATCGCTTATTGATATTAGAGATTTTTCAAAAGATAAGCATAAAAAAGTAGATGATACTCCTTATGGCGGAGGTGCTGGCATGGTTATTAGGCCAGATGTTGTCTATGATGCTTACTCTTCCATTAAAGGAAAAGAAAAGGCAAAAGTCATTTATCTTTCTCCACAAGGAACTACCTTAAATCAAGAAACAGTGAAACGTTTAGCAAAAGAAGAACATCTTATCTTACTTTGTGGACATTATGAAGGAATAGACCAAAGAGTTTTAGATGAAATTGTCGATGAGGAAATTTCAATTGGAGATTATGTTTTAACCGGAGGAGAACTTCCAAGCATGGTGCTAATCGATAGTGTTAGTCGCTATGTAGAAGGAGTATTAACCAAAGAATCTACGGAGGAAGAAACATTTTCTAACAACTTATTAGAATATCCTCAATACACAAGACCAGAAACTTTTTTAGAAAGAAAAGTACCAGAAGTACTACTTTCTCGGTCATCATGAAAATATTCACAAGTGGAGAGAAGAACAAGCAAAAAAAATAACGAAACAAAAAAGACCAGATTTACTAAATTTAAAATAATAAAAAGAAAGGAGAATATCGTTATGGATATCATTAAATCAATTGAACACGAACAATTAAAAAATAAAATTCCAGACCTTCATGTTGGTGATACGGTAAAAGTTCACCAAAGAATTAAAGAAGGAAATAGGGAAAGAATTCAAGTATTCGAAGGAATTATTATCAAAAAACAAGGAGGAGGAGTAAATGCAACCTTCACTGTAAGAAGAGTGGCTTATGGAGTAGGAGTAGAAAAAACATTTTTAGTTCATTCTCCAATGGTAGAAAAAGTAGAACTAGTAAGAGTAGGTAGAGCAAGAAGAGCAAAACTATATTACTTAAGAGATAGAGTTGGAAAATCTGCTAAGACAAAAGAAAACTTAGCAGCAAGAATTGAAAATAAAGAAATTACTCTAAAAGAAGATATGGTAGAAGAGCCAGTGGAAGAAGCAGTAGAGGAAACTGTGCAAGAACCAGTTGCAGAAGAAACAATAGAAACAGTAGAAGAAGTAGCAAAAGCACCAGAAGAAGCTCCAGCTGTTGAAACAGAAAATCCAGTTGTAGAAGAAACAGTAGATACAGTAAAAGAAGAAGCAGTAGAAGATGTAAAAGACGAGACTGCAAAAGAAGAAAATTAAATAACATATAAACATTACACTAAGCATATATTTTGAATAGCAAAAAATGGAATTGCTTTTGTAACATAAATGTAATAAAAAAATGCAAAAAATGTTGTATTACAATTGATGTGAAACAAAGTTATAAAAATTGAATAAGTGATTCAAATCATATATAATTGAGTTGCGA
>CANQTK010000041.1 GCA_947626735.1 uncultured Clostridia bacterium
GTTTGTTATATTTTTTATTTAAAACATTATATCAAAGGTTTTCTTTTTTTGCATTCCGAAACTATTTTACACTATTAATAAAAGATTTTATTTCACTTTTTTCTTATTTTATGCTATAATAAGCTATATGAAAAAGTGAGGTTATTGAAAATGACAAAAATAGTTGCTAAAAATCCTATTGCAAGACATAATTATACGATTTTAGACACAATAGAAACAGGAATTGTCTTAACAGGAACAGAAATCAAGTCCATTCGAAAACGGAAAAGTAAATTTAAAAGATAGTTATGCTAGTATTGAAAAAGGTGAAGTATACATACATTCTATGCATATTAGTCCTTATGAACAAGGAAATATTTTCAATAAGGATCCTATGCGTGATAGAAAATTACTTTTAAAAAAACAAGAAATTCGAAAATTAATTGGTATGCTTCAACAAAAAGGGTATACTTTAGTTCCTATTAGCTTATATTTTCAAGGAAGTTTCGTAAAAGTAGAACTTGGCATTGGCAAAGGTAAAAAATTATATGATAAACGTGAAGATTTAAAGAAAAAAGACCAAGAACGTTACATGAAACAACATATGAATTAAATTCAATCATTTCAATATAATAAAAAACAACATATCTAAATTTTTAAAAATGCTCGTTCGAGCTGATTTTAGATATGTTGTTTTATCTTTTCACTTTATATTTTATTATTCGAACCAAATACGTCTTTCATTTTATGAGAAACGGTATTTTTTACTTCTTCCCTTGCTGGTGTTAAATATTTTCTTGGATCAAAAGCACTAGGTTCTTCTGTAAATACCTTTCTAATTTGCGCTGTCATAGCTAAACGTAAATCGGTATCTACGTTAATTTTTGATACTCCAGACTTGCTTGCTTCTTGTAACATTTCGTCTGGTACCCCTTTTGCTCCTGGGATATTAGCTCCATACTGATTGCACATTTCTACTAATTCCGGAATAACGGTAGATGCTCCATGTAATACAATTGGTGTATTAGGAATTAACTCTTTTATTTTAGCTAAAATATCAAATCTTAATTTTGCTTCTCCCTTAAATTTATAAGCACCATGACTTGTTCCTATGGCAATGGCTAAGGAGTCGCAACCTGTCCTTTCTACAAATTCTTTTGCTTGCTGTGGATCTGTATACATAGCATCGGATGCCTCTACATTAACATCATCTTCTATGCCTGCTAATTTTCCAAGTTCTGCTTCTACTACTACGCCATGAGCGTGTGCATAGTCTACTACTTCCTTAGTTAATCTAATATTTTCTTCAAAATCATATTTTGAACCGTCAAACATAACAGATGTAAAACCGCTATCTACACACATTTTACATGTTTCAAAATCTGGTCCATGGTCTAAGTGCAATGTTATTGGCACTTCTGGATGTTCTTCTACGGCTGCCTCTACCATTTTCCTTAAATAATTAATTCTTGCATATTTAATAGCACTAGAAGAGACTTGCAAAATAACTGGTGATTTATTTTCTGCTGCTGCATCGACAATTCCTTGAATCATTTCCATATTATTGACATTAAAAGCACCAATGGCAAAATGTTCTTTCATTGATTTTTCAAACATTTCTTTTGTTGTTACTAACATATTTTTCCTCCTTATTTTTTACTTTTTGTATTATTCTTTGTTTATTATATATTTATATTCGCATCTCGTCAAGAAAATTATAACAGAAAGAAGAACGACCAGCTATTTTAGCTAGTCGTTCTTGTTTTTCATAAAATTCACTTTTTCCAATTTCAGTAGACTGATAGGTACTCATAATAGATATTACGGTTTTTGCCCATTTGTAATCATTTAATGGTTTGCAATAACTTTCATTAATATCGTATGCAGTAGTACCTCTTTGCATATTATTGTAAATACATTCTACAGCTTTTTTAGCACCTTCAGTAACATTTTCATATTGTAGTAATTTGCCTCCATCCATCATACCAGAAAAATTATTTGCTGTTCTTGCCCCTTCATTTTCAAAATAATAAGATTCATATGACATAACAGATAATACAAATAATTCATTCACTGGATTGTCTTTTGTTGTACTTACAATGCCTTCTGCTATACAAATTGCCAAGTCTTTATCATCTGTAACCACTTTTCCGTCTGGTCTTTTTAAATTAAGAAGAAGATAGGTTAACTCTTCCTCTGTAAAACCAACCGTTTCTGATAAATCCATATGGGTGGATATCTGCATATTATCCATTTTCTTAAAAATTGATTTCATCATCGTATCATAATGATACAACTCTACTTTTTTGTGATAATATACATTTAAAAATAAACTAAGTTCCTCTGGATGTACTTCACTTTGTGATTTTACCATCTCTAAAAGTCTTTCTACTTCATCTCTATATTGAACATTATCTTCTGTATAAGTAACAGATATTTCGTTTAGAATATTAGTTGCTTTCTTTAAATTTTGAGTGATTTGTTTGCGATTTATACTCAATTGTATTTCTTTCATTTGAGCTTCTTTTTTTGCTTTTTTAATTTCTTCTTTCCTTTTTTTGGCAATTTCATCCTCTAATAAATTCATTTCGTATGCGCCTTTTGTTGCCACTTGAGAAATAGCAACTCCGTTTGTTTTTATTTCCTCGATTGTTTTTTGTTTTTTTAATTCATACGGAAACGTTATTCCAATGATTATAGTCAAAAATAAAATCATAAGAAACACTTGGATTAGTTTTTCTATAGTATTGCCATAATAGAAATGAATCTCATCTTTTACAATCCGTTTGTATAAATTTGCTAAATTGTCCATCTACTCTCCTCCAAAGTTTTTATTTGTATTTATTCTAAACAAGTATTATACTTGACAATAAAAAAGTTTTTTATGGTAATTTATTCTTTTATAATCATAGAAAGAATAAAAGTAAAAAATCCTATTGTTTTATTATAGCGTATAACGAAATTTATGTCAAGGTCCACTTGTTTCAAAAAGGTTATCTATTTGTAAAAAGGCAATAAAAAAACGGGTACTTATTACTTGTACCCGCTTTTCAAGAAGATTATTTCGTTTTGTTATATTCCTCACAAATTTGAGACAACTGTTCTCCTGTAAGAATTTCCTCTTTTAAAAGTTGAGCAACAATTACCTCTATCAATCCTACATTTTGCTTAATAATTTCTTCTGCCCTTTGATAGCCTTCATCAATCGATTTTTGAATTTCTTTGTCGAACTCTTTCTTTCTTTTTTCGGAAATCAAATATTCTTTGATATGCTCATCCATTGTTACATAGCTTCTGTTTTTGTTTTCTTGACTTTCTGCAAAACCATAAACCGTAAGCATGTTTTCTGCAATAGAATTAGCTATGGCTAAATCCGCACTTGCTCCTGTGTTATCTTTTCCTGTAAGCAATTTTTCTGCAATTCTTCCACCCATGTAAATCGCAATTTGATCTAAAAAATAATCTTTCGTGTAACTTAATGTTTTTCCTAATACGGTATAAAAACTGTTTATTCCTAAGAAATCCATCATAGGCAAAATAGAGACAAAGGCAATTTTTCTATCTTTGATATGCTGACACATCATACAAACAACATAATGACCTACCTCGTGATAAGCAGTACTCTTCTTTTCTACTTCTGTTATATGATTATACAATTTTAAGTAAGAATCATAGCAACTTAAAATGCTTTGCTTATCTACAGAATGTTTTTCTTTTCTCTTTGCCTCTAAAAATGCCTTTTCAAAAACATTAACTGCATTTCCTGGATTGACGGATACAGAGTTTGAAAGCTCAGAAGTAAAGATGCCAAATTTCACCATTTCATCGGAAATTTTGATATGATATTTTTTCTGTAACCGTAAAATATGATTTTGTATCATAGGTTTTACTTCTTCTAATTCCGGTTCTTCTACATACACTTCATTCACATACTTACAAAGACTGGAATCCCCTAAAAAATAATTATCAAATTGTTCTTCTTTGGAAGTAGTAAGAAAAGGAATATGATATTTCATAAGGCAGTTATACAGCATGGTAATTAACAGTTCGTCTGTTTTCATATAAATTGCTTTATCGACGTAGATAATCAGATTTTTTCTGTTTTTTACCAAAAATTTCATGATGCTGCCTATCATCTGTTCATACACAAAATTACTTTTTATTTTTAGAATTCGTTCTGGTCTGAACATGATAACCCGCCTATCATAAAATTCCTTTGGACATTCGTTGGTCGATATTTGTCTTGCAATTTCATAAGCAATGGTTGTTTTTCCTACATCGGTTGGTCCTACTAAAAATACATTATTTCTCTTTTTTTGTGATAAGTAAAACCATACTTTTTCTATTTCATCCTCTCTACCTACAATAGGTAATATAGGAGAATGAACTAATTCTTCTGTTACATCTGCCAAATACATTTCTAATTTACGAGGAACGATAGGTTTAAAGGCTATTTCCGACTGCTTAATTAATTTTCTTATTTCGGATACCTTCATAGGAATTTTTATGGCTTGATTATTGTATTCCAATTTCAATTCCACATCGGTTACCGACTTATTTAATTTTGCTTCTTTTAAAATTTGGCGTAAATCTTGTGTGTAAACCTTCGCATCTTCTTGTTTTCCTTCTCTTACAATTTTGAATATAACAAATGGCTGTTTTTCCTTCATAACTTCTCTCCTCCTTTTTAGGTGCTATAATGATAGCTGGTGTTAAAAACTTTGTTGTATGAATGTTATAAAGTTTATTTTCTCCTTTCTTTCTATTTTTAATATATACCTATCATAACACACTTGTTTACATATTTCAACAAATTTCGATATTTTCTTTGTTTTTTATTGCTTTTATGTTGCTAACATGATAGAATACTTTTAGCATTCATTGTAATGCAAGTTTAATTTAATATTAATTGCAGAAAGGAGAATTGTTACATGGGTAATGCTCATCGGTTTTACGTGGATGTAATGGCTTTGCATAAGGAGGTTACCGGTTCGTGTATTTTAAACAATATTAAATTTCCTGATGGTAGCACAAAAAAAATTTTAATTGATTGTGGTTTGTTTCAAGAGCAAGAATATTCTGAATTAAACAAATCTTTACCTTTTAATGTTTCTAACATTGACTATGTGATTGTTACTCATAATCACGTAGATCACACAGGTCGCTTACCGTTACTGGTAAAACAAGGCTATCGCAACAAGATTCATATGTCTTATGATACTGCTACTCTTATTGGAAATGCTTTATATGATAGCTGTAAAGTATTAAGACGGCGGGCCGAATTGCAAAACGAAAAACCTTTATATACCGATGATGATGTTGAAACAACGTTATCTTTAATTGTTCCTCATCCCTTTGAAGAAAGTATTTGGTTAGATGACAATATCAAACTTACCTTTTTTATGAATGGACATTTGCCTGGTGCTATTATGATTTTAATACAAATTCGTTACCATGACAAAGACAAGCACTATGAAAACATCAATATGTTATTTACTGGCGACTATCATAACAAGAATATGTTTTTTGATGTAAGACCCATTCCTAAGTGGGTTCACCAATTGCCTATTCATATTATTCAAGAAGCAACTTATGGTGATATGAATTCTTCTGAAATTGAAACTGTATTTGAAAAAAATGTTTTAGAAGCAATTTCTCATAATTTTGAAGTGGTATGTCCTGTTTTTTCTCTTGGCCGTTCACAAGAAATTATGTATGTGTTAAAAAAGTGGCAAGATGAAGGTAAGTTAGATAAGAACATTCCTATTTACTTTGATGGTAAGTTAGGAATGCGCTATACCAAATTATACACCTCTGGTTCTTTATCCATGAACGAAGAATGCAAACATTTTTTGCCCGAAAACTTTCAATATGTTACTAACAATGCTATGAGAGAAGAAATTTTAAAAGAGGCAAATGTGA
This sequence comes from uncultured Clostridia bacterium, assembly GCA_947626735.1. Lineage (GTDB taxonomy): Bacteria > Bacillota > Clostridia > TANB77 > CAG-508 > UMGS1663. The sequence goes on from CANQTK010000041.1 coordinate 5,902, forward strand.
AAATTATTTTAACCACTTCTGGTATGGGGTCTTATGGACCCGCACAAATTTATTTACCTCATCTTTTAAAAAGGCAAAAAGCGTTAATTCACTTTACTGGCTATCTTGCAGAAGAAACTTTGGGCAGAAAGCTTTATGAATCTCAAAAAGAATCGGTTGTAGAAATTGCTGGTTTGCAAGTAAAAAAACTTGCTGATGTTAGATTTACTTCTGAATTTTCTGCACATGCAAAAGCAGATGAGTTAATTCAATTCTTAAAAAGTTTTGAGAATATCAGAACAGTTTTGATTAACCATGGAGATGATCAGAAAAAAGATGCGTACGCAACACGAGTAGTAAATGAAATTAATGCTAAAAATGTTGGTGTTTTAGGGAGAGAATATTTTTTCCGTTTGGATGGATATGGACTCATTAAGTCTTGTTCCACAAAATTCAATTAAATCCCATTTTTCTAACAATTCTAAAAAAGAGGGTTCCTTTTATAGGACCCTCTTTCTCTTCTACTCCTCTACATTTTCATAACTGCTACACATAGATTCATCTGGTTGTTTAGTATCACAATTTTCAATTGGAGTGACAATAATTTGTCTTAATGAACATTTTTGTTCTTGGTTTTCATTGTATTTGCAACTTGTTACTGTACAATTTATTTTTTGTCCTTGTTCCATACTCATTCATCCTTTCTTTTTAACTTCTAATGATAGTATGTACAATTTTATCTATTCTAAACTTTCTTTTCTGATTTTTTCATCAAATTCTTCCCAAGATTTACTAAAAACGTGATTAGCAAACATTTCTTTTAATCCCGTAATTTGTTTCAAACGAATAATCTCATCCAGTTCCATTCCTAAATGCTTTGAAATTTGTTCTTCCGACCATCCTAAATCTGTTAAAGATAGAACAATATGAGACATATCAATAATTTGGTGAGTTCCTCTTGCACGATTATGTCGAATGGTTGATGCCATACGATTTTCTAAATCTTTATCGATGGTTACCACGGGAATTTGTTTTAAATGAAAATATTCTTTTGCACAACGATAGCGGTGAAAGCCGTCAATGACAATATATTTATCATTTTTCTTATCATAATAAGTGACAATTGGTTGCGTATAGCCATCTTCTTCGATAGAATGTTTTAACAATTCCATTTCAGGAGGTGCTACTTTATTTGGGTTATAATCATTAGCCTCTACTTTATCAATATCTACCATTTTTACATTTAAGACTGGAAATGTGATTTCTGCCATTTTTTTCTTTCCTTCTTTCTTATTTATCATAAATCATCACAAAATTTTTTAAAGTATCTTCTTTATTTAATGTATATCCGGCTTTTATATATAATTCTGTATAAATGTTTGGTACAACACTTTCTCTTATTTTATTCTCTTTTCGAACAACCTGCAAAATTTCTAATAAATACGTATCTTTTATTGTATATACATTTTTCATGACATGATTAGAAATAGAAACGAAGCATACAACTCGATCTTCTTCTAAATACAAATACCACTCTTTATCATTATCATCATAAATTCTATCATTTACTTGTCTTTGTACAATACGAGAACCAAACATTCTTCCCATATAAAAATAAAATTTTTCGTCTTTATTATTCATTTTTACAATCATCTTTTTTTCCTTCTTTTTCTTTTTTTTCTTCTTCTTCTATTATTTTGATTAATGTTTTGTCATCTGTTATGGTTGTTTTATTTAGTAAATTATCCCATTTATGAATTAATCTCTTTAGTTCTTCGTCATCTGTTTTGGTTTGTCCAAAAGATAATCTTTTTAAATAAAAATCATTTTTTTCAATGGCTCTTGCAATTCTTCGCCATGAAATCGCCTTTTTTTGGTTTTCTAATTTAGATTCTGCCTTCTCTGGAATATCTCGAATTTCTATATGATACCTATTCTTATACCAAATTGTAAATTTCTTAATTTTTCGATAATAGTGCATCATTAAATCTCGATTATAAATTCCTATGCTTTCTAATAAAAAGACCGTATATTCTTGCCAACTCATAAAATCTGGCTTTGAAGATTTAATGTTTCCTAATGCAGTTGTTTTACAATAAATGTTTCCAAAATTAACCCCATTTACTCGATTTAAAATTTTACTCCAAGTATCATATTCTAGTGCTTTATATTGATTTAACCCATTTCGTTGGTCATCTCCATAAGGTTGACAAAGTCTTTGTTCAAAAATGCTTAATCCATTTTTATACATTAGTTCATAAATATAATTAAATTCTAAATCAAGTTTACTAACTGCACCCCAAATGTCTTCTGCTTTCCAATCGTAAATAGGGTAAAAATTATAAACATTAATATGTTTTTCTTTTAGTTTTAATTTTGTTGTCCAATGATAACCTTTATAGGTAATTTTCTTTTCTTGAAAAGCGATGGTTCGAAAACGATTTAAACTTTCGTCTGTTCGAATTCCAATTCCACAAGCTACTTTGGTTTGATATTTCTTTTGGTACCAATCCGCAAATTCTAAGATAAAATCTTCAAATTCTTCGCCTTTCGTAAACCAAGGAAAAGGACAATTTTCCATATTAATGGCATCTTTTGGCATTGGTCTTACCCATAAAGGCTTACTTTCTTCTTCCCAACAAATCCATTTAGGCTGTAATACAGAAACTGCATTACGCAGTGCCATAGGAAGTGCTATATGGTAAAAATCACGTATTTGTGATAGTTTTTTTAACTTTTCAATATGCTCAATCGTATGACTATACTGTGCTTCAAAATCAATATATAATACATCAAATTTTTTATTACGTTCTTTTGCTACTTTATTTGCTAGTTGTACCATAACAGAGCTGTCTTTTCCTCCACTTACACTAAAATAAACGTTTTCAAATTCTGTAAAAATAATATTCAATCTTTCGATTGTTGCTTCTAGTACATTTTTTTCTAAATATTTTTTTGCCATTTTCTATTCCTCTTCTTGTATTTTATTATTACTTTCCAAATTCGTCAAGTTTTCCTCAAAAATTAAAGAGAAAAGATTTTATTTCTCTTTTCTCTCTGTTTTTTGTTTTAATTTTAAATAACCTAACTCTTCCCACGAATTATAGGCTAAATTAATTTTAAAAACTAATTTTGGTTTAGCCCCAGCTCTATTTTTATCTACTACACAAGCATAATAGCGAACATCTGGATTTTTATCTTTTTCTAAAGTATAGGATTTTTCATCCATCTCTTGTAATGAATACTCATAATCTTCTAAATAATCTTTATGAATTTGTTTCATTAGACATAAGGTATCTAATACTTCTTTTACCGTTCTACTTACCGCTAAATCATTGACATCTAAATTAATCGGTAATGTCGTACTTTCTGCCAGTTGCAAAGTAGAGCAAATAAAAAGATTAAAATTTTGTGCTAAATTAGAGAGAATGGTCGCTGTTTTCTTTAATTCTTCTGCAATGCCAATATTGGCTGTATCTGTTTTTAATGTATCATAAAATACATATTCTATTTTTTCTTTATAATAATAGTTCATAATTACTTTTCTTAATTCATCATTGGTATGGTCCGTAATATTAATAAAGTAAATAGAATTGTTTATTTCTTTATTTGCCCAATCCATGGCAGCAATGGTTCTATTGTATTCAGAAGAAACTTTTGCTAGTCTTTTCGAAAATTCTATCTGGCTTTCTTTTTCTTCTTTTAAAACAAAACCCTCTTTATCTACTTTTACTTTGCTCTTTATATCTGGTCTAAATTTAAATTCTAATAGTTCTCCTTCTGTTTTATGAAGCATTTGTCCATGTTTTTTTTGGATGTCTGGATGATTTAAAATAGTCGTCATAAGACATAGTCTCATTTTTTCTTCTGACATTTCATTGGATATAATTAATACTTTCTTTTTGTGAATTAATGCCGTATAAGCTGCTAAATTAATGGTAAATCTACTTTTACCAGAGTTAGATGGCATTGCAAATGCCATTGTTTCTCCTTTTCGAATGCCTTTAAATACATAAGATAAAATAGGAAATGGCATTGTTAGTCCATTGGTTAAGTTATTATCTCCTGTCCTTAAAAAGTTAGATAAATCTTGATTTAAAATAGCTCTTTTAAATTTTTTTGTATCATTTACTTGTCTAATGGCACTTTCTACTTCCTCTTCTGTCATTTCATGATATAACTGATAATTAGTAATATCAACAATAGCATCTTGCACTTCTTTAATTGGCATTTCCAAATAATTTTTTCGTAAAATAAATAATTTTTTTAATTCTGTATAAATATTCTCCATAGAATAGTCTTCTTTTGCCATTTTTTCTTTTAACTGTTTTTTTAATTCATAAGATTCTTGGGTATCTTTTGCAAAATTAAAGCCTTTTTTAGCAATTTCTGGTGTATAATTTCCTCCATCGGTAAATAAAACACTTTTATATAAATTGAGAATATCTTCTTCTTCAAAAAAACAATCTTGATGAAGGAAATAATATTTTACAATTAGTTTTGGATCATTTAATAAAAGACCCATGTAAATATATTCTAGTTGTGGATTACTTAAATTTTTAGGATATATTCCCACCGTTTCTGTTAATTCTTCTTTTTCTTCCTCTTGTTCCTTTTTTTCACTTTCTAATTGTATCGTTTGTATTTTTTCTAATGCTAGTATAAAATCACCGTTTAGTAAGCATTCTTTTATTTCTTCAATCGTTGTTTCATTTTCTTTCGTAACTGGTATTTTATTTAATAATTCATAAATTTTTTTTATTTTCTCTGTTTCCATTTTCTTTCCTCTTTATCTTTTGAATTTTTTCTACTTCTATTATACGTTAATTTAAAAAAATGTCAAATAAAAATGGTTCTTTAAAACTTAAATACCAATTTATATAGTTTTTTATTTATTTTATAATTTTTTCTATATTTCCTATCAGATATAGAGGTATATTTATAATACTTTCCTCTTTTCTGTAATTAGACATAGATGTTCTTACATTTATTTTTGTATTATATTTTTGTATAAATGATTTTATACTTTTAGCTTGTAAATTTTCACTTGCTTTTACTTCTATTGGAACATTATTTTTTCCTATTTGCGTTATAAAATCTATTTCAGCCATTCCTGTATTTGATGTCCAATAGAATACATCTAATTCTGTACATTGTTTTAATTGACATAAGACATATTGCTCTGTCAAACTTCCTTTAAATTCTTCGAATATTTCATTTCCTTCTAAAAGAGTTTTTGCATCAATTCCTGCCATAGCAGATAATAAACCTACATCTAATAAATATAATTTAAATGCATTAAAATCTTGGTATGCAGATAATGGAACTTTACTATTATTTACCCTATTTATTTGGTATACAAGTCCACAATCTATAAGCCATGATAATGCTATTTCATATTCCCTAGCTCTTGCTCCTTCCCTTACTAGACCATATATAAATTTTTTATTTTCTTTTGCAAGTTGTGTAGGTATATTGTTCCATAATTGTCTAATTCTTGGTACAATATTACTTGGAGCATGCTTTGAGAAGTCTTGCTCATAAGCATCTAATAATTTTTTTTGTATTTTTCGAACTTCCAACAAGTCTTTATTTTCTATGTATGAGCTAACTGCCTCTGGCATTCCACCTATATAATAATAAAGTTTTAAGTATTCTTTTAATTTATTATTAAATACATTTAGCATATCAAAATCATTGTTCTTTAATATTTGTAGTAAATCATTTTCCCCTAATGCTTGCATAAATTCAAAGAAACTTAATGGCTCTAAATCTAAAAAGTCTACCTTTCCAACTGGAAATGAAGTTCCTTCATGTATTGCTACTCCTAAAAGTGAACCTGCAGATACAATATGATATTGATTTGCATTTTCAAAAAAGTATTTTAACGCTTTTAACGCTTTTGGTGTTTCTTGAATTTCATCTAAAATAATTAATGTATTTTCAGGTTCTATATTAACACCTGATTCTATTTTTAAACCTTGTATAATTTTATTTAAATCAAAATCTTCTTCAAAAAGTTTATTCATTCTTGTATTATCATCAAAATTGATATAAGCACATTTTTCATAATATTCTTTTCCAAATTCTTTCATTAGCCATGTTTTACCAACTTGCCTTGCACCTCTGATAATTAGTGGTTTTCTATTAGAAGAATTTTTCCATTTTTTTAATTCTTCCATTTTATCTCTATACATATAATCACTCTCCTATTAGTAGATTCATATATAGTATACCACATTTTTTCACAAAAATCAAAGTACTTTTTGAATTTTATCACATTTTTCAAATGACTTTTTATAGTTTTTTACACATTTTTTTAAGGACTTTTTATAATTTTTTGCACATTTTTCAAAGGACTTCTTCATTATCTATTATTCTTTTCCTTCTTCTAGTTGCTTACTTTCCCTATTTTCTACTACTTTACAATCTTTTGGTTCTTTAAAACTTAAATACCATGCCATTCCATTTCTATCTTTTTGAATTTGTCTGTTTCTTTCTTCTAGTTGTTCAAATGTTTTTGGTGCAGGAATAATAATTGGTTCACATGGTACCCAGTTGACTGGCGTGGAAGCATTATTGCTGTCTGCTGTTTGCAGAGCTTCTACTACTCTTAAAATTTCTGGAATACATCTTCCTATATTCATTGGATATACTAATATTGTTCTAACTACACCTTTATCGTCTATTACAAAAACATTTCTTACTGTTTCTGTGGTACTTACATCATTAGAAATCATGCCATATTTTCTTGCAATAGTACCATTTCTATCTGCAATAATTGGAAATGGTACTCTTACTCCTGTTTTACAATAAATATCATATACCCATGCCAAATGTGAGGCATTGCTAATGTTACCAATATAATTTTAACTATACACTTTGGGTGAAATTCATATTACTTAACCCTTCTTTCACAATGTTTAATTCTGAAAAATTAAAGTATATGTATATGTTTTTAAACTCATCTAATTCTATTTTATCTATTAATTCAAATAATACTTTTTTACTTGGATTTTTAAATTTTAAAAATTCTTCAATGACTTGATTAGTTTTTTCTTTATCTTGATTTATTTGAATTTTATTTCGTAATATTTTTATTTTATCTTGTATGTTTTTGCAGTTATTTTCAAGTTTTTCTCTCTCAACTATAAAATCTCTTGAATATCTAAAATAGTCACTATCTGTTATAATTTCATTTAAGTTATCCATATACATTTTATCTAGTTTTTTGGATATATCGTCTATTTGATTTTTAATAGTTAATAATTTTTGTTCTTCTTTTTTAATAAGCTGATTATAACTATCTTTATTTTTTTCATATATCAATTTTAAAGCATTTTTATCACAAAA
>CANQTK010000042.1 GCA_947626735.1 uncultured Clostridia bacterium
GCTTCAAACTCAAAGCTTTCATACCTATGTGTGCCTTGTGAGCGAAGCGAGAAAGGAATGGAATTTTTTATGAAAGAAAAGAAAAATGAAATTATCTTATTTGAAAATCAAGGTGTAAAATTGGAGGTAAATTTAAAAGACGAAACAGTATGGCTAAATAGGCAACAATTGTCAAAATTATTTGATAGGGATATAAAGACAATTGGTAAACATATCAACAATGCTTTAAGTGAAGAATTAAAAGATATTCCAACTGTCGCAAAATTTGCGACAGTTCAAAAAGAAGGAGAAAGAAATGTAACTAGAGATATAGAATACTATAATTTAGATATGATATTAAGTATTGGATACAGAGTAAAATCTGATAAAGGTGTTATATTCAGACAATGGGCAAATAAAATTCTAAAAGATTATATGTTAAAAGGTTATGCAGTAAATCAAAAAAGATTAGAATATTTAGAAAAAACAATAAAACTAATTGACATAGCAAATAGAATAGACGAAAGATTAGAAGGTAATGATGCAAAAGAAATTTTAAAAGTAATTGGAGATTACTCAAAGGCATTAGATTTACTAGATGACTATGACCATAGAACACTTAAGAAAATTGATGGAAATATAGATGAAAGAAAAATTGAATATAGTGAATGTATAAAAGTAATAAATAAATTGAGATTTAATGAAGAAAGTTCACTATTTGCAGTGGAAAGAAATAAAGGACTAGAGTCAATTATAGGCAATGTTTATCAAAGTTTTGCAGGACAAGATGTTTATAAAAGTATAGAAGAAAAAGGTGCTAATTTCTTATATTTAATAGTAAAGAATCATGTATTTACAGACGGCAATAAAAGAATTGCAGCAACATTATTTATATACTTTTTAAACTTTTATGGAATTTTATATAAAGATGGAAAACAAAAAATAGATAATAATACTTTAGCAGCCCTAACATTATTAATAGCAGAGTCAAACCCAAAAGAGAAAGATGTAATTATAGATTTAGTAATGAATTTTTTGAATGAATAAAGTTTTTATAAGCAAGTGAATGTATTTACAATCACTTGCTTATTTGCTATAATTTTAGAAAATAGAAAAATAAATCATAGGGGAGGTTAAATAATGAAAAAGAAAAGTCTAATTTTGATTATATTAATCATTTTTGTGTTACTAATTATATTGTTAGGTTATTACATTTTTACTTGCATGAATAATTTAATACCAAAAGCAGAAATTATTGATGATAATAATATAATAAACGATTTAATAGAAAATGGTGCAGAAATCGTCAATTTAGAGCATTTATCACTATAAAGAAAATTTTAATAAAAAAATGGAGAAATACTAAAATGGACAAAAAAGAAGTAATAGAATATTGTTTAACATTAGAAAATACATATCAAGATTATCCTTTTCCAGATGACCCTGTATCTGTTACAATGAAACACAAAGAAAATAAAAAATGGTTTGCTTTAATTATGAATGTAAAAGGACAAGTATATTTAAACATAAAAACAGAACCAAATTATTCCGATTTGCTTAGAAATTCTTATGACTATATTATACCAGCCTATCACATGAACAAAGAACATTGGAACACCATTATATTAGGAGATAAATGCGATAAAAAACTAGTAAAAGAACTCATCATGCAAAGTTATGAATTAACAAAAGGCAAGGCAAAAAATAATATAAGAAAATAAAAATGTTCTTAAGAAAGGAACAATTGAAAAGTGGAAGAAATAGAAAAAATAGAATTATTAAAACAACTAATAGAAGAACGTAATAACATTGTATTTTTTGGAGGAGCGGGAGTATCTACAGAAAGTGGAATTCCAGACTTTAGAAGTAAAGATGGTTTATACAATCAAAAATATAAATATCCACCAGAAGAAATATTAAGCCATCATTTTTTTATGAGCCATACAGATGAATTTTATCAATTTTATAAAGAAAAAATGAATAGCTTAAAATATGAACCAAATATTACGCATAAAAACCTAGCTAAACTGGAAAAGGAAGGCAAATTAAAAGCAGTAATTACACAAAATATAGATGGGTTGCATCAAAAAGCAGGTTCAAAAAATGTATATGAATTACACGGAAGTGTGTTAAGAAACTATTGCATGCAATGCCACAAATTTTATGATGCAAATTATGTATTTGAAAGCAAAGAAATTCCAAAATGTAGTTGTGGAGGAATAATAAAACCAGATGTAGTTTTATATGAAGAAGGTTTAAATGACGAAACAGTGGATCATGCTATATTTGCTATACAAAACGCAGATATGCTAATAGTAGCAGGAACATCTTTAACAGTATATCCAGCAAGTGGGCTTCTTCATTATTTTAGAGGTAAAAACTTAGTGCTAATCAATCGAGATTCTACACCTTATGATAATAGAGCAGACTTAGTCATTCATGAGAGTTTAGGAAAAGTATTTTCTAAAATAAAAAATTAAAAAGAAAGAAGGAAAAAAATATGTGTACAGCAGTAACTTATCATACAAAGGACCATTATTTTGGAAGAAATTTAGATTTAGAATATTCCTACAAAGAAACTGTAACAATAACACCTAGAAATTATGAATTTAAATTTAGAAAAGTAGGAAATTTAAAAGAACATTATGCCATAATAGGAATGGCTTATGTATCTGATAATTATCCACTTTATTATGATGCAATAAATGAAAAAGGATTAGGAATGGCAGGATTAAATTTTCCTGAAAATGCAGACTATAAAGAAGAAAAAGAAGACAAAAATAATATAGCACCATTTGAATTTATTCCTTATGTATTAGCACAATGTGCCAATATTAGTGAAGTTAAAAAATTATTAGAAAATAGTAATATAGCTTTCATTAACTTTAGTGAAGAATTACCAGCATCACCTTTACATTGGATTATTGTAGATAAAGAATCTTCTATCACAGTGGAAAGTGTGAAAGAAGGTCTTAAAATATATGAAAATCCAGTAGGTGTACTTACCAATAATCCAACATTTGATATTCAAATGTTTAACTTAAATAATTATATGAGTCTATCAACTAAACCACCTGTAAACAACTTTTCAAAAGAGTTAAATTTAAAAACGTATAGTAGAGGTATGGGTGCTATGGGATTACCAGGAGATTTATCTTCAGCCTCTAGATTTGTAAAAGCAACCTTTACCAAAATGAATTCTATTTCTGGCGATTCAGAATCAGAAAGCATTAGCCAATTCTTTCATATCTTAGACAGCGTATGTCAACAAAGAGGCTGTGTATATATGGGAGAAAATTTATATGAAATTACCATTTATAGTTCTTGTTGCAATATGGACAAAGGAATTTACTATTATAAAACTTATGAAAATAGCCAAATTACTGCTATTAACATGAACAAAGAAAATTTAGATGGAAATACGTTAGTAAGTTATGATTTAATAAAAGGACAACAAATTTTAGAGCAAAATTAAATAATTTTATTGACATAAAGCATAAGAAATAGTATAATGAATATACTAATATAGAATAGCTATTTAGTAATTCAAGTGTTTCACAACTCAAAAAAAAACTGAACACTTATGCTAGAGCTAGCAAAAAGTTGGTGAATCCAGCCATTAAATTGGAACTTAAAAAAGCGGTGAATCCAGCCATTAAATTGGAATTAAAAAAAGCGGTGTTTCCAGCCATTAAATTGGAACTTAAAAAAGGGGATTAGGGGCAAAACTCTAATCCTTTTGTATTGTGTTTCCATAGTTAGTAATGTATAATTAAAATACAGAGGAGGTAATTTGTAATGATTATAAACTTAAAAATTGTTAGAGTTAATTCTGATTATTGTGATTACTTGAGAAAATATGATAATAAGGTGGCTTATAATAAAAACGAAAAAGAATTAAGACCTTTTATAGGAATATTATTTCAAATAGATACTTGTCAATATTTTGCACCATTGTCAAGTCCAAAGCCAAAACATAAAAATATGAAAAATACTTTAGATTTTTTCAAAATAAAAAATGGTGAATTAGGAGCAGTTAACTTTAATAATATGATACCTGTAAATGATAATAATTATTCATTAGTAGACTTAAACAAAGAAACTTTAACTATTGCAGAATTAAAATACCAAAGATTATTAAGAGAACAATTAGCTTGGTTAAATGCAAATTATCATCAAGTAAAAAATAAATCCTCTAAGTTATATCAATTATATAATAAAGGAAGATTACCAAAAAACTTAAAATCAAGATGCTGTAATTTTAAATTACTAGAGGAAAAATGTATAGAATATAATAAATAGCATTGTAGCTTAAAATGGTTGATTTATAGATAGGAGAAAACGAAATGGAAAGAAGAGATTTATATGATGAAAACAGAAATCTCACAGGTGAAACAATATTAAAAGGCGAAGAAACTCCCAAAGGAAGATATATAGTAGTAGTTTTAGTATTCATACAAAATTCTAAAGGAGAATTTTTAATTCAAAAAAGAAGTAAAATAAAGAATGGAAAATATGCAACAACAGGTGGACATCCAAAATCTGTAGAAAGTAGTATTCAAGGAATATTAACTGAAGTAAAAGAAGAAATTGAACTAGAATTAAACCCTAAAGATTTACAATTATATTTTTCAGGCAAATCTGAAGAAGAAAGAATTTTCTGGGATGATTATTATATAAAAATGGACATAGAAGATATTACAAAGTTAAAATTACAAAAAGAAGAGGTTGATTCTATAGAATGGCTTTCTAAAAATGATATTATAAAGTTAATGAAACAAAATAAATTTTTTGAAAACCAGTATGAAGAATTTGAAAATTTAATAGAATGGCTAAATAATAAGGAAAATACAAAATAAAATTATGAATGCGTTTTTACCAAAGAAACGATAAAATTTTATTAGTACAACAAAATAGAAAAGAAAGGTAATCTAAACAATACAAGATAAAAAGATAGCCTTACAAAATTGTAAGGTTATTTTTTTATCTTTTTTTAAATGTTAAAAGAAGAAAAAGAGAGTTTTCAATAATTTTGTACTATGAAAGAAATGAAAATCAACATGCAAAAAATCTTAATCAATGCAAAAAAATTTCTATTTTTTTATTTTCCATCAAGAAAAAAGTCGAATTATGTAAAAAATAGCACAAAAAGAGGTTTTATTTTGGAATAGTAATTGACTTTCATAAATATGAAATGGTACAATATATATACTATAGAGATGTAACTAGTTAACCATAAAAATAAAAAAGAAAGGGGAATATAAGTTAATGGAACAAAAATTTTTAGAAACAGAAAAAAAGAGAGGTATTTTAATTATTACCATCATTCTGGTATGTCTACTGATGATATCTTTACTTTTATTTTTTTTATTTCATAAAAAACAATATGAAATAACATTTGATAGCAATGGTGGAAGCCAAATAGCTTCTGTAAAAGTAAAAGAAAATGATAAAATAGAACAACCAGATGACCCCATTAGAGAAGGGTATATTTTTGGGGGTTGGTATTATTTAAATGAGTTATATGACTTTACTATTCCAGTAAAAAGTAATATGACGTTAAAAGCAGAATGGGCAGTGCTAGGTAATGCAGAAGTAAAAGGCATTTCTCTTAATGCTACAGAATTAACATTAACACCAGGTGAAAGTGCAACTCTTATAGCAACATTACTTGCAGAAAATACTGAATCGGTTAAGTTAGTATGGTCTTCTAGTGATGAAAGTATTGCTACAGTTGATGAAAACGGTAATATTAAAGCATTAAAAGAAGGAGTGACAACCATTACGGTAGCAACAGAAGATGAAAACTACTCTGCAAGTTGCACAGTAACAATAGCACAAAAAGAAGATTCAAATATCAATAACAATGACAACAATAGTAGCAATAACAACAATAATAACAATAATAATAGCAAACCAAGTAATCCAAGTACGCCAAATACGCCAAGCGCACCAACAACCCCAAGCAATCCAAGCACACCAACTACACCAGATAATCCAACTACACCAAGCCAACCAGAAGAACAAACCAAACCAACAACTGTCGACCCAACTGACATAATTATTTCTGGATCAACAACAGTAGAAGTAGGAAATACGATTCAATTAAGTGCAACGGTAAAACCAGATAATGCAACTAATAAAACTGTTAGTTGGAGCAGTAGTGATAGCAGCATAGCAACAGTTGATGGAAATGGAAATGTTAAAGGAATAAGCGAAGGTGAAGTAACAATAACAGCAAAAACATCAAATGGAAAATCAGCTGAACATAAAGTAAAAGTTAGCTCAGTATACAAAATATATTTAAAAGCGAGAAAAATGGAAGTAACTGATGCAATAACGCAATATGATTTTAGAGTAACAAAAGATGGCAAAGATTTTACTGGATACATATCATTTACTTATAACGGATCACCTATATTTAAAGAAGATGGATCAGTAAGTTCAACAGTGGTTAATAAAAATATAACAACAGCAGTAATTAACTTTTCAGACAGAACTACTAGAAAAGCAACTGTAGTAATAAATTAAATTAGGAAAGGAATTAAAAAAATGAAAAAATATGGAAAATTGTTTATTTTATGTCTGATTTCATTTTTTGCATTAACTGTGCCTATATTTGCTAGGGAAGTTACACCTAGTGAATTAGGAGAAAAAGCATCAAATTTGTATGTTAATAAGAATAAAAAAGTAAGTTACATATATGTTGTTGGTGAATATGCTTTCACTTCACAACATACATTAACAACCCAAGATCTTATGCTAGCAGCTAAAAGCATACAAATAGAATTTAATGGAAGTAATAAAGATGCAGCATTAGATGCAATGACCATTCATCAAATAAGTGCAAAAAGAGACCCATTTACTGGTAAAGTAACAGAATGGAAAAAGGAAAATAATTTATTAGGAACAACATCTTTTCCTAATAAATTTAATATTCGTTATATTGACTATAACTATATAAAAGACCTTTTCACAGTAACATTTGATTTAGATCAAGGAAAATTTGCAGATAATAAAACATCCATTACAGTAGAAGAAGGCGAAAAAATTAGCAAAGATTTAATTACAGGAGCAAATGCACCAACTAGAACAGGAAAAAAATTCAAAGCATGGGTAAAAGTAGAAAATGGTCAAGAAGGAGCAGCATGGAATTTTGACACGGATATTGTTAATAGCAACCTAAAATTAAAAGCAACATGGTATGATGAAGTCAATACGGATGAATTATTAAAAGAAGCACAAAATAAAATTCAAAAGAATGAATTTTATGGAGCAACCTTTGATAAAGAAAATAAAATAGTAACATTTCATATATATGACTTAAATAAAAAGAATAGTGAAATTGAAAATATAGGACTTCTTGCAGATATCGTTAATATAGTAAAAGCAGATAATGTTCTATCAATCACAATATCTAATGGAACAGATAATGTTGTTTTTGATGCAGATGATGTTGTCGATGGAACTGGATTAAATACAAAAGCTTGGGAACAATTTGGCGAATTATTAGCGAAATTAACTAAAAAAGCTTCATTTAATGAAGTTACCTTAGGAGATTTAGTTGCAATACAAGATAAATTAACATTAACTATAACATTAGACAAAGAAAATGTTCATTCACAAAATAATAAAGAAGCAGAAGATTATAGAATTAAATTTTCATATAATGCACCAGCTGCAATAACAGTTTCTAGCGAAGATGAAGATTTTAAAGATTTTAATTATACATTACAAAATACATATCAAATAGAAGGAAAAGATGGATTATATAATGTAACAGGATATGTAACTGAACAAGAAGGAGTTAAAGGATTTGGAGATAAAACATCAAGTTTCTATTTTGCATATACAATAAAATTAGGTGATGGAATTGATGTAAATAAAGCTAAAGTAAAAGTTCCAACAGATAAGGAAGGGACAAAATATAATGAAGCAACTTTTGATTCTAACACAAAAACAGTAACAGTTTTAATGGAAGTTGAAGAAAGTGAAGTTGGAGAAGAAACATCAGATGGATATCGTGATATTATTGTAGATATTGACGGAGTTTCAACAAAAATTAGAATTGACTTTTCACAATTAGAATTAAAAAAGAACTCAAAATCTACAGTTGAAGATGCTAAAAGTGAAACAAAATTAGAAACAGATTATGGTTGGAAAGCACCAGAAGATTATAGTGTTGAATATACAACAGATGGAAATACAGTAAAAGTAAAAGGATTTCTTCCAATATTTGATGATGCCGCAGATAAACTTCCTTTTGAAGATGAACATGACACAGGTTATTATATAGCATTTGCAATTAAGACAGAGGATAGTAAAAGTAATAATTCTACGGTTAACATTAAAGATGGAACAGAAACATTTTCATGGACGGGTGAAAATTTTGACGATAACAATACTATATATATGTTAAAACATCTTCATCCAGATGCTGAAACAAAAACCTTCACTATTGAAGTTGATATGGACGGAGAAGGACCAAAATACGAGCCATATACAATTACAGTAGATTGGAGTGAATTAAAACTACAAGCTACTTCTAAAGGAAATTTTGGTAACTATGAAGTAGCAACCGAAAATAGTATATCATCAGATAAAAAAGCAGTTGAAGAATTACAAAAATATAAATATAATTTTGAAACAAGCAAAGAGGTAACAGTTAAAACTGAAACTCAAGGAGAAAC
This sequence comes from uncultured Clostridia bacterium, assembly GCA_947626735.1. GTDB lineage: Bacteria > Bacillota > Clostridia > TANB77 > CAG-508 > UMGS1663. Next base: position 8,670 of record CANQTK010000042.1, read on the forward strand.
GCAACAGGAGTCTAAAAAAGGTTTAACAGGAAAAATTAAAGAGCAAACATTAGAAAATAGTTTCAACAACAACAATGGATATTTTGTTCCTATTATGATTGAATTCCCTGGAAAAGGTGATGAAAGTTTAAATAAATATTCTCATTCATGGACACTTATATTAAACACAGAGAATGGTGAAACAAAAACTTATAAACCAACGAAGGAAGAATATGAACAAGGTTGGGTACTTGTGTTATTTAAAATTGAAAAAGATGGAAAACAATATGGAGAAAGCCAAAAGCAGAAAGTAATAAAATACCAAATAGACTTTGATGGTGATGGAATTGATTTTGTTCCAGCAGAATATACTATTGATTATTCGGACTTAAAATTTGAAACAGAAAACAAAATAACATATAGCTATAAAGATAAGGATGGTAAAGATAAAACTGAAACAGCCGTTGTATATGAAAACGAAATAGTAGATTTAAAAGATTTAAAAGATAATGAAACAGATTATCGTACATTTGATGGTTGGTATAAAGGATCAGAAAATGTATCAGAAAGTAAATACGGCTTTAAAACAGGAACAGATGAAGATGTAACATTAACTGCACATTGGAATTTAAATGTAGATGCATTTGTAAAAGATGTGATTGAAAATTCAGCAGATTATTCAGAAGTAATTCATTTATCACAAGCTGAAAATGAAATAACAATGACTATTGCTAAACCTAATGTTAAGTTAGAAGAACTTGCAAAAACAAGTATTCCTGGAACAATAGCATATATACTTGAAAAAAATGAAATAACAGGTATTACCTTGAATGTTGGAAAACAGAGTGTAGAATATAATTCAACATATAGCGTTGATAATGAAAAAGAATATACTGACAACTCTGGTAGAAACTTATTAGACGATAATGGAAAACATTTAAAAGAGGAAATAGTTAAAGGTGCAAAAGGTGCATTTGATAAAGAATTAGAAAATCATGAAGCGGATGCTACTTTAGACCAATTAGAGTACGATAATAAAGAATTTACAATAAAAATTAGCAGTGTAGATAATACCGTAACTTTAGTAGATATAGTAGATGGAGAAAAAACTCCTATAACAAAAGATGAAGATAAAACTTATACATTTAAGTTTGACTCTGATTTCGCAGTTGTAAAACAAAACCCAGATTCTAAATTAGGAGCTCAAGACCTTGCAGAAGCAGCAAGTAGTAGTAAAAAGTACAGTACAGTATATGTTGATGGTAATTATACAGCAAATGCTGAAATCGATATTACAGCTAACCATGATGTTACAATTATGCCAATGACTAAGCCAGAAAAAGAACCAACTACAACATTACAAGTAAGTGAAGGCGAAGATGTAAATTATGCAGTTGATATTCAAAAGGGAGAAGGAACAGTAACTATTAAAGATTTAAAAATTACTGGTGGAAAAAGATCAGAATTAAGAATTGAAGATGGAGCTACTGTTATAGTTGATAATATTGATGTATCAGGTAAAATTAACCAAGAAACAGCGACAACAGAAGAAATGAATTCGAGTATTATAGTAAAAGGTAACTTAACAGCAACAAATGTAAAAAATGATGACGAATCTTATAATTGTCCTACAATATCAGTTGTTACTGCCTATACAAAAAATACAGACCCTACTAAACCAGAGGAAGGATATCCTGACCATGATGTGGAGGGAAATGCTAAAGTAATTGCTAATGGTATGACGAAAAATAATAAATATTGTTTAGTTGATAGAAAAACTAACCAAGGAATTCATACAACTACAGAAAGATATGATGGAGCTTTCTATTACAATAATCCTAATAATTCAAAAATTTATTATGTAGGTATAATGGATGAAAAGAATACAGTACATCCTTTTGATTATATTCAAGTTTATTACTATGGTGAAGAAATCAATTTAGAAAGTTTAGGATATAAAATAGGGGAAGCAACGGCTCAATCTGGTAGTGATGTATTTCTATACTTTGAAATAGGTACTAAAGGCTCAGGAAATAAAATAGAGAATACTTCTACACCAGCACAAAATAAACTTAATGAACATACTACGACTATACTTCATGCTATATATGGAACTAAACCTGTCGTTGCACTTAACTTTGAAAAAGTTTCTGGATTATCAACAAATGGAAATAAAGTTTCTGGTACACTTTCAACTCAAAATGAAGATGGAAAATTTATGATACCAGTAACGTTAACATCAGATAGTTTCCAAAGTGGTGTATCTACAGTAGAAGTGACAGACCCTAATGGAAACAAACAAACATACAAATATGATGAAAATAATGAAAACGGAATTGCAACAGTAAGTAATGCAAACACAATAAAATTAGAACTAGAAGCAATTAAATCTTCAAAAATAACAGGCAATAAAGGAAAAGTATATGAGATTACAGTAGATGTTGACGGAAAAGAAAAAAATGAAGTAAAACCTGAAACTTATACAATAGACTATAGTGATGTAGAAACACTTGAAGAAAAAATCAATCAAGCAGCAAAAGCTACACTTGAAGCAAATAGCTTTACGGTAACAAAGAATAATAAAATAAATGGTTATACTGAAAAATTTACTTATGAATATAATAAAAATCAAGGCTTAACTTATTTAAAATCAGATAATGGTGATAATGTAGAAGAATATACATTCTCAGTAAAATATGCTGGTGTAGCTGAAGAATCTAGTCAACTTAGTGTAGTTGCTAGAAAGAAAATAGAAAATGAAGAAGACAGTGGAGTATATTTAAATGACTGGGTATATGTTCATCCACAAAAAGTAGGTCGTGCTATACAAGAAGTTACAATGTTAACTGATGTTATGGGAGAAACTGTTATCAATGCTATTGATAAGGTAAAATTAACAGATGAAAAAGCACATGCTTATGAAGTAACCTTAAACAGAGATAAATATAATAATTGGGTAAAAGAAAACTATCTTTCAAATCCAAGTTATAGTTCTGCTGAATGGGCTTTAAATGAAACAGTAACAGTATATGTTGAACTAGATGATAGTGAACAATATATAAAAAGCATAAAAACAAGTCAAAAGAGTTCAGCCAATACATTTGATGTTACATTTACAGATGTTAATAATACTAACATACAAGAACCTACAGAATTTTTATCAACAAAAGGAAAACAATTAACAGAAGAAGATATTAAAAACTTCTATGAAAGCGGAAGAGAATGGTGGGATAAACACATTCACGAAAATGCATATAAGCAATAATAAAATTAATAAAGGTGTGATGTTAAACATCGCACCTTTATTAATTTATTTTAATTTATTATAAAAATTGCAAGTAATAATAAAATTTGCCAAATTTTAGAAATAATATTTACAAACGTACTACAAAATGATAAAATTGTAGTACGTTTGTAATGGAGGATTAATATGAATGTTGAAAAAATAAAAAAAGTTTTAAAAAATAATAATGGATATGTTACATCAAGTGAATTTGAACAAAATGGAATACCAAGAAGATATATTCCTGAATTAATTGAAAAAGGATTAATTAGAAAAATAGCGAGAGGATTATATATTGATAATAAGCTAATTGAAGATGAATATTATATTTTACAAAAACGTTATAACAATGTTATTTATTCATATAATACTGCATTTCATTTATTAAATCTAAGTGAAAGAGCTCCATATGAAATTGATGTTACAACATATTTTCATAAAAGTATTAGAGAAAAAGTAAAAATTCATTATGTATCAAAAGAAAAACTAAATATAGGAAAAGTTACTATTATAAGCCCATATGGTAATCCTATAAAAGTATATAACGCAGAAAGATGTATATGTGATATGTTAAAAAATCAAGATGAATATGATATAGAGTTATATAATAAGATTTTAAAAAATTATTTCAATTCAAAAGATAAAAATCTGAAACTATTAGATGAATATGCTAAAAATTTTAATGTATATGAAAAATTAACTACTATAATGGAGGTATTAATTAAGTGATAAAATATAAAGCACTAAAAGAAAAATCAAAAGAGATAGAACGAAAATATAAATTAAATCATTATGAACTATTACAAAGATTTATGTTTGAAAGAATATTAGAAAGAATTTCACTTTCAAAATATCAAGAAAATTT
>CANQTK010000043.1 GCA_947626735.1 uncultured Clostridia bacterium
AACGACTATTCCGTCTTATCTATGTGCTAATACGGGAATTACAACAGTTATTTTACCAAATTCTGTTTCTAGTATTGATTACGATGCATTTGCAAATTGTGAGAAGTTATCCAAAGTAGATTTAGGAAGTTTAAAATCAATAAGTTTTGATTCATTCAAAAATTGTCCTAAATTAAAAGAAATAAAAATTCCAAAAACATTAGTAGATGGTTCAAGTGTAAATACAGGAATATTTACAGGAACTACAGTATTAACTTCTGTAACATTTGAAGAAGGTCTTTTAGAAATTCCAGCAGGTATATTGCAAGGATGTTATGGGATAACTTCCGTGCATATTCCAGAATCTGTTACAAAAATAAATTGTTATGCATTTGCAGGAACAAGTATTGTAGAAATAGATATACCAAAAACAGTTAAAAATATTGATTATTATGCTTTTAAGGATTGCTCACAGTTAAAAAAAGCTACAATTTTAGATAATTGTACACATATTGGTTGGTTTAGTTTATATCCTACAGAAGATACAGTATTTAACAATCATATTGATGAGTTAACCATATATTGTTATGAAGGATCTAAAATTGCAGAATATGCTATTGGAACAAAAATAAAATATACATATTTATCAAAGCCTTCTACAGAAAATTCAAAAGAAGATATAGATAAATCTAATGGTGAAAAAACACAAGATAATGGAAGTTTAAACAATAATGATACAACGAATGGTGGCAACAATGGTAGAGATTCAAATGAGAGTGATAAAACTGTAGCTACAGGAAAATTGCCACAAACTGGTGTAAGTATGATAGTAGAAAGTAGTATTATAATAACATTAATTATATTAGCATTAATTTATAAGAAAAACAAAAAATATAAAGACATAAAATAAAAATATGTTAAATAAGAAATAAAAATAGAGAATATTTTACTAAATAATTAGTACGATAATCTCTATTTTTAATATTGTTAAAAATGATTAACTAATAATTCATATCTATTTTTCAATTAGCTCAATCGTATAAGTATAATTTTTATAAGGAACTTTAAACTCTTTGCTATCAATTTTTGTAATATCATATTTTTCATCAATCTCATCTTGTAAAGAATGCGTATTTTCACTTTCAATTAGCCAAATTCTACCATGATAATCATTTAAAATTTCCTCTAATGTATCTTCAATTTTCATATAAGGACTATAAGATTTATAAGCTTCTTCTACATTCCAATGCTCTTTATCATAGAAATAAGATTGGTTATCAAAATATTGAGAAAGATTTGTGGTAATAACCGCCCCATTGATAGCATTAGAATACACAATAATATCTTCTTCTTGAATTTCCTCTTTCATATAAGCAAGCCAGTCTGTATTGCTTGTCGTATAGTTTTCTTTTATCATACTAATATTACTAAAGATAGCCAGAATTGTAATGATGATACATATAGTAATTATCCTCCAAGTTTTTGTATCTTTTGCCATAAAAAAGGCAATGGCAAAAATAAGAAGTCCAGTAGCAATTAATAAATAGCGATTTAGTAAAATAACACTAGCCATACACAAAGAGAAAAGTAAAGGAATGAGAATCATCAAAAAGTAAACCACAATCCCTAAAATACCAGGCTTTCTTTCTTCTTTTTTGGTAGAAGAAATTAGAAAAATAAGGTAAGCATAAAATGCGGTAGATAATAGAATAGGAGAAAAAGATAAATTTCCTTTATATTGTACTGTTAAAATATCGTAAATGGTACCAGGAAAAGATAAGCTAATCCAAAATCCACCAGAAACACCTTTTAATTGAGTAAGAAAACAAATAAGCCATGGTAAATAGCCAAGAACTTGTAAAACAGCAGTTATAACAAAAGTAATTAAATCTTTTTTTCTATCTTTTCTATGAATACATAAATAAACAAAAAGTAATAAATTAACAATACCAGCTAGCATTAAACCATAATAATGCGTATAAGAAACAAGTAAACTGCTAATTCCAAAGAAAAAGAAAGTTAGCTTACCAATTTTTCCTTGATAAATGCGATAAGCATAAACTGCCATAATAGTTCCAAGTAGCATACCTAAAGAATACATTCTAATTTCTCCTGCATATTGGCTAGCTACTGGTAAAAATAAAGAAAGAAAAGAAAATAAAATACCTACCTTTGCTCCAAAATCTTTACGAATATGAGTGTAGCCTAAAATGCCAAGCAAAGCAATGGTTGTTGCAGAAAAAATTCGATAAACAATCAAATTACTTCCAAAAAAGAAACTTAAGAAATGCAAACAAAAATAATAAAAAGCAGGATGAACATCATGTGCCGTAATATTCCAAATTTCCGAAAAAGAATGTCTAGAAATGGCAACCGAATAACTTTCATCGAACCACATATTACTATGAAATATAGAAAGAGAAATAAAAATAATTCCTACTATAATAAGGGCAATATGATAATATTTTATATCAATTTTTTTCCATTTGTCTAACATAAAATTTGCCTCCTTTGCACGAATTTTATCATAGAAAAATAGATTTCGCAATAGAAACCATCATAATAGAAAAGAGTGACGGAAAAATATAAAATTTTTGACGGGTAAAAGCAGATATGTTATAATTCGCTTAGTAAACTTTAAAAGGAGGCAAAAGCAATTGAAAAGAATCATCCAAATGATAGGAATTCTATTTTTAAGTATAGTTATTATATTAAATATCTTTTACACTGCAAATTTAGATTTATCTGAACATATTACAATTACTAGAAACTCAATTATTTATATCATAGGACTCATAGCAGTAGGAATCATAATATTTGCAATAACAAAAATTGTAAATGAAAAATTATACATTGATGAAGATACAAATAAAAAACAAAAAATAAGAAAATACTGCTATAGAACAGCATTTGCACTGTATATCATATTTCAAATAGCATGGGTAATTATCATTAGACCAGGCATTGTAGGAGACCAAATTCATGCTTGTAACTTAGCGCAAACTTTCTATCGAAACAATTTAGAAGAATATTTACCAAACTTAACATACGCAGGAATTCCATTAAGAGATTATATGCAAGCATATCATCAACAAATATCATTAGCATTTGTATTTAGCATTGTTTTTCGATTAATTCATTTTGATGGAATCGCAATCTTAAGAGGCTTCAATATTATAGGAACAATAGCAATAGTAATAGCATTATATAAAATTAGCCAACAACTAACAAAAAAATACAAAACAAATAAAGTATTACTATTTACATTAATATTCACCTTTATCTCTTTACCAATGCTAACAACATTCATCTATGGAGACATTCCAAGCCTAGCGCTATGTTTGTTTTCAGTTTACTTTATGATGCTCTATAGAGAAACAAACGAGATAAAATATCCAATATGGGCTTCAATATTTACAATGTTCGCTTATATGATGAGAATGAACAGTTTAATATTTATTATAGCAACTGTGATTTACTTAGGTTTAAACTTAGTAAAAGGAATTACCAAAAGACAAGGAAAAGAAAATATAATAAAAATAGGAATGATTATTTTGTATATAATAATTTCAATTATTCCTTCTTCTTTCGTAAAAAACTATTATTTAAACAAATATAATATGGATAAAAGCAAAGCATATCCAAATATCAGTTATTTTCTAATGGCAATGGAAGAAAGTTGGAGAGGAAACGGTTGGTACAATGAGGCAAGAGGAGAACTAGCATTAAAAGAGCCAGAAAAGGCAAAAGAAGAATATCCACAAGAAATAAAAAATAGATTAAACTATTTTATACAAAATAAACAAGAAGCATTTGTATTTTACAGAGACAAACTTGCTTCCATGTGGACAGAAAATACCTACTCTGCAATAGAAAACAATAACGTAGACTATGTTCCGCTAGAAAATATAATCGGACCATTAACCTTTTACCAAAAAGTACTATTATTAATTACTTGCATATGTAGCTTACTTGTCTTAATACAAAATAGAAAAAATCTTTCACTAGAACTGCTATTTTTAATAACAATTTTCATTGGAGGATTCGCTTTTCATATCTTGTGGGAAGCAAAATCAAGATATATAATACCATACATTATAGTATTAATCCCAGTAGCATCTATCTGTATTTGGGGACGGAGGAAAAAAACAGGTCAAATAGAAAGAAAGAACAGGCAGGAGGGACGCCCTTTTTCGTTCCAAAATGGAACGGTGGGACACCCCTTCTTTTATTTATACAGGGATAATATTAAAAATTAATTTAAAAGGACAAAAAACATTCCAAAAGCAATCAAAATTTTATATAAAATATTGTTATAAAATAAAATGAGCGAGAAAATATTTTATATTTTGTTGAATAAATAGGGAAAAATAGATATAATAATAAAAAGTAAATAAAAAATTTCATTACAAAATTGCTATTTTTTATATAAGGGGTGATAAAAATGGTAAAAATGTATCAAACAAATTTAGAAACAAACAAAATCGAAGAAACAGAAGAATATAAAAAAGGAAATTGGATTAATATGGTTGCCCCAACAGAAGAGGAAATTAAAAAAGTATGCAAAAAATTACAAATCCAAGAAGACTTTATCCGTTATTCTTTAGACTATGAAGAAAAAGCCAGAATAGACATGGAAGAAGACGATAATACCATTTTATTTATTATTGATGTTCCAGTAATTGAAAAAGAAAATAACGAACAAGTATATTCTACGATGCCACTTGGTATGATAGTCGTAAAAGATGATTATTTCATTACGGTTAGTTTAAAACAAAATAAAGTGGTATCAGAACTAGAAAAAGTAAAAACGAATACTATTACTTATAAAAAAAGTAGAATGATATTGCAAATATTTTATAAAAATGCAGAATTATATTTAAAATACTTAAAGAAAATTAATAAAGAAACCGAAATTGCAGAAAACGTATTAAAAAATTCCTTAAAAAACAAAGAACTTTTGAAAATGCTAAGTTTAGAAAAAAGCTTGGTATACTTTACCACTTCTTTAAAATCCAACGAAGTAGTAATGGAAAAAACACTAAGAGGAAAAATCATTAAACTATATGACGAAGACGAAGACATCTTAGAAGATTCTATTATAGAAAATAAACAAGCAATTGAAATGGCAAAGATTTATAGTGACATTTTAAATGGAACCATGGACGCTTACGCATCTATTATTTCCAACAACTTAAATGGAGTCATGAAATTTTTAACATCTATTACTATTATTCTTGCCATACCAACCATGATAGCAAGTTATTGGGGAATGAACGTGCAAGTGCCAATGCAATTTTCTAGTAGTCCATGGGCATTTTACGTAGTAGTCGCTTTCTCAGTAATTCTAGGAATCATAGCAATGATATGGCTAAAGAAAAAAGATATGTTAGACTAACCTGTATTTGGGGATGTATTTGGGGACGGAGGAAAAAAACAGGTCAAACAACTGGACAAGTAAAAAAGAAGCAAACATTGAACAAATAAACAAGAGGGACGCCCCTTTTCGTTCCAAAATGGAACGGTGGGGACACCCCTTTTCTTTTTTTGAAACATTTTTTGGAATAAAAAAAGAATAAATAATAAAATTTTGTATAAAAAGGAAAAAACAGCATATAATAAAACTGAAATTACAAAAAAGGAGAGGAAGAATATGAAAATAATAGATACCATAGCATTAGTATTAATTATTATTGGTGCTCTTAACTGGGGACTAATTGGAATTTTTAATTTCAATTTAGTAGAAGCCATTTTTGGTGGATTCTCTATTATTTCTAGAATTATCTATATTTTAGTAGGAATTTCTGGATTATGGGGAATAAAACTAATATTTGACCAAAATTCATAAAAACAAAAACGCATATTTATCATCTATCATAATATAAATATGCAAAAAATTACACACAAAAAAGAAGGTAGTAAGTTACTTAACTTATTACCTTCTTTTATAATATATAACATTTACATAATAGAATCAACTAAATTACCAAAATCATCCAAGCCCCTTGAAAAAAAAGCAAAAATCATATATAATGGCAAAGATAAAAAACAAGGAGGAAAAAACATGTTAAATGCAATAGGCGTAACCATTCGCTTTGGAAAAAGAACACTATTTGAAGATGTCAATATCAAATTCAATAAAGGATGTTGTTATGGTATCATTGGAGCAAATGGAGCTGGAAAATCAACATTTTTAAAAGTATTATCAGGAGAATTAGAACCAAGCAAAGGCGAAGTAACTATGGAAAAAACAGAAAGACTATCGGTATTAAAACAAGACCACTTTGCTTTTGAAGAATATACCGTTATGGACACGGTTATCATGGGAAATCAAGAACTATATAGCATAATGAAAGAAAAAGATGCTATCTATATGAAACCAGACTTTAGCGAAGAAGATGGAATGAAAGCAGCCAAATTAGAAGAAAGATTTGCTGAGTTAGATGGATGGAATGCTGAATCTGATGCCGCTCAATTGTTAAACGATTTAGGAATAGAGACGGAAAAACACTATAAACTAATGAGTGAATTAGAAGCAAAAGAAAAAGTAAAAGTATTACTAGCACAAGCCTTATTTGGAAATCCAGACATCTTACTATTAGACGAGCCTACCAACGACTTAGACTTAAAAAGCATTGCATGGTTAGAAGAATTTTTAATCAACTTTGAAAACACCGTTATCGTCGTATCTCACGACAGATACTTCTTAAATAAAGTATGTACCCATATAGCAGACGTAGACTTTGGTCAAATCAAAGTATATCCAGGAAACTACGACTTCTGGTATGAATCAAGCCAACTTCTAGCAAAACAAATGAAGGAAGCCAATAAAAAGAAAGAAGAAAAAATCAAAGAATTACAGGCCTTCATTGCTAGATTTAGCGCCAATGCATCAAAATCAAAACAAGCTACATCCAGAAAAAAATCATTAGAAAAAATAGAACTAGACGAAATAAAACCATCCAACAGAAGATATCCATATATAGACTTCAAGCCAGATAGAGAGCCAGGAAAGGAAATTTTAAAAGTAAAAAATATTTCCAAAACCATCAATGGTGAAAAACTATTAGATAATGTATCTTTTGTAGTAAAAGAAGGAGATAAAATAGCTTTTTTAGCAGATAACGAAAATGCAAAAACCGTCTTATTCCAAATCATAGCAGGAGAATTAGAACCAGATGAAGGAGAAGTAGAATGGGGAACCACCATCACAAGTACCTATTTCCCTAAGGATAACAACTATTTATTTGAAGAAGACATGACCATTACCGATTGGTTAAGACAATATTCGAAAGACCCAGATGAAACCTACGTGAGAAGCTTCTTAGGAAGAATGTTATTTTCAGGAGAGGAAGCATTAAAATACGTAAAAGTGTTATCAGGAGGAGAAAAAGTAAGATGCGTACTATCCAAAATGATGTTATCAGGAGCAAACTTGCTTATCATGGACGAGCCAACCAACCACTTAGACATGGAAAGCATCACAGCACTAAATGAAGGAATGAAAAAATTTAAAGGAAACATTTTATTCACATCGCACGACCATCAATTAACACAAACAGTAGCCAATAGAATTATTGACATTAAACTAGACAAAGTGGCAGATAGAGAAGTAACTTATAATGAATATTTAGGAATAGAATAACTGTATTTGGGGACGGAGGAAAAAAACAGGAAAATTGAAAAGTAAAAAGTAAGAAAAAGCAATTTACATAATTTCCAAAAAATAGAAGGAAAAAAGAAAATTAGTAAGAATATATAAATAGGGGCAATTATAAATTCAAAGAAAAGGAGTACAACATATGGCAAGATTAGCAAGGAATTATAAACAAGCCTCTTTTTTTCATGTTATAACACAAGGAATTAACAAAGAGTATATCTTTAAAAAAGAAAGATATATCTATCAGTATCTAAAAATTTTCAAAAAATATGCAAAAGAATTAAATATTCAAGCAATAGCATATTGCATTATGGAAAATCATACTCATTTTTTAATAAAAATAGAAAAAATGGAAGATATGGCAAAACTAATGCAAAAAGTAAATAGCTTATATGCAAAATACTATAACTATATGGAGAACAATCGAGTAGGTTATGTGTTTCGAGATCGATATGTAAGCGAGCCAATTACTTCAAAAAGATACTTCATTCAATGCATCAAATATATTCATATGAACCCTGTAAAGGCAAAAATAGTAAGCAGTATGGAAGAATATCAATTTTCTTCTTACAGATTTTATCTAAAAAAATATCAACATTATAACAAAGAAAGAGAAATTCTTTCCTATCAAGACTATCAAGAAATTTGTTGTAAAAAAGAAGTAGAAGAAAAATTTTTTGATATAGATATAGAAAAAAATGATGAAGTAATATATAATGCTATAAAGAGATTTCTAAAATTCAACAAAATAGAACTATACCAAATATTTTCTAATAGGGAAAAATTAAAAGAATTGATATTATACTTAAAAGAAAAAGAAAATATAAAATATATAGAAATAGGAAATTTTTTAGGAATAAAAAGAGGGACAATGGAAGGATTAAAAATTTATAGAAAAGAACAAAAATAATACCTGTTTTTTTCCTCCGTCCCCAAAAACAGGAGGCAAAGAAATTGAATATTACAAAAATAATTGCAGAAGAATTACAAGTAAAGGAAAATCAAGTAGAAACAACCATTAAACTAATTGATGATGGCAATACCATACCATTTATTGCGCGTTATCGTAAGGAAGCAACTGGTGGACTTTCCGATGAAATTTTAAGAACTTTAGGAGAAAGACTTACCTATTTAAGGAATTTAGAAGAAAGAAAACAAGAAGTAGTCAATTCTATTGATAGTCAAGGCAAATTAACTGATGAAATCGTAGTTAGCTTAGAACTTGCTAAAACGTTAGCTGAAGTAGAAGATATTTACAGGCCATATAAACAGAAAAAAAGAACAAGAGCAACCATTGCCAAAGAAAAAGGATTAGAGCCTTTGGCAGATATTATCTATATGCAAAAAGAAAAGACACCAATCGAGGAGCTTGCAAAAAAATATATTAACCAAGAAAAAGAAGTAAATACGCAAGAAGAAGCAATAGCAGGAGCGCTAGATATTATTGCCGAAAACATTTCAGACAATGCAAACTACCGTAAGCAAATAAAAAGACTTACTTATCGTGAAGGTACAATAGAAACAAGAGCAATAAAGCCAGACGAAAAGTCAAATTATGAAATGTATTATGAATTTAGTGAAAAAGTAAATCGCCTTCCAAGCCATAGAATTCTAGCTATTAACCGTGGAGAAAAAGAAGAATTTTTAAAAGTAAAAATGGAAAAGCCAGAAGAGAAAATCATAGAAGTAATAGAAAAAGACATTTTACAAGGCGAAAATCAATTTACTTCTTATTTAAAAGAAACCATTTTAGATAGTTGGAAAAGATTAATTGAGCCATCCATTGAAAGAGAAATTCGTTCCGATTTAACTGAAAAAGCAGAAGAACAAGCTATCAAAGTATTTGGAAAAAATGCAAAACAATTATTATTAGGAGCACCATTAAAAGGATTAACAGTAATTGGCTTTGACCCAGCCTATAGAACTGGTTGTAAAATAGCCGTGATTGATGAAACAGGAAAACTATTAGATACTACCACAATTTACCCAACAGAGCCACAAAATGATGTAGAGGGCGCAAAGAAAACTCTAATAAACTTAATTGCCAGGTACAATGTTGATATGTTTGCTATTGGAAACGGAACGGCATCTAGAGAGTCAGAATTATTTGTAGCTGATGTTATAAAAGAAGTAAAAGAAAAATACCAAAAAGAAGTACATTACGCGATTGTATCAGAAGCGGGGGCTTCCGTTTATTCTGCATCAAAACTTGCAACGGAAGAATATCCAGATATCAACGTTTCTTTAAGAGGTGCCATTTCCATTGCAAGAAGATTGCAAGACCCATTAGCAGAATTAGTAAAAATAGAGCCAAAAGCAATTGGAGTAGGGCAATATCAACACGATGTTGACCAAAAGAAATTGGGAGATAGCTTAACAGGAGTAGTAGAAGATGCTGTAAATAAAGTAGGTGTTGATGTAAACACCGCAACACCATCTTTACTTTCTTACGTTTCTGGAATAAACAAAACGATTGCAAATAACATTGTAAAATATCGTGATGAAAACGGAAAATTAAAAGAAAGAAAAGAACTTTTAAAAGTACCAAAACTAGGAAAAGTAGCCTATGAACAATGTGCAGGCTTTATGCGCGTATTTGATGGCAAAAATCCACTAGAAATTACTTCTGTTCACCCAGAAAGTTATGAAGTAGCAGAAAAATTATTAAAATCCATTGGTTTTGAGCCGAAAGATTTACTAAACAAAGAATCTTTATTAGAAATAAGAACAAAACTCCAAGCTGTATCTATTCCAAAAGTAGCAAAAGAATTACAAGTAGGAGAAATGACATTAAAAGATATTATAGAAGAATTATCAAAACCAGGTAGAGATCCAAGAGAAGAAATGCCAAAGCCAGTCTTAAGAAGTGATGTACTAAAATTTGAAGATTTAAGAGAAGGACAAATTCTAACCGGAACTGTTCGTAATGTCATTGACTTTGGAGCCTTTGTAGATGTAGGTGTAAAACATGATGGCTTAGTACATATTTCTGAAATGAGTGAAAAATTTGTTAAAAATCCATCTGATGTAGTATCAGTAGGAGACATTGTAAAAGTGAAAGTAATTGCTATCGACCAAGAAAGACAAAAAGTAAAATTGAGTATGAAAATTTAGGTGAAAATTTTAGGGACAAGGGTTAAAATTTTCAAATTGTAGATAATAAAATAATAAGAAGAATTATATCAATAAAAAAGGTTTTGGAATTTAATTTCCAAAACCTTTTTAACATTTTATTCTTCCGTTTTATTTTCTTTTAATGCTTCGTAGAAACAAATTAGAGCAACTTGCATATAAGGAATAAGCCATAAAACACCAATGTATAAAGTAAAGACAGTTAAAATAGCCCAACCAATGAAAGAAAGTTGTAACAATACATATTTTCCTCTATTGCCAGTCATTAATTTTCTACTTTCTTCTACCACTTCTTTTGCTTCCATTGCCTCATTGTCATAAGCAATCATATAAGTAAGAGCATAAGATAAAGTAGAAATAAATAAGTAAACAAAAGAAGCAATAGCCAATACAATTCCTACTATACTAATGATAACAGCTGCAGTAGAAGATTGTGCTATAATAGCAGTAGCTATTGAAAAAGAAATGGAAAAGCCAAGTATAACCATAGCAAGAACATAAAGCAAAATAGGAAGCCATAATTTCAATAACATATTTCCTGCTAATTTCCAGCTACGAGCAAAATTAGAAAAACCAAGTGTGAAAAAGTCATAGCATTTTACTTCTTCTCCTCTTTTTAATTTCATAAAAGAAATGATTAGTCCAAAAGTGATAGGAATGGAAATAACAAGTACGCCAATGCTAACAACAAAGCTTAAAACAGGAATTTTTTCTACCCATCCACTAATATAGCCAAGTACCAATTCGAATGCAAAATAGATTAAAGTAATTAAAACTCCTTTTTGCCATTTACCACTTAAGGCTTCTCTTGCTTGTTTTCTTATGTCAGATAATACCATAGATAAAACCCCCTTTTTTTATTTTAACAAGAAAAATTAAATGTATTTTTCTTGAATTTCTTTAATTCTATCATATTCATTATTTAGAATATCTAGAAATACTTTTGCAATATTTGGATCAAATTGTGAGCCAGAACATTTCTCAATTTCAGCTTTTACAACATCTAAAGGTAGCGGATCACGATAAGATCTTTTCGAAGTCATGGCATCAAAAGTATCGGCAACAGCTGCTATACGAGCCATAAAAGGAATTTCTTCTCCTTTTAATTTTCCAGGGTAACCAGTACCATCAAATTTTTCATGATGGTGTTTTACAATAGGAAGCATATCTTTAAAAATTGTTGCATTTTGCAAAATATGTGCTCCAATTGTTGGATGATTTTTAATTTGAGAATATTCATCATCAGTAAGTTTCGCTTCTTTTAATAAAATACTATCTGGAATTCCAATTTTTCCAATATCGTGGAATAAACCACCAATACGAAGAACCCTTAAGTCTTCTTCCGATAGACCTAATTTTTCACCAATTAAAACAGAATATTCTGAAACTCGATCCGAATGACCTCTAGTATAAGGGTCTTTTGCCTCTACCGTATAACGTAATACTTCCACACTTTCTAAATAAGCTTTTTCTAGTTGCTCATAGGTATCTGATAACTCACCATTAATACGTTTAATTTCATTCATTTGGCGAATGGACTTGATACCAGATTCAATTAATAACAACAATTGGTCAAATTTATCACTTTTTTCACAGTACCCTTGAATATCAAGTCTGCGGATTGTATCTAATGGAGGAGCTAAATCCTTGTGACCTGTTAATAACAAAATATATAAATCTTTATCAAATTTTCGAATTTCTTCTACTACTTCATCTCCATGAATAGGAGTCATAATGAAGTCTAGAACCATCATATCGAAATGCTCGTTTTTTACACGCTCAATTGCCTCCATAGGGTCTGTCACGCCAGTAAAATCATAGCCAGAACGTCTTAAAAAGATAGAAAGAGAATCGACAATTCCCATTTCATCATCTACGGCAATAATCTTATAACCATTGGATTCAATGCCTTGCATTCCTTTTCTCATAAAAAATTCCATTCCTTTCTCGCTTCGCTCACAAGGCACACATAGGTATGAAAGCTTTGAGTTTGAAGCATTT
>CANQTK010000044.1 GCA_947626735.1 uncultured Clostridia bacterium
TTTTTGATAAAATTTAAAATAAAAAAAGAAAAAGACTGTTGAGCAAAATATTTTTATATACTTTGTCAACAGTCTGGAAAAGAGAAAGACATTACGTCTTTCTCTTTTTTAGGAGTATTAGTATTTCATCAATGATAGTTAATAAAAAACTAATGCTACAAAATGATACAAATAGTATCTTTGCAACAAGCAGAAAAGATAAAACCATTTCATACTGGAAGCTAAAATAAATAAGGATAGCAGATAATGCTACTGTACCACCAACAACTAATAACCGCATTAATTTTACGCTCATAAAACTCCCTCCTTGAAGATATTATTTTTGCTCTTTTTTAGGAAATTAACCTAAGATACATGTGATTTCCTTTACTTGTTTTCAGCAAATCAATGAAATTCAGGATAGCATAGTAAAGGGAAACATCCTGAAATTGTAAAGCATCCTGTTGTTGCCGAAAAGTTTTTACTAAAGTAGAAATGGTAGAGAAATGTTCCTTTAATGTATGAATAAGAGGCTCTTTCTCATTTTCATGGTAGAGTGTTAATAAACACTGGTAAAGAACCGGTTGCTTTTCGTCTAAACACAGTCCATCAAAATTGTCCATGACTACCATAGAAATATTCTTTTTGCTGTATTGTTTGCATTGTTGTCTCTCCCTTCAAAGAATACAAATAATAAGATAAGTACATTATAGCAGATAAAAAATATTATGTCAAACTTAGCATTGCTTTCATAAAAATAGCCCCTACTTATTCAAAATAAGTAGGGGGTTAGAATTTAACGGTATTTTAAATGTAAATTCCTAAATAAGATATAACAAATGAAATTACGACGTAGATAGCTTCTATGATAACAAAATTTTTAAATGCTACTTTTTCTTCTTTTTCTCCATATAAATCTCGAATAGCAAAATACAAAAATATAGTAGAAATAATAGAACAAAATCCTGATATTTTGCTTGTAATTTTTGAAATGTTGGAACTAAATAATACTAGTAAGCTAATGACTTCTGCAATAATGACTGGCAATTTTGCTGTTGTAACTGTTGTAAGTACAGTAATTAATGATTTTTTTTCTTTTTTATTCATTAAGAATATAATGACGGACATTACGACTACGGTAAGTAATGGTGCTAATATTGTTTTGATATATCCAAGTAAAGTACTTCCTAATAATCTCCATGAGAAATATCGAAAACTAATCGAACCAAGTAATGAAGCTATTACCCAAACAATGACAAAGATAATGGCTGTTTTAAAATGTTTGTTAGAAGTATCCTGTGCTATTTCCTCAATTTTTCCAAGTGGATTTTTAAGCATTTCTGTTACAAAGCCTTTTGTTACTTTTGCTTCTTCTTTTACATCTACGTTTTTCATACTTTCTTTGACTTGTTTGACCGTATTTACTGTTTCATTTTTTAATTCTTCTGCTGTTTCAGAAGCTTCTTGCTTCACTTCATCTTGATTTTGACTTTCCTTTTCATTTTCTTCCATAATTCATTCTCCTTTTATTAGTATATATATGCTAGAAATGAAATAAAATTTCTAGTATATATAAAATTTATATACTATTATATAAATATAGTCAAGCATTTCAGTTCCTATATTTTTAAAAATTATTAAAACTTAAAATAGTAAATTGGTTGCAAAATAGAAAAAAATGTAATATAATAAGCCAAGTTAAAAAAGAGATGGCAAAGTAAAAGGAGAAAAATTTGAAAGATATCATCTTTCATTCATTAGGTGCCTTGATGAAGAAGATAGAAAGGAATGAAATGAAACATGCAAAAAATAGATTTAAAAGAAAACTACCTAAAATTTTTTGAAAGCAAAGGACACAAAATTATACCAAGTGCTCCTCTTATTCCAGAAAACGACCCAAGCGTACTATTTAATACAGCAGGAATGCAACCACTAGTACCTTATTTAATGGGACAAAAACATCCCTTAGGAACAAGGCTTACCGATGTGCAAAAATGCGTAAGATTAACCGATTTAGACGGCATTGGTGATAAAACTCACCATACATTCTTTGAAATGCTTGGAAATTGGAGCTTAGGAGATTATTTCAAAAAAGAATCTATATCTTGGAGTTTTGAGTTTTTAACGAAAGTATTAAATATTCCAGTAGAGAAATTAGCCGTTACGGTTTTTGAGGGTAATGAAACCATTCCAAGAGATGAAGAATCCGCTAATGTATGGAAAAGTTTAGGTATCCCAGAAGAAAGAATTAGTTATTTGAATCAGGATAACAATTTCTGGATTGCAGGAGAAACAGGACCTTGTGGACCAGATACGGAAATCTTCTATTGGCGTTCAGAAGACCCAGTTCCAAAAAAACACGATCCAGAAGATGAAAGATGGGTAGAAATTTGGAATAATGTCTTTATGCAATATGAAAAACAAGCAGATGGAACAGTCAAAGAACTTCCACATAAAAATGTCGATACCGGAATGGGCGTAGAAAGAACAGTTGCTATCTTAGAAGGAGTAGACGATAACTACTTAACTTCCATTTGGAAAGATATCATCGATAAAATTATTGAAATGTCTAATACATCCTACGAAGAAAATCCTGAGAGCATTCGAATTATTGCAGACCATATTAGAACGGCTGTCTTTATTGCAGCAGACAATTCAGGAATTAAGCCATCGAACACAGACCAAGGTTATATTTTAAGAAGATTAATTCGAAGAATGATTCGTCATGCAAAGAAAATAGGAATTGACTTAGAAAGTGGTTTTGAAAGAACCTTAGCCAGCATGATAATTGAAAAATACAAAGACTATTATCAAGAATTAAGTGATAACAAAGAAGTCGTTTTAGAGGTGTTAACAAACGAATTGAACAAATTCAATAAAACCCTAGAAAAAGGACTAAAAGAATTTGAAAAAATCGTAGCACATTTAAATGGAAATAAGCTAGAGAAAGACTTAGCTTTCAGACTATACGATACCTATGGTTTTCCACTTGAGCTAACCGTAGAACTAGCAGAGGAAAAAGGAATTCAAGTAGACGAAGAAGGTTTTCAGCAAAAATTTAAAGAGCATCAAGAAAAAAGTAGAGCAGGCTCCGAGCAAAAATTTAAAGGAGGTCTAGCAGGAAATGGAGAAATAGAAACCAAATACCATACTGCTACTCACCTTTTAAATGCTGCTTTAAAACAAGTCATTGATAAAAACATTCATCAAAGAGGATCAAACATTACACAAGAAAGAATGCGTTTTGACTTTAACTGTGACCACAAATTAACAGACGAAGAAAAGCAACAAGTAGAAGAGCTAGTAAATAAATGGATTCAAGAAGAAATTCCAGTTACGGTAGAAGAAATGAACAAGCAAGATGCTATCAACTCTGGAGCAGAATGTATGTTTATTGAAAAATATCCAGATGTGGTAACCGTTTATTCTATAGGAAATGTTTCCAAAGAATTATGTGGTGGTCCTCATGTAAAGAACACCAAAGAATTAGGACATTTCAAAATTAAAAAAGAAGAAGCAAGCTCTGCTGGTATCAGACGTATTAAAGCTGTTTTGGAATAATGTCTCTTTGGGGACGTTTCCTAAAGAGACATGGATACAATAAAGTAAGGAGAAAAGAAGAATGGAAGATTGTATTTTTTGTAAAATTATAAAAGGAGAAATTCCTTCGAAAAAAGTATATGAAGACGAAGATATATTAGCTTTTCATGATATTAACCCAGCTGCTCCAATTCATATTTTAGTCATTCCCAAAAAACATATCAATATGCTTACTGATTTAAAAGAAGAAGACGAAGCTTTAATTGGAAAGATTTATACTACGATTAATAAAATTGCAGAGCAAGAAGGATTTAAAGAAAAGGGTTACCGTGTGATTGCCAATTGTGGAAAAGATTCTGGACAAGAAGTAATGCACATTCATTTTCATATTTTAGGTGGAAAAGTGTTAGGAGAAAAAATAGTAGGTTAATAAATAAATTATGAAATATTACCTATAAAATTTTATAAAAAGGTAGAAAATATGTCCTCTTTATGGTATAATAAAAGTAGAGTTTATACCAAGGAGGATATATTTATGTTTGAAAGTAAATATTCAAAATTATTAACTGTATTATTAATTTTAGGAATTATTTTAATTGTATTAATTTTAAGTGTAACTGGTTTCTTTATTATTCGAAATGGCAAACTAAAAAAAGAAGCAGAAGAAGCGGTAGGTCATTTTCAAGGACAGGTAAATCAAGTAGAATCTCCAACTCCTGAAAATACAGAAATAACCAATAATATCACACCAGATATTGAAATGGAAAATGATATCATTCCAAGTGGAAACTCTTCTACTAATGATACACTTCCTACTTATGAAGGATTTCCAATGGTAGGAACCATAGAAATACCAGCTATTAAATTATCTTGCCCTATTTTACAAGATGCCACACCAGATTCTATGGAAGTATCGGTAGGTCTTTACGATAGATTTAGTGAACCAGATTTAAATGCAGTAGGAAATACTACGATAGTAGGACATAATTATCGTGATGGTAGATTTTTTGCCAACAACAAAAAATTAGTCGAAGGAGATAAAATCTATATTACCGATTATAAAGGAAAAAAAGTAACTTATTCTATCTATAAAATTTATACTACTGCACCTGAAGATGATTCTCATTTAGGACGTGATACAGAGGAAAAAAGTGAAATTACTTTAGTTACTTGCACGGATGATACACAAAGTAGATTAATTGTAATGGCAAAAGAGCAATAAAAGAATAACAAAAGAAAGGAGAAGCAAATGCAAAAAGGAAAACTGTTTTTTAATATTCTTATTTTTATCATCATTGTTGCATTACTCTCTGTTATTGGATATATTGCTTATTACTATATTAGTAATTACTTAATACGAAAAGAAGAGGAACGAGCGGTAGAAGAATTTGAAAATAGTGTTATTGTAGTAGCAATCGAAGAACCAGAAGAAAATGTACAGCAAGAAGAGCAACCACCACAGGTAAGTGCACCTACTACCAATACTTCGACAAGTAACAAAAAAAATAACAATACTTCTACCATAGGAACCATAAGAATTCCCAAAAATAATGTAAAGGCAACAATTGTAAATACCATAACAACACAGTCATTTGTCTCTTCTGTTGTTATGCTTTATGGACCAGGTTTAAATGAAATAGGAAATACGGTACTGGCAGCACATAATTATAGAAATCGGAACTCTTTTTTCCAATAATAAAAAATTAGTAGTAGGAGATAAAATTTATATTACAGACCAAACAGGACAAAAAATAGAGTATAGTATTACGAAAACTTATACCACAACAGACATGGATTTTTCTTATGCGACTAGAGACACAAATGGGAAAAGAGAAATTTCTTTATCAACTTGTACGACAGATCCAAGTAAAAGGTTGGTTATTTGGGCAAAAGAAAGTTAAACTGATTTTCTTTTGCCTTCTTTTGATAATAAAACAAAAAAGAATAAATAGAAAAAGAAAAACAAAAAATATTTTTGGAAAATCTTTTGACTTTTGCCAAATTTTGTAGTATAATATAACTGTGGTTGAAAAAGAGAATCGAAACCTTTCTTGACTAACAACGAATACAAAAATAGAGAGAGGAAGTGTCCTATATGTTTAACGTAGGTGATAAAATAGTATATCCAATGCATGGTGCAGGAACCATCGATGCTATTGAAGAAAAAGACATTTTAGGAGAAAAACAAGCTTATTATATAATTAAAATGCCAGGGGAAGTAAAAGTCATGGTTCCAACAGCCAAAGCAGAAGAAATAGGCGTTAGAAATATTATTAACAAAGAGAGTGCAGGAAGGGTATTCGAAATATTAGAAGAAAATGAGACAGAAATGTCTAATAATTGGAATAAAAGATATCGCGATAACATGGAAAAAATGAAAAGCGGCGATATTTATGAAGTTGCAGATGTCGTTAGAAATTTAAGTTTTAAACAAAAAGAAAAAGGACTATCTACAGGAGAAAAGAAAATGTTAAATAATGCAAAACAAATTCTAGTAAGTGAATTAGTTTTAGCAGAACATGCCTCAGAAGAAGAAGTAGAAACCTTAATTGATAATAAAATTACGATGTCATTTGAAGAATATAAAGGCTCTAATGGAGTAGTACCAGAAGAAATTGGAAAAGGTATCGTAAAAAAATTTATTCCATTTGATGAAACAGGAACAAATTTATAAAAAGTTTGGAAAGATTTGGAACGCACCCAAATCTTTCTTTTATTTAAATTTGGAAAGAAGTGAGGTGTTAAAGCTAAAATTTTTGAAACAGGTCCAAAAATCTCACTCTTTCATTCGAAAAATGTCGTTTAACATAATATAAAAGAAGGATTTATGTTATTTCTGTCGAATAATATAATTATGATAAAGAAAGGTAAACCAAATGGTACGATATAGTGATGAGTTAATTGATGAAATAAGAAATAAAAATGATATCGTAGATATCATATCACAATATGTAGTATTAAAAAGAAGTGGTCGAAACTTTTTTGGATTATGTCCATTCCATAAAGAGAAATCACCTTCTTTTTCTGTCTCACCAGATAAGCAAATTTTTCATTGCTTTGGTTGTGGTGTTGGAGGAAACGTATTTCATTTTGTTAGTAAAATCGAAAACTTAAGCTTTAAAGAAACCATAGAAATGCTTGCTGAAAAAGCAGGAATCGAGCTTCCTACCTTAGAAGGGGGAGAAGATACGAAACTTTTACAATTAAAAGCAAAAGTCTATGAAATTAACCAATTAGTAGCACTTTTTTATCATGAAAACTTATATCAACCATCGGCAAAGCCTGCCCAAGAATATGTCAAAAAAAGAAAGTTGGATAATGCTACGTTAAAAAACTTTTTAATTGGCTATTCTGGTACTTATAATGAATTATATACGATGCTAAAAGAAAAAGGTTTTACGGAAGAAGAGATATTAGCATCTAGTTTAGTGAACAAAACACCAGAAGGAAAGTTTGTAGACCGCTTTCGTAAAAGACTGATGTTTCCTATTCAAGATACTAGAAATAGAGTGATTGCTTTTGGTGGTAGAGTCTTAGACGATAGTAAACCAAAATATATCAATTCACCAGAAAACATTGTCTATAGCAAAGGTAGGCACTTATTTGGGTTAAACGTTGCGAAAAAAGGAGACTTAAAAAAAATCATTATTGTAGAAGGCTATATGGATGCCATTTCCCTTCATCAAAGGGGCATTACGAATGTTGTTGCCTCTTTAGGAACAGCTATGACAGAAGCTCAGGGAAGGCTTCTTCGCAAAAGTAGCGAGCAGGTCATTATTGGCTACGATTCCGATGGAGCAGGACAAGCTGCTACTATGCGTGGATTAGAAATTTTGCAAGGGTTAGGTTGTGATGTTCGCATTTTACAGATAGAAGGAGCCAAAGACCCAGATGAATTTGTGGTAAAATATGGACCAGAGCGTTTTGAAAAGCAAGTAGAAAAGGCTATTTCTTTAGTAGAATACAAAGTAAAGGTACTAAAAAATACTTTAAATATAGAACATCCAAATGATAAAATAAAGTTTTTAAAAGAAATTGCCAAAGTTCTTTCCAAAATCGACAATGAAATTGAAAGGGAAGTCTATATAGAAAAAATTGCATTAGAATACAAAATTTCCAAAGAAGCTATTTATGCTGAAATCACAAAATTACAAAATACAAATGGAACAAGCAAAATTTTAGAAAAAGCAAAACCAAAATTAGAATTAAAACAGAAAGAACAAAACCAAAATCAAAATGATAAAAGAGAAAAATTACTTATTTATCTTTTAATCAATAATCCAGAGCAAACCTATGCAAAAATAAAAGGAAAAATCTTGGTAGAAGACATAAAAAATACACGAAATCAATTGATTATAAAAAAATTGTATGAAGAATTAGAAAAAGGAAATAGTAATACTAATCATGTGTTGGATTGGTTTGAAGACGAAGAAATGATTAACGAGATTTCATGGATTTTAGCTTATGATTTTGAAATTACAGAAATAGAAAAATGTATAGAAGATCTTTTAAAGTTATATGCAAAAGAAAAAGTAATTTTAGAAAGAAATGAAATTATTAAAAAGTTAGACCAAGAAAATTTGTCACAACAGCAAAAAGAAGAGTTAGAAGCAAGGTTAAATAGCATTATTATTCAATTAGCCAAAATGAAATAGGAGGGATTATCAGTGAAAAAAACTGAAAAATCAGAAGAAGTAGAAAAAATGAAAACAGCAAGTAAGAAAGAGAAAGAAGAAACAACCAAAAAGAAAGCAACACAGAAATTAGAAGATAAAGAGAAAAAATCAAATCCAATAGAAGAAAAAGAAGAAATAGCTAAAAAGAAGGAAACTGAAAAAGAACAAGACAAAAAGAAAAAGGAATCGAAGAAAAAAGAAAACGAAATAGAGGAAAAAGAAGATGCAAAAGAGATAGACAAGAAAGAGGAAGACAATTCTTTAGAGGATAAAAAAGAACAGAAAGAAGAAAATTCCCAAGATAAAGTAACAGAGATTATTGAAAAAGCAAAGACACAAGGGCAAATTACTTATGGAGAATTAGCAAGTGAATTAGACGATGCTAATGTAGAACAAATTGATAAAGTATTTGATGCTTTTGAAGATTTAGGAGTAGACATTTTACAAGAAGATTTAGAAGAACCTGATATTGAAGATTTAGAAGAAGTAGAAGATATCAAATTAGAAGATATTGATTTAAATGCGGCAATGGATGGTGTTAATGTCGATGACCCTGTTCGTATGTATTTAAGAGAAATTGGAAAAATCCCACTTTTAAATTATGAGCAAGAATTAGAATTAGCAAAAAAAATCTTACAGGGAGATGAAGAGGCAAAACAAAAGTTGTCAGAATCTAACTTAAGACTAGTAGTTAGTATCGCAAAAAAATATGTAGGAAGAGGAATGTTATTTTTAGACTTAATTCAGGAAGGCAATATGGGATTAATTAAAGCAGTAGAAAAATTTGATTATACCAAAGGTTTTAAATTTAGTACTTATGCTACTTGGTGGATTCGTCAAGCTATTACTAGAGCCATTGCAGACCAAGCAAGAACCATTCGTATTCCCGTACACATGGTAGAAACCATTAATAAATTAATTCGTACATCAAGACACTTACTTCAACAATTAGGAAGAGAACCTACTCCAGAAGAAATTGCAAAGGAAATGGAAATTAGCGTAGAAAAAGTAATGGAAATTCAAAAAATAGCGCAAGACCCTGTATCCTTAGAAACCCCAATTGGAGAAGAAGACGATAGTCACTTAGGCGATTTCATTCAAGACGACGATAGTCCAGCACCACAAGATTCAGCAGCTTATACTCTTTTAAAAGAGCAGTTAGAAGAAGTCATGCAAACTTTAACACCAAGAGAGGCAAAAGTGCTAAAATTACGATTTGGTTTGGAAGATGGAAAAGCAAGAACCTTAGAAGAAGTAGGAAGAGAGTTCATGGTAACACGAGAAAGAATTCGTCAAATTGAAGCAAAAGCATTAAGAAAGCTAAGACATCCATCTCGTTCTAAAAAATTAAGAGATTATATGAATTAAAAAGAAGGATTAAAACCTTCTTTTTTTTTGATTGCAACATAATAGAAAATATTACGGAAATAACAGTAGTAGAATCAAATTAGATAAAAAATAGGAATAATAAGCAAAAAATGTAAATAAAATGTCATATAAATGTAAAAAAATAAAAAAAAATAGACAAAGGATGAAAATCCGTAATCATTACTAGATAAAGTATGGAAAGGATGGAAAAAAGTTCTATTTACTATTGCTATAATAGTTACTATAATAATAATAAGAAGATTTTATTTTTTATGAAGGAGAAAGTTACAAATGTTAAAGAAAGTAGTCAGTATATTTGCAGTTATAGTAATATTAGTAACGTCATTACCAATAATTCCAATAAGTGAAGCAGTAAATGAAGTTGTAGTAAGTCAAATTCAAAAAATAGCAGCAATTCAGCCAACATCTAACGTAACTACTTATGATGTAACAGGTTTAACTGCAGGAGCAGATGCTGGACATCAACACATTTATGAGGGTAAATTTGATGAAAATAGCCATTGGCAAGAATGTTGGATTTGTGGAAATATAATAGATAGGGTGCCACACGAATATACACGAACTGGAAGAGATGTTTGCAATTCAGGAGAAGCAGCTATGGTAGACAGTTGTAGTTGTGGTTATAGCAAAACATTACCTAAAAAACTTCATGTTGTTGCGAAAGGAAAATATGCTATAGATACTACTAGATTTTATCATGATGAATATTGTGCCAATTGTGATGAATGTTTAACTGCTGAAAGATGTAGAAATGCTCAAGGTCAACTTATAGGATGTGATACGGGAATATACGATGTTTGCGCAATATGCGGGTTTGATTACAGTATATCTAATGGAAAACATGCAATAATTGATGCTTCAGATACTGGAAATAAAGGTATATGCCGTACATGTGGTAAGGAATTTATTTCTTGGAAAGTTTCAAAGCAAGTTTTAGATGAAACTTCAACAAGATTTTTATGGGAAATAACACCAATAGCAGAAGGAATTAATATAAATACAGATATAACGAAAATAGCGTTTGGTTCATGTGATACACCAAATATACAACCAGTAGTAACAAATCAATCATGCTGGCAATCAAATGGAAAAATATTTATTCAGGCAGATTTTACAGCACCAGCAATAGATGAAAATGGCATTTCAAGTGGAACTATTCCATATAGTGTACATGTGCACGCACCTGAAATTAATTTTGGTAATCTTGCCGGAATACATTTAGAAACAAAATGGGCTGACCCAGAAGTTACTTTAAGTCAAGATAATTTTAAACCAACTAAGAATAGTAATATTATAGACGGAAATGGTAATGTAAATAATTACAGTAGACAAGCTAAAATTATAGCAAATTATACAGATACATGGCAATCAAAAAATAACATAGTATATATGCGTTTAATGGACGGAGATAAAAACACAACAATATCAGATTGGACAATAGCAGAAAAAAATGGAACAATATATACACATACATTTGATGTAGTAGCAGAAATAAGAGAAGCATCAAATGTATATGTTCAAGTAAAAGATGCATGTGGAAATATAACAAATTTAGAAGATGGAGCAGTAAATGTACAATATATAGACGCAGTAGCACCAAGATTAATAGGAGGACAAGCAACACAAACTAATTGGAGTAAAACAAAAACACATACATATACAACAGAGGATAAAGGTGTAGGAGATGTACAAATAGCATTTAATAGTCAAAATGAATTTGCATTAGCAGAAAAAAATGGAGATATATATACAAGAACATACAACTTTACAGGAGATGTAACAGGAAATGTAACAGCAGCATTGTATATAAAAGACGCATTAGGAAATATAAGAACAGAAAGAGTAACAATAAGCAACCTAGATAACACAGCCCCAACAATAGATACAGTAAATCAAACATTAAGTACAGATAAACAAAGTGTAGGAATACAACTAACAGCAAGTGACTACTGTAAAAGAATAAATGCAAATGGTTCAGGAGTAGCAAAATACGCAATAAGCAAAACACAGCAACAACCAGACGCATCACAATTTCAACAAGAAAGCAGTTTCACAGTAACAGAAAATGGAACATACTACCTATGGGCAATGGATGCAGTAGGAAACATATCAGAGCCAAAACAAATATTAATAAAAGATATAGAAATAAATATAAATGGAACAATTGCATGGAATGACCAAAATGATAAATATCATACAAGAAAACAAACAACACTAAATCTATACAGAAAAGTAGGTTCAGGAGCAGAAGAACTAGCAGGAAGTGCAACAGTAGAAGCAGGACAAACAGAATATAGCTTCAAAGTAAGAGAAACAAATGACCAAGGACAAAAGTATACATACAGAGTAGAAGAAGGAAATATAACAGGATATAAAACAACAGTAAGTGGATATAACATAACAAATGACTTAATAATACCAGCATACACATCAGAAATAACATATACAGCAGTAGATACATATAACAACCAATATTTAAAAAATGGAAAAGTAAGAATAAAAGGAATAGTACAAAACACAAATAATGAAACATATCCAGAATTAGGAGTAAATGGAACAATAACATTTGTAATAGATAATGCAATAGCACTAGAAGAAGGAACATTAACAATAAACAAAGTAAGTAAGACAGGAGCAAAAAC
This sequence comes from uncultured Clostridia bacterium, assembly GCA_947626735.1. Lineage (GTDB taxonomy): Bacteria > Bacillota > Clostridia > TANB77 > CAG-508 > UMGS1663. The sequence continues at coordinate 12,227 of CANQTK010000044.1, forward strand.
TTTAATAACAAGTTATAGTAAAAGTGGAAACACAATAACAATAACAAATGAAACAATAAAAGCAGAAGAGAAAATAGAAATAGAAGTAGTAGGAAAAGCAAGCCAAATAAAAACATACACAAGTACAATAAACTTAAGAGGAAAGTTAAGAGCATATAATGGAAAAAATACAAATATAGATTTAGGAGAATTAACAAAAGCAGAAAAACAAATAGAAGTAACAAAACTGGTGCTAAGATAGATTTTGGACACAAAATCGTAGAAATGTTATAATGGTTTTATACGCTTAGGAAGGAGTGTTCAA
>CANQTK010000045.1 GCA_947626735.1 uncultured Clostridia bacterium
CTTATCAAATCATATTGAAAGCCTATATATTTCAATATTTTTCTTTTTTATAATCCCTACAAAAAGTTTATACTAACGAATTAATGTTTTTCATATAAATCTTCTATGTTGACACTTTTTTCATTGGAACCATCCATAAAACCAATTTTAGCTATATTATTTTCTACCTCTTGAATCCAAACTGGCTTTTTTTCGTAATATACGTCACAAATTTCTCTGTGACTTACAATTTCAGAAGCTCTTTTGTAATTCATTGTTTTCCTCCTTAATCTTAACGTTAAAAAATTTTTTTAGTTAATTTATTTTCATTATATACAAGGAGTTAGTAAAATATTCATAATACTTGCAATAAAACTGAAATTAATATATAATAAAACAAAATAAATAAGTAACTATCATCTTATTTTTGTTCAAGTGTCAGATTGAATGAAAAATTTCAAAATTGAAATAGGAGGAAAACAACATTGAAAAGTAACTTTATTTGTTATTTTGACGAAGATGGTGTATTAAATTTATTTGAGCAAGATAAAGAGGCAAGGAAAAACATGTGGTATCCAAAATATTTTGAAAATATTCCTGTTCGAGAAGGAATCTGCGAAATATTGAGGCGGATTAATCATGAAGCTTACGTGATTATATTAACAAAAGTGATTAATCGCATAGGCGTTACAAAAGAAAAAAGTATATGGCTAAATAAATTACCGCAGGATGCCTATAGTGATGTTATTTATGTTCCTTATAACCAAAAGAAATCAGACTTTATTTATCCTTTTTATCCTTCCATGTTAGTAGATGATAAAGAAGAAAATTTAGATGATTGCTCTAAAAAGGGATGCCATGGTTTATTTTTATCAGATTTAAAGGTAAGTCAGAGGTATGAAAATGCACGAAAAGTAGAAGATATTTGGAATTTTTACCAAAAAATAAAAAAACTATATGAAGTTTAAAATGTAACAAGCAGGTAGCTGACACTACTTGCTTGTTATTTTTTGAGAAGATGTAAAATATACTTAAAATTTATTGCGAAAACATAAAAAATATAGTATGCTAAAGAAAAGAAAGAAGGGAAGCAAATGAAAATATTCGCCGTAGGAGATTTAGTAGGAGAAAGTGGAGTAAGAACATTAAAAGAAAAATTGCCAGAAATAAAAGAAAAGTACAATTTTGATTTTGTGATTGTCAATGCGGAAAATTCTGCAGGTGGAATGGGAATTACTACTTCTATTTTTCAAGAATTAAGAAGACTAAAGGTGGATGCCATTACCATGGGAAATCATACTTGGGGCAAAAAAGATATTTTTACTTTTATTGAAAATGAAAAAATAAATAGACCAGCGAACTATTCCAAAGGAGTAGTTGGAAAAGGTTATCATATTTATTCTTGTAACAATAAAAAAATTGCAGTGATTAATTTAATTGGAAGAACCGACATGGCAGTACAATCTGATAACCCTTTTATTAAAGTAGAAGAAATTTTAGAAGAAATAAAAGGAAAAGCAGATTGTATTATCGTGGATTTTCATGCAGAAGCAACCGCAGAAAAAATAGCCATGAAATATTTCTTAGATGGAAAAGTAACTTTTCTTTTTGGAACACATACTCATGTGCAAACAGCAGACGAAGAAATTACGGAAAAAGGAACGGCTTATATTAGCGATATTGGCATGACAGGACCAAAAGAATCAGTGATTGGAATGGATATTGAAGCATCCATTAAAAGATTTGTTACTTCTCTTCCAGAAAGATATAAAATAGCAGAAGGAAAGTGCAAATTAAATGGTTGCATTCTTGAAATAAATGACGAAAATTGTCGACCTATTTCCATTGAAAGAATTAATTTAGAATAGGTGCCGAAAAAGGAAGAAATAACGCGAAAACTTTTCCATTTTTTTCCATAAAAATACTAGACAAAGTTTTATTTTTGTATTATAACTATACCTGTAATTCAAATAAAAATAAAATTATAGGAGGCAAAAAATGGAAGTTTTAAAAATCTCATCCAAATCAAATCCAAATTCTGTAGCAGGAGCAATTGCAGGTTTGGTAAAAGAAGAAAACAAGGCAGAAATGCAAGCAATTGGAGCAGGAGCACTAAATCAAGCAGTAAAGGCAGTGGCAATCGCAAGAGGGTTTGTAGCACCATCCGGAGTAGATTTAGTATGCATCCCAGCTTTTGCAGAAGTGGAAGTAGAAGGAGAAGATAGAACTGGTATACGAATTATTGTAGAATCCAGAAAATAAAAACTATCTTTTAAAAGTATTTACAAGTAAGAAATTCTTTTTATTCGCATTTGAAATTATTTTTTGATTTCAAATGCGAATCTAGATTTTTTAAATCATTTATAAATTAAATTCTAAAAGAAATTCCCATAAATCAAAATAAAAAACTTGAAAAAAGAAACAATATCTTATATGATAAAGAAAAAATTAGGAGAAAAACATGAAATCAAATTTCTTTAAATATATCTTTATTTTATTTGTCGTGGGCATTATTATATTTGCTATTTACACAATCTACTTTAAGGAAGAAAAAACAGAAAATAAAATAGAAGAAGTAGTACAAGAAACCGTAGAAATAAAAGATTTAAGACTTGGTATTTCTAATTTTGATACGATGAATCCTTTGCTAAGTAATAATAAAGAAGTATTAAACATAGACAAGCTTATTTTTGAACCTTTAATTACGATAAAGGAAAACTATCAAACAGAATTATGCTTAGCAAGTGAGTGTTCAAAAACATCCAATACATCTTATGTTATTAAAATTGATAATGGGCGAAAATGGCAAGATGGAAGTCCTCTTATTGCAAAAGATATTCAATTTACCATCGATCGTTTAAAAGAAGGAAACTCTATTTATTCGTATAATGTAGAAAAAGTAACTAGTGTAGAAATATTAGATAGTAGTACAGTAAAAATCAATTTAAGCGAAGAAGTACCGTTTTTTGAATATAATTTAACTTTCCCAATTTTACCAAACAATTATTATTTAGGAGAAGATTTTAATACTTCTACCAAAGTGCCAATAGGGACAGGAATGTTTCAAATAAGTTCTATTGATGGTTCTAACATTACTTTAACAAAAAATGAAAAATGGTGGAATAAAAATGAAGTAGATAGCAAAATAGAAACAATTCAAATTAAATTATATTCTGAAATAGGAGAGTTATATAATAGTTTTAAATTAGGAAATATTGATATTTTTACCACTGCTAATTCAAATTTAGAACAATATATAGGAACCATTGGTTATGCCAAAACAGAAGTAAAAGGGAGAGAATTTGATTATTTAGCTTTCAATTGTCAAGATTTTATTTTAAAAAATAAGGAAGTAAGAAAGGCAATTTCTTATGCTTTAGATAAAACGAATATTGTATCTAGTATTTATAACAACCAAGCCTATGTAGCAGAATTTCCTTTAGACTATGGAAATTACTTATACAAAGAAAGTAATTTGCAAACTTATAACATAGAAGAGGCAAAGAAAATTTTATTAGAGGGTGGTTGGGAATATAAATACAACCGTTGGCAAAAAACAGAAGAAAATAGAACGTTAAGACTTACTTTAACTTTAACCGTTGATTCATCGAATGAAAGACGAGTAGCTGTTGCAGAAAATATGAAAGCACAATTAGAACAAATAGGAATCAAAGTAACGGTGAATAAAGTCTCTAATGCAAATTATCAAAAAATATTGCAGAGTAAAAATTATCAAGTACTTCTAACAGGAGTTTATAATAGTTATAGTCCAGATATCACCTTTTTCTTTGGTCAAAATAATTTAGAAAATTATGATAATACAGAAATAATTCAACTATTAAATGAAGTAAAAACAATAACAGATGTTAATTTATTAAAGCAAAAATACGAACGAATCGTAGAAATTTATCAAGATGACAAACCTTTTATTAGTTTATATCGTGACAAACAAACAATAGTAAAAAGTCAAAATTTAACAGGAGAAATCATAGGAAATAATTATTTTACGTATTATCGTTTAGAAAATTGGTACAGAATTTAGGTGCAAAATTTTAGATGAAAAGGGAAGATAAAAAATAGTAAAAAAATTTCAAAAAATACTTGACAAAAAAATAGATTAGTATATAATAAATACAAACAAGCGTTTGAATAAATAAAAAATAGGAGGAAAACACATGGAAAAAGAAAATTCAGAAAAAATGAAAGCATTAGAAGCAGCATTAGGTCAAATAGAAAAACAATTTGGAAAAGGTTCTGTTATGAAATTAGGAGATTTCCAAGCAATGAACGTAGAAGCTATTCCAACAGGAGCGTTAAGCTTAGATATTGCTTTAGGAATTGGTGGAATTCCAAGGGGAAGAATTGTAGAAGTATATGGTCCAGAATCTTCTGGAAAAACAACTTTAGCACTTCATATGATAGCCGAAGCACAAAAATTAGGAGGAGAAGCAGCCTTTATCGATGCAGAACATGCATTAGATCCAGTTTATGCAAAACATTTAGGTGTCGATATTGATAACTTAATTGTTTCTCAACCAGACACAGGAGAGCAAGCATTAGAAATTGCAGAAGCATTAGTAAGAAGTGGAGCGCTAGATGTCATTGTTATTGACTCTGTAGCAGCCTTAGTACCAAAGGCAGAAATTGATGGTGACATGGGGGACTCTCACATTGGTCTTCAAGCAAGGTTAATGTCACAAGCTTTAAGAAAATTAGCAGGAGCCATCAATAAATCAAAATCGGTTATTATCTTTATTAATCAATTAAGAGAAAAAGTAGGTGTTATGTTTGGTAACCCTGAAACTACAGCTGGTGGTAGAGCTTTAAAATATTATGCATCCGTTCGTTTAGATATTAGAAAAGTAGAAAATATTAAACAAGATGGGGAAGTCATAGGAAATAGAGCCAGAGTAAAAGTAGTCAAAAATAAAGTAGCACCACCATTTAGAGAAGCAGAATTTGATATTGTATATGGAAAAGGAATATCAAAAGAAGGAAACATTTTAGATATTGCAGTTAATTTAGACATTATTGAAAAAAGTGGTTCTTGGTTTAACTACAAAGGAGAAAGAATTGGACAAGGTAGAGAAAATGTAAAGAAATACTTACAAGACAATCCAGAAGTAGCCAAAGAAATAGAAGAAAAAATAAGAGCAAACTTTAATGAAGCTTTTGAAAAAAGCTTAGGGGATGAACCAGAAGAGGAAGAAGAAAGCAAAGAAGAATAAAATAAAAATACTTTTAGGGGCAAATCGAAATTAGTAAAAACTAATTTCGGTTTGTCTTTTTTTTTACAAAAAATAAATCTATCTATTGACACGTATAAATAATACGTATACAATTAAGAAAGGATGTATATAATAATGAAAAGTTATTCACCCAAAGAAGTAATTAAAATATTAATAAAACATAATTGGGTATTAGATAGAATAAAAGGTGATCATTATATATTTAAAAAAGAAAATGAAAAAACACTTGTAGTAATACCAATGGGAAACAAGAATATAAAAATAGGAACTTTAAAAAACATTGAAAAACAATCAGGGATAAAATTTAAATAAAGGAGATAAAAAATAATGAAAGATATTTATGAATATGTTGCTATTTTAGATTATGCAGAAGATGGAATTAATATTTCTTTTCCAGACTTACCAGGATGCATTTCTTGTGCAGATACTACAGAAGAAGCATTGAAGAACGCAGAAGAAGCATTAGGATTATATATGGTAGAATGTGAAGAAGAAAAAATAGAAATACCAAATCCTACTCCATTAGAAAAGATAGTATGCAAAAGCAAGGAAAGACCAATTTTAGTTTGTGTATGGATGCCACTTGTAAGAAATGAAGTAGAAACTGTATCGGTAAAAAAAACATTAACATTACCAGCATGGTTAAATAAGTTAGCAGAAGCAAATCATATTAATTTTTCACAAGTATTACAAGCTGCATTAAAAGAAATATTAAAGACAAAGAAAATCCTAAAAAAATAGCAAAAAATGCTACTTGTTAAGATATTTGACAACAAATAGAAAGACATTTATAATAATATTATAATTTGTTTTAGTAATTGGACCTTAAATAGAAGGAGGCAAGAAGAAAGCAATGAATAAAAAGATAGTAAAAGTGATAGGAAATATTATACTAATCATATTTATGCTATGGATCATTTTGGTAATTGTCGATTGTTATAGAATTAATAATTATGAAAGTAAGCCTCTTATTACCATTGCTACAAAAGAATATGAAAATGTTAGACAAATAGAAGATAATGGAAATATGATAGAAATAGGAGAGGAAGGAATCATTTATACAGGACTTGGATATGTAAAAAAATGTTACAGGAAATGGCAAGGTACTAGAGAATTGAAACATTGGGGATATTCTTTAGTTTTATTTGGATTTATAACAATAGGTGGAATGGAAGAAAATTAAAGCTGACAAATGTTTATTTTATGAAGAAATAAAAAAGACAAACCTTGCTATTTTTATTTTCATGTAGTAAAATGAGAAAAAATAAAAAAGGAAAAAAAGAAATGTATACCATAGAAGAATTTGATAGAGAAAAAACAAAAGTATTAAAATATGTCATGTATAAGAAAAGAACAGAAAGAGAAATAAGAACGAAGTTTCAATCATTAATGGAAGAAAATCTATTAGAAGATATTTTACAAGAATTAAAAGATAATCGCTATATTAGTGATGAAAATTATATCGAAAGAGCGATTCATGAGTTTATGGCATTAAAAAATTTATCCATCAAAGAAATACAATACAAATTAATAGCAAAAGGAATTGCAAGCAGTCTAGTAGAAGACTATATACAAAAAAATAGAGAAGAATTAGAAGAATATGAACAGAAATCAGCCGATAATATTGCGGTTAAAAAATCAGTTAATATGGATGAATTCGAAATCAAACAATATTTAGTAAAAAAAGGGTATACAGAAGAACATATTAAAGAGGCAATAGAAAAAATAGAAGAATAACGATTTTTATCTTAGGAAGGAATGAAAGAAAGCATGCCAAATGTATTAACATTAGAAACCAATAAATATGCTATTAAACTAGAAAATTTTGAAGGGCCACTAGATTTATTATGCCACTTAATTGATAAAAATAAAATGAGCATTTATGATATCAAATTAAGTGAAATTACAGATCAATATCTTGAATATTTAAACAAAATGGAACAAATGAACCTTGAAATTGCAAGTGAATTTCTCATTATGGCATCCACTCTTTTGTACCTAAAATCCAAAAATCTGTTACCAACCGAGGCTGATGATGAAAGAGAGTTAACCGAAGAAGAACTATTACAAAGAATTATCGAATATAAAAGATATAAAGAAATTTCAAAAAAATTGAAAGAGTTTTATGAAATCAATAACAAAAGATGTTATAAATTACAAGAAGAAATTACACTTCCAAAGCAAAAACTAGAAAGAGAATACCAAAAAGAAACAATCATAGAGTTATATGCGCAAATCATAGAAAACAATAAAAATCGTTTAAATCAAAATGCAAAAAATATTGAAAAAATAGCAATAACAGACTCTTATACAGTAGGAAGTAAAGTAAAAGAAATTTTTAGAGAATTATTAAAAAAACCAAGATTTGTCTTTAACAAATTATATAAATTATCAGAGCATAATAAACAAGAAGTAGTAACTGCCTTTACAGGCTTATTGGAATTATCAAGAAGAAGCAAAGTAAAAACTTCACAAGAAAAATTATTTGGTGACATTGTTGTGGAAAAAGCAAAAAGAATAAGTTAAATGCGATTGTATAAACAAGAAAAAAATGGAAAAACTAATACCGGAGGAAAAACCATGGTATTAGTTTTTATTTTGTTAGGGAGTTTTATTTTTTTAGTAACACTTAGTCTTATCATTTTACTTTCCACTATTCAAATTAAAATTCAAAATTTAGAACTGGGAAATAAAGAAATAAAACAAGAAAATCGAATCAAAGAAAAGTACGAAATAAAAATTACTTTCTATTTTCTAGAAAAAATACCAATTTTTTGGCTTCACTTAAATCAGCATAAGATAAAGCAAATTTATGATAGTAAAGCATTTGAAAAAATTGATTTTAAAAAGATGGAAAGAAGAATGCCTTTGCAAAAAGAAATAGTTAGTGTTTTAAAAGCTTTACAAATAAGATATTTGCAACTACGTATTTTTATTGGCACAGAAGAAGCGCCACTTACTTCTTATATAACAGCTTTTGTTGCTAGCATTATTGCCATTCTATTACCTCATGTGACAACAGAAAAACAAAGAAAAGATTGCTATTATATGGTACAACCTTTATATCAAAATAAAAACGAATATCATATTCACTTAGATAGTATAATTTGCATCAAAATAGTACATATTATCTATAGTATGTTATTAACAAAGAAAGGAAGAGAAAAAGATGAACGAACATCCAATAGAAGGTCTTATGCTTACCGCTATGAATAGTATTCGAGAAATGGTAGATGTGAATACCATTATAGGAGAACCAATTGAAACTTCTAACAATATCATTATTATTCCAATTTCGAAAGTAGGATTTGGTTTTGCCGCAGGTGGTAGTGAATTTAATGCTGAAACCATTAACGAATATAGTAAAAAAGACAAAGAAGAAGAAATACAATACAAATTGCCATTTGGTGGAGGAAGTGGAGCAGGTGTTAGCATTTCTCCTGTTGCCTTTTTAGTGGTACAAGGAAATAGTGTAAAACTTTTACCAGTAAATCATAGTTCTGCATTAGACAAATTATTAGATTATATTCCCGATTTAATGGAAAAAACAAATGCTATGTTGAACAAGCAAATGAATAATAAAAGAGAAGATAAAAAAGAAACAGAACGTAAAATAGAAAGACAAAGAAAAGAAGACAAAGAAGAAAGAAAAGAGCAAGAAAGAAGAAGAGAAGAAAATGGAACGATTATCGTTCCTAATGTAAGCAAAATTCATCCAAAAAGAAATAAACCAGTGAAATATGAATATGAATATGAGGAAATACCTGTAGTAGAAGAGGAAGAGGAAAATCAAGAAGAAGAATAAATAAGAGAAACGAACAAGAGGGACGCCCCTTTTCGTTCCATTTTGGAACGGTGGGGACACCCCTTTTTGTTTTGTTTACCTTAATACACGAAACCAATCAAAGAAAATTCTCTCTAACATAGTAGAAACGCTAATCTTTTTCACTTCCGTATTCGATATAATATCTGCACTGCAAAGAGTTTGCCCATTTAGTTGATAGAAGACTTCGCCAATTTTTTGACCAACAGAAACAGGAGCATTAATGGCATCAGGAAGAGAAATAACTTGTTGAATATCAGAGTTAGAACCTTTGGAAAGAAGAGTTCCACAATCTGTTTTAAAAATAGCTTCAATGGATGACATCGTTCCTTTGGCAACGGGAATATTTTTTAATACATCTCCTTTTTTAGCAAATTGTTCATAGGAATAGTTACTAAAACCATAATCTAATAATTTTTGAGCTTCTGCAAAACGAACTTTAGTAGAAGGTGCTTTCATGATAACGGCAATTAAAGATAAATTATCTCTAGTGGCACTAGCCGATAAATTGTATAAAGCAAGACCTGTAGAGCCGGTTTTTAAACCAGTTGCTCCTTTATAGTTTCGAATTAGCTTATTGGTATTCGTAAGCTGTGACTTTCCATCTCGCAAAGTATCCATCCAAATAGTGGTATAGTTTGTAATACTAGGGTGATTCTTTAATAGTTCTCTCGACATTAAAGCAATATCATAACTAGAAGTAACATGACCATCGGTATCAAGTCCATGGCAATTTTTAAAAGTGGTATCTTTCATTCCTAATTCTTGAGCTCTATGATTCATTTTATCAACAAAGGCTTCTTCAGAGCCTGCCAAAAATTCTGCCATAGCAACCGTGCAATCGTTGGCAGAAGCAACACAAATGGCTTTTAACATTTCATCTACCGTTAATTCTTCACGAACATCAAGCCAAATTTGTGAACCACCCATGTTGGCTGCATTTTCTGAGCAAGGTACCTTATCTGTTAAAGAAATGACATTACTATCTAAGGCTTCCATAATTAGTAAAATACTCATTACTTTGGTGACAGAAGCAGGTCGAAGTTGTTCATGACAATTATGTTCATATAAAACTTTACCAGAATTCTGTTCAATTAAAATAGCACTTCCAGATTCTAACTCTAACTTGGTAGTGGGAGTGGGAGTAGTAGAAGTATTGGTACTATCTTCTGACCAAATAAAAGAACTTGTCGTTGCATAACAAGAAGAAAAAGCAAAGACAAACAAAAAGCAAACTAGTAAAATACTAGGGAATTGTTTCATCATATAAAAAACCTCCTATAAAGCTTAATTTATATATATGAAAAGAAAAGCAAAATATGTAATAAACTTAAGATTCCATACAAAAAGCAAGAAAATAAAAAAATTCATTGTATAAAAAAGAAAATAAGTAAAAAACTTATTTTCTTTTAATAAGGATTAATAAGGTAAGAAGAATTTTTATAATCGAATTAATTTTATCACAATAGAAGCATTATCAGTACTTGCTTGAATTGCAATATCATACTCTAAATCATTGCGAAATTTTAAATCAAGTGAGCCATACGAGACAGCGGCATCTCTTCCTTCTGGTACATAGGTTACATCTTTTCCATGTTCATGTCGTTCTATGACCACTAAACTAGGAATATTCAAAACAGCATTATACAAAGTACTACTAACTTGGCAGTTTCCGACCACCAATTCCTCGTTGTGTTTTTTGATCAATAATAACACTTGCTTCCTGATAGCCTCTTTCAGTAGTTGGTTCTCCTACAATTTCATTAAAAGAAAAAGTTTCTCCTTTTCTTATAATGGTATTGTTTAAAATAGAACAGGTAAGATTAATATTCGTTAGCCTTCCTGCTTCTTGATCTTTTATCTGGGTAGAAAAAGAAGAAATTTCATTTTCGCTAGCAATATTTGGTAAAATTTCATTTGCGTTTTGTAAAATATTAGCAATTCTATTTTCGGCAGAGTCATCATTTTCATTAGAAGAAGGATTTGTTTCAGAAAATGGTTCTGCTTCATTAGACGTATTAGGAGAAATACGATGATTCAAAAAGAAAATAATAGCAATGATAACTATAATAACAATAATACCGATTACAATGATATTTCGTTTCATAAAAGACTCCTTTATTTTCGTTATTTTTCGTTAGTATTTCCAAAATAGGAAAAAATATAAAACTATTTTCATAGCCCCATAATTTGACAATTATGGTAATGTATGGTATAATAAATAATGTGGTGCATAAAAATGCACTAGGAAGGATGTAGAAAAAATGAAAAGTGATAGTAAAAGTGGGCTGTGTATTAAACAAGTAATTGGTGTTTTTTTAACACTAGTCATCTTAACTACCCACATACAACTATTTGTTTTAGCAAAAGAAAACACACAACTAGCAAATGCAAATATAGAACAAACAGAAAATGACAATCGTACACAAGAAGAAGTAACAATAATACAAACACAAGAAAGACAAATACAAATAGCAGCAAGAGCAAGCGAAGAAAGAAAACTAGAAAAGAAGTATATTACCATCCAAGAAATTACCATTTCGAAAGAGATGGATTTAAGTAAATCATGTGGTATTTCAAAAGAAGATTTTAAAATTTTAATGACAAACTTAAAAAGAGATACGTCAGGATTTTTTGAAAAAAATAGCGATACTATCTATGATTTATGTGAAAAATACGAATTAAATGAAATCTTTTTCTGTGGTTTAATAGCTGCAGAATCTGGATGGAACATTGCTTCTAACCATAGAAATACCAACAACTATATTAGTATGATGTCAAACGGAAGATTAATTCATTATTCTTCCGAAGAAGAAGGATTAGAGGCAGCAGCCAAATTATTACACAATAAATATCTAACAGAAGGTGGTTCTTGCTATGCAGGAGGAAAAACATTATCTTGCGTGCAAAAACGATTTTGCCCAAATTCATCAACATGGGTAAATTTAGTATATAGTTGTATGAAACAAATAGTAGAACAGTAGGGACGCCCCTTTTCGTTCCATTTTGGAACGGTAGGAGCGCTCCTTCTTTTTTTTGTGATTATAGTTTAAAATATGTAAAGAAGAGGTGAATTGAAAAAGTAAAATATATTTAGAAAAAGTAACTTCTAATTACTGATTAAATGCAATTTATTAAGCTTAA
>CANQTK010000046.1 GCA_947626735.1 uncultured Clostridia bacterium
AATCTTACAATAGTTGTTAATGTAGAACTAAATTATCTTTATTTTTTAGTAAATAGATTTTACTTTTTTAATTGACGGTGTCATTATTTTTTATCTTTTTTCTTTGTTTGCCTTGCTAATTTTCTCATTTTCTGTTATGATATAACAGTAACAAGAAATTATGCTGATGTGGCGGAACTGGCAGACGCACTGGACTCAAAATCCAGCGGGAAACCATGTGGGTTCGAGTCCCACCATCAGCACCAGTTTGGATGTTTTTATGGAATTTAGTGTTCTATAAAGACATCTTTTTTTGTTTTATCTCATTTTTTGACTAGATTCTAAAAAAATGGTATAATAAAAGTATTAAAAAGACAAAAATAGGAACAAGAAGTCCATATCAATCACATAGAGAATAGGAGATGAGCTTTATGAATTTGGATATAAATAGAAAAGATATTTTAGAATATCTAAAAGAATTTACAAAAAGTATTCCTAAGAAAAATTCTTTATTGCATAAACATTCTAATGTAGATATTTCAAAATTAGATGGAATAAGCGATAAAATTTCCTTATTTTATAAAAGAGGAATTTTAATTTCTCCCATGTCCATCGAGAAAGATAGTATCAGTGTTTATATAGAAAGTTTAGATTTAGTAAAACAATTTCCAAACAATTTTAAACCAGAAACATTAATAGAAACTGATTTATTGAATCAAACTAAAAGTAGAGGAAATGTAAGAACAATATTATTACCTAGTATTAGAGAAAATAATTCCCAAGTAATGAATCAGTATGAAAGTATGGTGGCATATTATTTATTAATGGGTGGAGATAATCCAGTGCAACGATTTTCAAAAGTTGAAATGGCAATGAAACAATATGGAGTAAAACCAGATATTCGGTATAGCAATTATGAAATATGGAGATGAAATAACAACAAAGTTAGAAGAATTAGCTATATCGAAAGTAAAATCTCCAAAAGAATGGGAATGTTTTAAAAATCAAGTATTACATAGTTTTATGATGGCAGAAAAAATTGGAAATAGAAATGTTAATCCGCAAGAGCATAAACAATGGGAAGAAAGATTAATTAAATTAGGAATACTTGAAAGAAAAATTGATATAGGAGAAAAACAAGAAGTTTCTTTTAAAGAAGAATTAAAAAATATGTCTAATAAAGATTCAAGAGATGATGAGCCAAGTACTTCAAAAGTATTAACAGAAGCAGCATTACAAAAAAATGCAGAACAAGTTTATATTAGGACTGGTATGCTACCTATAGGCTATAAAAAAGATGAAAAAGGTAAAATTGTTAAAATTCTACCAAAAATAGAAACTTCTAAAATAGACAGATTATCGGCAGGCAACAATTTGTCTGCAACAAAAAAACAAAAGCCACAAGAATTAATGCGTTAATTCTAATTCTTGTATAGTATAAATAGTTATAAAAGAGCCTCTTAAAGTATGAGGCTCTTTCTTCTTTATTTTTCTTCATATCCCGGTTTTCCTAAAAGCTTAAACATATTTGTTTTATATTTTTCTACACCTGGTTGATTAAAAGGATTCACTCCCAACAATTTTCCAGACATAGCACAAGCAAGTTCAAAGAAATAAATAAGATGTCCTATCGTTTCTTCGTTTAATTTTTCAATATTTAATACCATATTAGGAACTTCTCCTTCCACATGTGCTTCTATGGTTGCTTGCATTGCTTTGCTATTGACATAGTCCATAGTCTTTCCTTCTAAATAATTTAGTTCATCTAAATTGTCTTCGTCAAAATGAATTTTCATATTCGCTTCTTGTTTTTCAATTTTTAAAACCGTTTCAAATAAATTTCGTCTACCCTCTTGAATGTATTGACCTAAGGAGTGTAAATCTGTTGTAAATTCTGCACCAGATGGATAAATTCCTTTTTTGTCTTTTCCTTCACTTTCTCCAAATAATTGCTTCCACCATTCGATAAAATAATGTAATTTTGGCTCATAGGTTACTAAAATTTCAATATTTTTTTCTTGTTTATAGAAAAGATTTCTTAAAACAGCATACTTATAGCAATCATTATATTTTAAATTTTGGTCACTATATTTTCCTTGGGCAAATTTTGCTCCTTCCATTAATTTATCAATATCAATATCAGCTACACTAATAGGAAGTAAACCTACGGCTGTTAAAATCGAATACCTTCCCCCTATATTATCTGGCACGATAAAGGTCTCATACCCTTCTTTTTTTGCTAATGTTTTTAAAGCTCCTTTTTCTTTATCGGTTGTGACATAAATTCTCTTTCTTGCCTCTTTTACGCCATATTTGTTTTCCATAAATTCACGGAAGAAACGAAAAGCAATGGCAGGTTCCGTTGTGGTTCCTGATTTTGAAATAACATTAATCGATAAGTCTCTATTTCCAATTAGTTCTACTAAATCATTTAAATAAGTTCCACTCATATTGTTTCCTACAAATAAAATTTGTGGAGTTTTTCTTTGCTCTTTTGGTAATAAATTATAAAAGGTAGGTGTTAAACTTTCAATAACGGCTCTTGCCCCTAAATAAGAACCTCCAATTCCTATAACTACAAATACCTCTGAATCTTTACGAATTTTTTTAGCACATTTTTTAATTCTTTCAAATTCTTCTTTATCATAATTGGATGGCAAGCTAAGCCAGCCTAAAAATTCTTTTTCATCGTCTTGTTTTTCTCGTAATTCTTTATCAATTTCTTCTACTTTTTGTGCTTGCTTTAAGATTTCTTTTGTATCAATTCCCGTATATTCTATTTCTAATTTCATATTAGACATGGATTAACTCCTCCTCTTTGGTATTGTATAGAATAATTGTATCTTAATTATGTATTTTATGCAAGACATTTTACTTGATTTTTCTTTTTGTTTATTAGATAATAATATGCAGTAGGTGATGAAATTGACAAGTTTTGTATTAAAAATAATTGGCGTCATAACGATGCTCTCTGATCATATTGGAGATAGTGTTTTATGCAGATTTTCTTTTTTTAATTTAATAGGACGAATTGCCTTCCCTATTTTTGCTTTTCAAGCAGTGCAAGGTTATATACATACAAAGGATTTGAAACATCATGTTTTGAAATTATTTCTTTTTGCTTGTATTTCGCAAATTCCTTTTATGCTATTTTTATCAACTTTTACTAACTCTTTTGCACTAAATATTTTCTTTACTTTTTTCTTGGGAATGATTGCTTTATTTTTATATGAAAAGTCAAAGCATAAGATAGTAGGATTTTTATGGGTAGTTCTTATTAGTATTTTAGGAGAAGTACTTCAGGTAGATTATGGTGCTTTTGGTATTTTGCTGATGTTTGTTTTTTACTTTTTCAAAGAAAAGAAATGGCAAATGGCATTATGCACAATTGCTTTGTGCTTTATAAAATATCTTCCTGATATTCTTGCTACGCCTAGTCTATCTTTTCATTATTTATCTTGCGAACTTTTTACTTCGCTATCTCTTTGTTTTATTTTGTTTTACAATCAAAAAGAAGGTCCAAAGGCAAAATACTTTTTCTATGTATTCTATCCTTTGCACCTAACTTTGTTATATATCCTTCACTTGGCACTTTATTTTTAAAGTGCCATTTATATTTATATGCTTTCATTTAACGCCATTATACACTATCTCACTATTGCTATTAAAGTGCCATATTGATTCCTCTTGCTACAACAGAGGACATATTTAAAATAAGTTCGTCAATTTCTTTTGGCGTTACAATAAAATTAAATTCTTTTGGAAGAAGGGCTTCTTTAATTTGTTCATAATTATCTTCTTCTTTTAACTGATTTAAATAATCGTTGGATTTTGCTTCTTGTTGTAATTTATCAATAAAAATATCTAAGGCATCGTTGACTACTACGGCTGTTTCTACAACAGTTGGAATGCCAATGGCAATAACAGGAATGCCTAAGGTATTTTGTGTGATTTCTTTTCTAGTATTTCCTACCCCCGCCCCTGGCACAATTCCCGTATTAGATAGTTGAATGGTAGAGCTAATTCTTTCCATACTTCTGGAGGCTAATGCATCAATGACAATTAATAATTTTGGCTTAATATGTTCTACGACTCCTTTAATAATTTCTAAAGTTTCAATTCCTGTAGTTCCTAATACGCCCGGTGCAATCGCACTAACTGGTCTTGCATTTTCATCAATATATTGTGGAAGGTAATTGATAATATGCCTTGTTACTTCAATATCTTTAATTACATTTGGTCCTAAGGCATCTGGCGTTACTTCTTCATTTCCTAACCCTACCACTAAAATGTCTTCTTTAAATTGTACTTTCTCGCCTATTAATGTTTTCAATTCATTTGCCAAAGTATTGGCTGCTTGCTCTTTTTCTTCTTCGGTTAATAAATTGATTTTTTTAATATCAATGGTAATATAATTTCCCTTAACCTTTCCTATGGCTTGCTCGCCTTGTTCATTGGTAATTTTTACTCTTGTTACTTTTACTTTTTCACTAATTTGTTCTTCCTCTGTTTCAATTCCGTCTATTTCTTCTAAATTGTTGGCTTTGCGATACAAATCTCTTCTTTCATCGGCTAAATCGGTTCTAAAATTATACATACTTTTTCATCCTTTCGTTTTTCTTTTAGTTTTTGTTGATTTTAAAAAAGTATGCAAAAAATTTAATTAACAATAACGACATAAGATTGCTTCTAATCCTATCTCTAAGTCAATATTACCTATTTTGTAGTTGTAATCTAAATTAATTAGTTCTTCTATAATTTGCTTTAATTCACTTTCTTGAAAGTAATTTGCTTGCATGGTATATTTGTTTACCAAAAACATTTGATTTGGCTTTAAATCTAAACTTTCTGCTATGTTTTTATGTTCTCTTTGTGCTATTTTTATGATATATAGTTTCTTAAAATGATGATATAGAGTAATTAGTATTTTTTGAATTGGTTCTTTTTGATATAGCAAACCATGTAATACTTCTAATGCTTTTTTTGTTTGTCTTTTTCCTAGATTATCCGTTAAATCAAAAATGATACTATCAAATTGTTTGATACATAATAAGTCGATTGCTTGTTTTTGTATTGTTCCACCTGCTCCAACATATTCAATTAGCTTACGTATTTCATTGATTAATTCTTGCATATTAGTTCCACAACATTCAATAAAGTATTGTAATGTGTTATCTTCTACTTGTACTTGGTAAGCTTTGCAAATGGCTTTTAATCTTGCTGTAATTTGAATTGGCTTTAGCTCTTGAAATTCACAAATAACACCATATTGTTCTATTGCTTTATATAATTCATTTTTTTCTACTTCTTGCTCTACAAATACTAAAACAACCGCTTCTTGCATAAGCTTATTGTTTTCCTTAATATATTCTGCAAGTTTGCTAATTAGTGCACTACTATTGTTTACTGCTTTCTTTTTTCCTTCTTTTTTGAATAGACCTGTATTACGAGCAATAATGAGCTTCTTTTCATAGCCAAAAGCTGGTGTTTCAATATCTGAAATAATTTCACCAACACTATCTTCGTCTAATTTTATTTCATTAATTCCTTCTTTTCTTTCTCCAAAGTTACTTTTTATTTTTTTTAGACATGATTCTAAAAGGAAGGTTTCTTCCCCATACAAAAGATAAATGCTATTTAACTTTCCTGCTTTTAGTTCTTTTTCTAAATTTTCGGCCGTTATCATGAAATCACGTAAATTTCCTTTCTTTTTACGCTATCATCTTATCATTTTCTTTTATTAAATTCAAGTTCTTTTCTGGATTTTACTTTGAAGAATCTTTTTTGATTATAATTTACTTTTTGAGATACTATTCTTAAAATTATAACATGGTCATCTTTTATTTTATAGATTATAACATACTTTAGAAAAAAACATCTTCTTTTGTTTTTGTCTATTTCGATACATTGATAGAAATAAGGATTTTCTTGTATAAATAATAATTTTCTTTTTAGTTGCTTTTTAAATTTTGTTGTAACATGAATTGATAACTGATTCTAATTTTTCTGCATATTTCCAAAATTCTTCCCATGAAATTGTTCCATTTTTTTCGATGTCTTTTTCTGCTTCTTTTGCTAATGAGGCATATAATTTTTCTTGTTCTTTACTACTTTTTTTCACTATACTTCACACCACCTTTCTAAAATTTTACACCTTTTATAAATATAATTATACTAGGGAAGATAAGAAAAAGCAAGAAAAATTGTACGACAAAATTTGCTATTTTTCTTGCTTTCCTTTTATTCATTTTCTAGTATAATACGGAATACCTCTGCTACGCTCCATGCTTGCTCATATGCTCCTTTTGCTTCGTAAGGCTTTTTAGAATCATAAAGTTCAGATATTCCACCAATTGTTTTTCCTTCTTTTAATTCCTTTGAAAATGTGTCTTTTACACTTTTTACAAAAGCATCATATTTTATTTGTAATTCTTGTTTTTTGGTTTTGCTTTTTTCATTTTCGAGAATTTTTTTGAAACTATCGTAATAAATGCCCAGTAGCCATGGCCATGTAATGCCTTGGTGATAGCTCATGTCTCGTTTAAAACTATCTCCCTCATAGACTTCAATATAGTTTTCTTCTCCTTTTGCCAAGGTTTTTAGTCCATATGGATTTAATAGTTTTTTGGTAACCGTTTCAAACATTTCTTTTGCTATTTCTGATTTTGGATCTAAAACAGGGTAAGTAAGACTTAAAGCAAATAGCTGATTTGGTCTTATTTTACTATCTCCTAACACATCGTATAAACATTTTCTTTTTTTGTTATAGAATTTTTTTACAAAAGAGGTTTGGCATTTTGTTGCCATGTCTTTATATTGCCTTGCTTTTTCTTTATTTTCAAATAGTATGGTTAATTCCTCCATAATTTTTAAAGCATTATACCACATGCTATTGATTTCTACTGCTTTTCCATTTCTTGGTGTTACGACAAAGTTTCCAATTTTGGCATCCATCCATGTATTTTGAATATGCTCATTTCCACTACTGATTAGTCCATCTGTATCAAGATAGATATCATTTCCTTCTACATCAATTCCATTTTGATAGCTTTCTATAATTTTTTTCATCACTTCATAAAAGTTTTCTTTTATAAATTTCTCATCTTTGGTATAGTTTAAATATTTTTTTATTTGTTCAAATAATAAAAGAGAGCTATCTGCACTATTATATAAAGGACGATTATCATAGCCAGAATATCCATTTGGCACTAAACCAAATTTGATATCTCGAATCATAGTAAGTAATACTTCTTTGGCAATATCATACCTTTTTGTTTTAAGAAGTAATCCTTCAAAAGAAATTAAACTATCTCTTCCCCAGTCTAAAAACCATGGATACCCTGCTATAATAGTATGTAATTGAAAAGCTGGTCGATAGACAATAAAATTATCGGTAGCAATGACATAGTCTCGTAATAGTTCTATTTTCTCTATATTTTCTTTGTCTTGAATTTCTTTCTTCGCACTTAAATTTTGTGTTACGCCTGAATCATAAACAAGACTGCTTAAACGCGCTACTTCTTTGCTAATAATATCTTTTGCTTTGATTTCTTCAATGTTCTCTTCTAAGGAAGCGACAAAGGTAATTTCTTTTCTTTCCTTTGGCTGAATCGTAATTTCATAAGAGCCGGCAATTGCATGGTTTTCTTCTGCACAAAATCCTCTTTTTTCTTCTTCTATATAAAACATATTTTGAAAACTATCATTCTCATGTTTTTGATAAATTCCTTCTGAAACATGTATATAGATAGGATTTTGTGAATGTCCATCTAAAATTACTTTTAGTTTATTCTTCTTTTCTTCTTGCTTCATTTGAAAAGTGTGCTGATAAGTATCACTATGAAAATCGCGGAAATTGAAAAGAGGAGTTAAAGTTAATTTTGCTTCTTTTTCATCATTATAAATTTGATAAAGTACGACTACTGTATTTTTGCCATATTCCATACAAATATATTTTTTAATGATAACTCCTTTTACCTGATACGTATAAATTGGAACATATTCTTTTTCAAAACTAACTAAATATTGATATCCTTTTGCAATATAATCTCTTCCAATATTGGTATATAAAATATATTTTTCATTTTCTATTTCGATGCTTTCATCGACTTTGGAAAGAACTAGATGTCTTCTTGCTGGTGGCGTAAGAGGTGCAACAAGCAAACCATGGTATCTTCTAGTGTTAGCTGAGCTTATGGTAGAACTTGCATACCCTCCTATACCATTGGTAATAATCCATTCTTTTTTTAAACCTTCTTCTAAGCTAATATTGGTGTATTTCATTGGTTCCTCCTATTTTCTTTTGTTTAGTTTTATTTTTTTCTTTTTATTCATATAAAATTTAATATTATGAATTGATTTTTATGCTTTTCTGTATAAATTTGGATTTTTATTTATTGCTCTTCTCTCTCTTTTCTCTCTTTTCTTTTTCCTTCATTTTAGCTTGCTTTCTTTTTAATGCTTTTTCATCACTTTCTTTAATGGATGCAATTCTATCTTTATATTTTTCTGCAAATTTACTTTGTGGTCTTTCAAAATGTTTTTCTCTTTTTGGTTTTTGTGGTTTTGTTTCCATTGTGTCTTTTAACTTCTTCTTTGTTTCTTTTAATCTTGAATTTAGCATTAAATATTTTGGATCATTTTGCATATCTTTAAATTTTAAATCTTCACATACTAATTCAATAATAGCAGAAGCAATGGCATCTGGATTGTGACGAATAAACTCAGAATCAATATAAGATAAATTTCTTGGTAATAGTTTTACCCCTTCTTCTTTTGCTTGGGCTATATCTTGCTCTACTAAATCTGCACCTTCTCTATTATATCTTCTTACAAATTCTGGTATAATTTCACCAGTATCATAAATACAATAATCGATAATTCCTTTTCCTGCATGTTCTTGAATCGCTTTAATGTGTTCCGATAAAGAATAATTATCAGTTTGCCCTGGTTCTGTCATAATATTACTAATATAAATTTTAAAGCCTTTATTTTCTTTAATTGCTTTTGCTACTCCTTTTACTAGTAAATTTGGAATTACATTTGTATATAAACTTCCTGGTCCAATAATAATAGCATCTGCTTTTTGAATGGCATCTAATACTCCTGGTGCTGGCATGCAGTTAGATGGACTAATGTAAATACGATTAATTTTACTTACCTTTTCTGTAACTACTTCTGGTATTCTATCTTTGCTTTGAATAATGGTTCCATCTTCTAATTCTGCACAAATATCAATGGCCTCTAAGGTAACTGGTAATACTTTTCCCGTCATATTTAAGACATGTTTCGATTGTTCAATAGAGGCAGTAAAGTCACCATATAATTCTTTCATTGCTAAAAGATAAATATCGCCAAAACATAAAGACTTTAATTTTCCTTCATTAAACTTATAATTTAAGATTCCATTCATGACTGGCTCATTTTCTGACAAAGCTACAAAACTATTTTTAATATCATCTAATGGTAATGTCTCTAATAATTTTCTAGAATCACTAACCCCTGCTCCATAATCGGATACTGTTACAATAGCCGTAATATTATTGGTATAATTTTTTAACCCTTTTAAGACAGAGTCTAATCCAGAACCACCACCAAGTACAACAATATTAGGTCCTTCGTCATACACTTTTTTATTAAAGATTAAGGATTTTACGTTTCCTGTTTTTGCTTCTTCTCTTTTATCGGTTTCTTGTACTAATAGTTCTAGTGTTCTTTTTTGCATAAAAATATTGGCAATAATCACTAAGGTAAATCCAACAACAAAACTTACCATCATTTTTGCGATGTCCTTAAATCCTAATTGTTCTCCTGTAAGTAAAATTGTCATACCATAGCAAGTAAGAATAATTCCTATTATAATAAGTAGCATCCATCTCTTCATTTTTGCTTCTTTTTTAAACCATTTCCAAAAACCTTTCATTTCTTTTATTCCTTTCTATGTATTTATTACTCTCCTAATACTTCTACTTCTAATTCTAATATTTTTCCAAATTTTTCATAAACTACTTGAATGACGTAATCTATTAAATTTAAAATATCTTCTGCTGTTGCATTTCCTTTATTTACAATAAAACCTGCATGTTTTGAAGAAACTTGTGCTCCTCCTATCGTATAACCTTTTAAG
Source organism: uncultured Clostridia bacterium (assembly GCA_947626735.1). Classification (GTDB taxonomy): domain Bacteria; phylum Bacillota; class Clostridia; order TANB77; family CAG-508; genus UMGS1663. The sequence goes on from CANQTK010000046.1 coordinate 10,106, forward strand.
CCTGCTTCATCAATAAGTTGCGCAGAAATAAAATTGACTCCTCTTTTAAAAGTACTACCTGCACTTGGCATATTAACTGGCTGTTTTTCTAGCCTTGCTTTCTTATAAGTTTCCATTTTTTGTTTAATTTCTTCTTGATTGCCTTTTTCTAACTCTAATTTAGCTCCTATAATAATGCCTTGTGTATCTTTAAAACGACTATGTCTATATGAAAAATTTAATTCTTCATTTGGTAGCATTTGAATTGTGCCATCTTCTTGTAAATAAGTAACTTCCTTTACAATTTCTTTCATTTCTTTTCCATAGGCTCCTGCATTCATACGAATGGCTCCCCCTATCGTTCCAGGAATGCCGGCAAGCAAATTCAAAACCAGAAATTCCTTGTTTTTGTAAAATAGTAGCTAACATTCCTAGTTTTACCCCTGCTTCTACTAAAACTTCTACCTTATTATTCTCCTCTTGTATTTCTATTTTTTGAAAATCTAATTGTAAGGTAATGCCTCGAATTCCCTTATCTTTTACTAATACATTACTACCGTTTCCTAAAATAGTAAGCGGAATATTTTTTTCTTTTGCATAGTGTAAAATTTCTTTCAATTGCTCTATTGTTTTTACCCTAATCCATATATCAGCACTTCCTCCTACTTTAAAAGAAGTGTGTTTTGTCATTGTTTCATTTTGCTTTATTTCTAACTTTGGTATCATTTTTTGTAAGTCTTCATAAATTTGTTTGCTTTCCAATTTTCTTTCTCACCTCTTGTTTCTAATATATGAATTCTTGTGTTTGTTATGTGTTTTATTCTATCATTTTTATAATAAATTTACAATGATTTTCACAAATTTTACATTTTTACTTGCAAAAAATGTAGAATTATGTATAATATCATTATAAAGAAAAGTAAAGGAGGATTTTTTATGTTTTGTAAATATTGTGGAAAAGAATCAGAAACAGAAATTTGCGAAGAATGTAAAAAAGAACACAATGCAGAAACAATTGAGGTAGAAGCTACAAAAGTAAATAATACTACTTCTGCTAATAACGCTAACAAAAAATCTAAAATAGCTGCTGGATTACTTGGCATCTTTTTAGGAAGCCTAGGTATTCATAACTTTTATTTAGGATTTACTGGAAAAGCAATTGCCCAATTATTATTAACCTTAATTGGATGGATTGCTTGTGGAATTGGACCTGCTGTATCTGCTATTTGGGGTTTAATTGAAGGTATTTTAATTTTAACAGGAAGCATGAATACAGATGCTGATGGAAATCCTTTAGGAGAATAAGGATAGGTAGTATAACAATTTTTTATATTGTTTTCTATTATTTTATTTGAATTACACAGAAAAAGAATGGAAAAAATTCCATTCTTTTTCTGTGTTTATAAAAGCTTACTTTTCTTTGTTGTTTCTTAAAAATCTCTATACTCATAGTATTTTGTTTCTTTTTCTCCATTTTCATTTTCTTTTGCTGTTGATTTTCCTTTTAAGTGATAGGGGTATAACCCAGATATTGCTAATAAAACAATAATTAAAATAGGCCAAAATGGTTCTACTCCTAATTCACTCTCCATGAAGTATAAAAAATATTTTATACTTTCCATTTACGCTCTCCTTATTTAAAATTAGTATTATTATATCTTATTTTTTCTATCTTGTCAATTTAAAAAGAAGTATTTGCAATATTTAACATTGTTGTAGTGTCAATGATGTGAAACAAAAATATATAAAAATTATATAATTAAATTGCGTAACCTATCATTCCAAA
>CANQTK010000047.1 GCA_947626735.1 uncultured Clostridia bacterium
TTAAGCTTAATAAATTGCATTTAATCAGTAATTAGAAGTTACTTTTTCTAAATATATTTTACTTTTTCAATTCACCAAAATAATGACACCATGCAAAAAAATTGTTATAATAAAGAAAAAAAGCTAACATTCCCAAAGGTAGCAAAAATATAAGAAAGAGAAAAAGTATGAATAACGAAGAAATTAGAAAAAAGATATTCGAACTTGCTGATGAGAAATATCAAAAATTTCAAATTAGTTTATGCCCAGGTATAAACAATATAGTAGGAGTACGTGTGCCAGTTTTGAGAAATTTAGCAAAAGAAATAGCAAAAGGAGATATAGATACCTATTTTAAAAATGCCAAAAGTGATTATTATGAAGAAATCATGTTACAAGGCATGGTAATAGGACTTGCGAAAATAGATTTTAAGCAAACTTGCAAGTATTTATCTTACTTTATTCCCAAAATTGATAATTGGGCTGTTTGTGACATAACAGTAGGTGGTTTAAAAATTGTTAAAAACCATTTAGATGAAATGTTCATCTTTTTAAAACCTTATTTAAAATCAAAAAAAGAATTTGAATTGCGTTTTGCTATTGTCACATTATTAAATTTTTATATACAAGAACCTTATATTGACTTTGTATTAGAAACATTAAATCAAATAAAACATGATGGATACTATGTCAAAATGGCAGTTGCTTGGGCAATTTCCATTGCTTTTATTCCATTTCCTCAAAAGACAATGAAATTATTACAAAAAAACAATTTAGATAATTTTACCTATAACAAAGCTTTACAAAAAATAGTAGAATCCTATCGCGTAAATGAAAGAACAAAAAAGAAAATAAAAAAAATGAAACGAATATAAAAACTGTATTAGAATACAGTTTTTTTTTCATTTTTATATTGTTAAAAATGAAAAAAATGTATATAATAAGAACAGAAAAATGTCAAAAAAGAGGAAAAAATGTTATATAATTATGAATTAATTAAAGTAGAACCAAAACTCAATAAGAAAAAAGTATTTTTTACTATTTTAATAGTGCTTATTATTTTAGCATTATCTATTTATGGTGCACTTGAGTTTGCAAAACAGCAACATCAAAAGCAATTAGCAATAGAACAAGAAAAACAAGCGCAAATAGAAGAACAACAAAGACAAGAGGAAGAAAGATTAAAAGAAGAAGCAAAGCAGGCAGAAAAAGAAGCAAGAATAGCAATGCATACAAATCCTTTTACAGAAGAGCAAATGCAAGCGATCGAAAATATTTACCAAGCACAAGAAACAAAAAGAGTATTTTTGACATTTGATGATGGACCAACGCAAGCGGTAACACCTTATATTTTAGATTTATTAAAGCAAGAGAAAATTAAAGCAACTTTCTTTGTATTAGGAAATAGAGCAAAAGCAAATCCAGAATTAATACAAAGAGAATTTGAGGAAGGACATTATATTGCAAATCATGGTTATAGTCATAAATATAGCCAAATTTATCAAAATAATCAAACAGTATTAGATGAATATAATTATACGGAACAGTGCATTCAAGAAGCTCTGCAAAATCCAAATTATCATTCTAAGGTATTTCGTTTTCCAGGAGGCTCACAAGGAGGTTATTATCATAGTATTAAAAAAGTAGCCAAAGACTTTTTAAGGCAAAATGGAATTGTTTCTTTAGATTGGAATTCATTATCCAAAGATGCGGAAGGAGTCAATACCAAAGAAGCATTATTACAAAATGTCATCGATACCATAGGACAAAAGCAAAGTGTCGTGATTTTAATGCATGATGCGGCCGATAAAATTTTAACGTATGAAACTTTGCCAGATGTCATACAATATTTAAGAAATAATGGGTATGAATTTAAAAACTTATACGATATTTTATAGGAGGAAAATATGCTATATGATGTCATTATAATAGGAAGTGGACCAGCAGGCATTTCCGCAAGTTTATATACGAAACGCGCTAATTTAAAAACATTAATCATTGCAAAAGGAAAAGGTACCTTAGAAAAAGTAGGAAATATTGAAAACTATTATGGATTAGAAGAAAAAACAGATGGAAAAAAATTACAAGAAATAGGAAAAAAACAGGCAGAAAATTTAGGTGTTGAAATAAAAGAAGAAGAGGTAGTACAAATAGAATATCAAAATCATTTTATTGTTTCTACTTTGAATCATACTTATGAAGCAAAAACTGTTATTTTGGCAACCGGCTCAGCAAGAAAAAAGGTGGATATCAAAGGAATCAAAGAACTAGAGGGAAAAGGAGTAAGCTATTGTGCTATTTGTGATGCCTTTTTCTTTAAAGGAAAAGAAGTAGCTGTTTTAGGAAGCAAAGAATATGCTTTGCATGAGGCGCAAATTTTACTTCCTATTGCAAAATCCGTTACAATGCTAACCAATGGAGAAGAAGCTATTCAGAAAAGAACGGAAGGAATTGAAATAGAAGAAAAGAAAGTAAGAGAATTAAGAGGAATAGAGCATGTAGAAGAAGTGACTTTTGAAGATAATACAAGCAAAAAAATAGAGGGACTTTTTGTTGCTCTTGGAACGGCATCTAGTAGTGACTTAGCAAGAAAATTAGGAGTAAAATTAGATAAAAATACAAATCATATTATCGTAAATGACAAAATGGAAACAAATCTTCCAGGACTCTATGCCTGCGGAGATTGTGTAGGAGGAACTTTGCAAATAGCAAAGGCAGTTTATGAAGGTATGGTAGCAGGAATGTCTGCTATTGAATATTTAAAAAAATAAAAAGGAGGAAATGAAAATGGATGTCACAAGTCAAAATTTTGAAGAAGAGGTATTAAAATCAAATGTGCCTGTACTAGTAGATTTCTGGGCTAGTTGGTGTGGACCATGTAAAATGATGGCGCCCGTAGTAGAAAAAATAGCAGAAGAAATGCAAGGAAAAGTAAAAGTTTGTAAGGTAAATGTAGATGAAGAAGCAGAATTAGCCATGCAATATGGAATTATGAGTATTCCTACTTTTCTTATTTTTAAAGAGGGAAAAGTAGCAAATTCTACCATTGGTGTGCAAGATAAAGAAGAAATTATGAAATTATTACAATAAAAAAATATAAAAAATTTGAAAAAGTTATTGACAAAAAAATAAAAACTTTGTATAATAAAAATCGTTCTAGTTAAGAACGATTTTTATTATACAATATGCAGGTGTAGTTCAATGGTAGAATTCCAGCCTTCCAAGCTGGCTATGCGGGTTCGATTCCCGCTACCTGCTCCAATCTGGATGTTTTTATAGGATTTATGTTCTATAAAGACATCTTTTTTATTTTATGAATTTGACATGTATTTAATATTTATGCCTTTTCTTGTATTTGATGTTATATCTACGTTACATAGTTTCATTTATATAATGTTACTCCCGTACTACGTATAGGGAGTGTCATGACTGTCACTTATGCTTTGCTATGTACTTATTTACCTCAACTAACCTGAAAAAATTTTTAGTAAAGCAATTTAAATAAGTAAAACTTGACATATTATGTAAAATAAACTATAATTTATATGGGTTACATTATGTAATTGCAGCAACAAAACTTTATTTATTATAATTAAAATAAGTAAAGTTTAAGAAACTCAAAATAAGACAATAAAAATAATTGCAATGAAAGGAGAAAAAATATGATAATAATAAACAATGAGAAGGCACGGAAAGAACTGTTTAGAAATTCAAACATTGTAGATCCAAAAGAAGTTAAGTATAAAATAAATGCATATTTTCTTAGATTTAACTGCTGGAATGCATCAGAAAGTTACAGAGAGTTGATGGTTTCATTTTTCCCAATGCTGCCATTAATTAAAAAAGAGGTGAGCTTTTATGAAGCAGATTATATTTTATACGCTCACCCGTATGCCCGGTTAGAAGATATGTCACCAAGTGTAATTGAACAAATACGCTGGATTGATAAAAATCGTAAAGAAGGAGCAGAAATTATTGTAGTAGGAAAAGCAGCTAATATCGAACCAATTTTGGCGGGTTCCATTTCTAACATTACATTTTATGAGTCACATTTTACAGGAATTTTAGGGAAAAAATTTGGAATGAACATTAAGGATGAATATATTGTTTATGATTCGTCTTGTGGTTGGCTTAATATCTGGCCTGTTAATGGTTGCCTAAATAAATGTAAATTTTGTAGGCGAACATATATGAATATTCCATTTGAGAGCATAAGCCTTGACAATATAAAATCCGAGTTGGATAATATCAAGGCAAGAGCTCCTGAATTGATGACAGGTATTTGTTTGAGAGCTGAGAACCTCACGGAATATGGTATTGATATTTATGGAGAACAACGTTTACAGGATTTGATTAAGCTCATTGCTAGTTATGAAGAAGTTAAATATATAAAGTTTTTTCCTATTGGACTTGCAATTTGCGAAATCACAGATGAAATTTTGGATTCTATTTGTAACATTAAAAAAATTGTTCCATCGATTGCACTAAATTTAGAGGCAGGTAGCAATAGAATGCTAAAACTCATTGGCAAAAATCATACAAGAGAAAGGGCAATTCATATTTTTAAAGAACTTAGAAAGGCTCATCCTAAAGCTTATATCAGCACAGGTATAATGGTTGGATTTCCAACAGAAGAATTAATAGACATTTATGAACTTGCTGATTTAATTGAACAGACAGACCCAAATCATATTTTTTGCAATCTTGTCGAGATAGCTCCAAAATGTCCACTTGCTCAACTTCCTCAATTAAGTGATAATTTAAGGGAATACCATCTTAAAGTTTTATTAGGATTGTTGAAGAAGCAAAAAAGAGAACATGAGGCGGATATTAGCTATCCAAAAATTTTTAAAAGAGGAAAACGTTCAACATATAGATTTAAAAAGAAATGTGAAGAACATTGGAAGAGATTTTCATTATTAACTATTCCTAGAAAGACCCTTGTATTAAAAAAACATTGAGTTTCTTAAGTAAAATATGACGAATATCACAAGATAAATATCTTTGTGTTATTCGTCATATTTTTTATTGTATTAAAATAAACTTATTCAACATGGGTTCGCAGTATAGGAGCGGACATCGTAGTTATCTACAACTCTTTTCTCTTGCCAATTGATACAAATATCAATTAGCTTACTGAAGTATATCATATTTTTTATAAAATACAATACCAATGTGACTAAAAAATAATATTTTTAGATAATCTAATGGAAATTTTTTACTTTTTATGCTATACTACTTCTAGTTTTGAAATTGTGCAAATGTTGTCTGCACAATTAGAAAGTGAGGTGCTACTTTGCATAATAATTTAATAAATACTGATAATGAAATAAACAATATATTTGACAATATTAAAGAATTAGTAATTAATAGTAGAAATAAAGTATATTCTACTGTCAATACTGAGATGCTTAATTTGTATTGGAATATTGGAAAAGCAATTATGGAGATACAACAGGGAGATGAAAGAGCTTCTTATGGTGAAACAGTACTTGAAAAATTGTCAAAAAAATTAACTAATGAATTTGGAAAAGGTTTTTCTAAAAGAAATCTAGAAAGAATGAGAAAATTCTATATTTATTTTCCAATTGCGACAACAGTGTCGTCGCAATTGAGTTGGTCTCATTATCTTGAATTACTAAAAATAGATGAAGAACCAAAAAGAAAGTTTTATATAAAAGAAACTATAAATTCAAGATGGAGTGTTCGTGAACTTCAACGACAAATAGGTTCTTTATTATATGAAAGATTATTATTATCAGTAGACAAAAATAAAGTATTAGAATTAGCAAAAAAAGGACAAGAACTAAAAGAAAGTAAAGATTTAGTAAAAGACCCATTTGTACTTGAATTTCTTGATATTAAAGAAAATACTGATTATTTGGAATCTGATTTAGAAAAAAACATATTAGAGCATTTAAAAGAATTTTTATTAGAATTAGGGAAAGGATTTATGTTTGTAGGATCACAAGTAAGATTAACATTAGAAGAAGACCATTTCTATCCTGATTTAGTTTTCTATAATAGACTGTTAAAATGTTTCGTGATAATTGATTTAAAAATTGGAAAAGTAACACATTAAGATATTGGTCAAATGCAAATGTATGTTAACTATTACGATAGAGAAATAAAAAGTGATGATGAAAACCCAACTGTTGGAATATTACTCTCTACTTTAAAAAATAAAACAGTAGTAAAATATACATTACCAGAAGATAACAAAAATATTTTTTCTTCTAGTTATAAATTACATTTGCCAACAGAGCAAGAATTAATTGACGCAATAGAAGAAGAAAAGAAAAATTTAGAATTAATTTAAGGAGATAAAAAATATGTTTATTGCTTATCATATTGATAGAAACTGCTCATTAGAAAAGCGGTCAAATAATTTCACTAGATTCAGATTGTTGTTTAGGACAAACCTTTAATAATTATAATCATTCTTTTTCATTTCATGGAAAACATTATATAGGTACAAATATTCCTATACTTGATAATATAATAAATTTAATATTGTAAAAATTAAAACCTCAAATGTTTTTTTAGGAGATTCTAATTGGTTTAATCAAAAAGGCTTAAATAATTTTTTACAAACTAATAAATATAATAATGTATCTTTTGCTTCATTTTGTTATTTTGCTAATAAATATTGGTCTGGAGAAATGACTGATAATCCTAGAAAAGAATTATTGATTTCTTTGCCATGTGAGGTAATAGATATTTTATAATCAACAATATAAGACAGATATTCTTAATATCTGTCTTATATTGTTGGAGCGGGTAGCGAGAATCGAACTCGCGCTATCAGGTCGGAAGCATGACATTCTACCACTAAATTATACCCGCAAATAAAACTATTCTTATTATATCGTATTTTAGGAAAGCTTTCAAGAGAAAGCGCATAAAATAAATAATAAAATATTTAGAAAAAATAAAATAATATAAAAATATTCTAAGAAAATCTTGTCAAGCAAGGAAAGAAATGATAAGATAGAAAAAAATAAAATAGAATTTAAAAGGGAGTAGCTTGTAAACTACTAATCAACAACCGCGAATTATTCTGGTTAGTAACCTTAAAGGTAAGCAAGACTTTTAAAGAAAGGAGCATGAAAATGTAAAAAATTCTTTAAAAGTCTTGTTTTTGTGTATAATAGTAAAAGAAAAAAGGAGAAGATGTCATTTGGAAAGAACATGGTTTAATAAAACAATAGAAGAAACTTGTGAAATCATGCATACCAATCAAGAAAATGGACTAACAGAGGAGCAAGTGGTAGAAAAACGAAAAGAATATGGCTATAACGAATTAAAAGCCAAAAAGAAAAAGAGTTTATTCATAAAATTTTTAGAAGAATTTAAAGATTTTATGATTATCATTTTAATTATTGCTGCTGTTATTTCTGGCATTGTTGGTGTCATGGAAGGAGAAGGCATTACCGATACCATTATTATTTTAATTGTAGTAGTAGTCAATGCTATTATTGGAGTTGCCCAAGAAAATAAGGCAGAAAAGTCATTAGAAGCTTTGCAAAAACTAAGTAGCCATGCAGCCAAAGTAATTCGAAATGGAAGCTTAGTTGTGCTTCCTGCAAGAGAACTAGTACCAGGGGATATTGTCGTATTAGAAACTGGAGATTATATTGCAGCTGATTTAAGATTAATAGAAGCGGTTAATTTAAAAGTGCAAGAATCTTCTTTAACAGGAGAATCGGTACCAGTAGAAAAAAATACGATAGCCATGAGTGAAGAAAAAGTAGGAATTGGAGACCGCATAAACCAAGCTTTTTCTTCTAGTTTAGTGACCTATGGTAGAGGAAAAGGAATTGTAGTAGAAACGGGAATGAATACGGAAGTAGGAAAAATTGCTGGCATGATTAGTAATACTATTGAGACCGAAACGCCTCTTCAAAGCAAATTGAATCAATTAGGAAAAACATTAGGAATCGTAGCCATTGTCATTTGCATTATCATTTTTATTGTAGGTATTGCTATTGGAAAAAATGCAATGGAAATGTTTATGACAGCCGTAAGCCTAGCAGTAGCTGCCATTCCAGAAGGATTAGCTGCGGTATCGACCATTGTACTTGCTATTGGTGTGCAAAGAATGGTAAAGAAAAATGCGATTGTCAAAAAGCTTCCAGCCGTGGAAACTTTGGGTAGTAGTACGGTTATTTGCTCTGATAAAACAGGAACCTTAACACAAAATAAAATGACAGTACAAAAGGTATTTTATGATAATATCTTGCAAAATGTAGAAGATACCAAAGTCAATAACAATAATGAAGAACTAAAACAATTAGTATATATTAGTATGCTTTGTAATGATACAAAAGTAGGGCAGGATAATCAACTAACAGGGGATCCAACCGAAACAGCCTTAGTAGATATGGGGTTTGCCCTTGATTTTGATCCATCGGTTTTAGAAGAGTTTCCAAGAGTAGAAGAAATTCCATTTGATTCCGATAGAAAACTAATGACGACGGTTCACCAAATAGGAGAAAAGTATATTGTCTATACCAAAGGAGGAATCGACGAACTTTTAAAACGTTGCACAAGTTATAACCTAAATGGAGAAATCAAAACCGATTTAGAAGAATATACAAAAACCATTGAAATTAACAACGAAGCAATGGCAAAAGAAGCATTAAGAGTGCTTGCTATGGCGTATAAAAAATTAGACCATAAACCCGAAAAAGAAGAATTAGAAAACTTAGAAAGTAACTTAACCTATATAGGAATGGTAGGTATGATAGACCCACCAAGAGAAGAAGCAAAAAAAGCAGTAGAAAAATGTAAAAGAGCGGGCATTAAAACCGTTATGATAACAGGAGACCATAAAATTACAGCAACCGCTATTGCGAAACAATTAGGCATTTTGGAAAAAGAAGAAGAGGCAATTACAGGTAAAGAATTAGAAGAAATGCCACAAGAAGAATTAGAGAAAAATATTCGAAATTATAGTGTCTATGCTAGGGTATCACCAGAACATAAAGTAAGAATTGTAAAAGCATGGCAAAAACAAGGTGAAATTGTAGCTATGACAGGAGATGGTGTAAACGATGCTCCTTCCTTAAAAACAGCAGATATTGGATGCAGTATGGGAATGGTAGGAACCGATGTTGCCAAAGAAGCAGCCGATGTCATTCTAACGGACGATAATTTTGCAACAGTGGTTTCTGCAGTAGAAGAAGGAAGGCGTATTTATGATAACATTTTAAAGGCAATTCAATTTTTATTATCAAGCAACGTAGGAGAAATTATTGTCTTATTTGTTGCTATTTTAATCACTCCATGGATTTCAAATTTCTTTGGCATCGATGTCAACTTAATTGTGCCACTACTTCCTATTCATATTTTATGGATTAATTTGGTAACCGATTCTCTTCCAGCTCTAGCCTTAGCAGTTGACCCAGCAGAAAAAGATGTGATGGATCGAAAGCCAAAAAAACAAAGCAAGGGTATTTTTACCAAAGGAATGACATGGCGTATTCTATACCAAGGACTCATGATTGGACTTCTTACCTTAGCTGCCTTCTTAATTGGGCTTGCTACACCAGAAGAAAAGCTTCCTATGATCGAAGGACTAAGCACAGAAGAAGTAAAAGTAGAAATTGGGCAAACGATGGCATTTACCGTTCTTGCTTTATCAGAATTGGTACATGTGTTTAATATTAGAAACAACAAAAAATCCATTTTCAAAACAAATCCATTCAATAATAAACACTTATTACTTGCCCTTGGCGTATCGGCAGCCTTAATGCTTGTGATTCTTTTTGTGCCAGCTCTAAGACATATTTTTAGCATTCCAGTTTTGCCAACGGCTAATATTATAGAAGTGATTTTATTAGTACTTGCACCAATTGTTATTGTAGAAATTTTTAAAAAATTAAAAATAAATACAATGAAAGATGAATAATTCTATTTTATTTTTAAATACTCTAACATAATGCAATAGAGACAAAAAGAGACAAAAAGAGATAGAATGTAACAAAACTGTAACATAAATGTAAAATAAAAGAACTTGATTCATTGGTCAGAAAATTTTATAATAAATAATAAGAAATCACTAAATAACATAAATATGGAGGAAATAAATGAATATGCATAGAACAAAAGAAAAAGGAATTACCATAATAGCATTAGTTATTACGATTATTATATTAATTATTTTAGCAGGAATAGGACTAAATTTAGTCTTAAGTGATGACGGTATTATTTCTACAGCTGGTTACGCAAGAGAACAACATAAAATTTATGCAATTCAAGAAAATCTAGAATTAAAAAAGGGAGATTTAGCGACACAAGAGGAAGGAAAACTAGATATTCATAAATACCTAGACCTAATAGAAGAAAAAGGAATCATTGATGAAAGTGATATCGATGAAAATCATGAAGAAAGTTATGATGTAACAGTAGAAGATAAGTATGTATTTCTTGTAGAAAAAGAAGAAAGTGGAAATATTAAAATAGAGTACTTAGGAAAAGCAGGAAATATAACCCCACTAATAGAGGTGATAGAGACAAAAAGTACAACGAATAGTATTACCATAAGATTTAAATTAAAATATGCAGAGAAATATAGAATATATATCAAAGAGAAAGATGAGAAAGAATATAGACAATATACAGAGGAAAAAGTAAATAGTAAAGAGATAACAAATACAATAGAGAACTTAACACAAGGAAAAGATTATGTTATCAAAATAGAGGCAGAGGCTGAAAAAGGACCAAAAGCAGAAAAAGTAATAGAAGCAACGACAAAGACAATTGATGCTTTAACACAGGCTAATACAACAATTCACTATAATCCAAGTAGTTGGACCAATAAAAAAGTAGTAGCCACGGCAAGTACAACAGTAACAGGATATACTCTGCAAACAAGTAAAGACGGAAAGAAATGGGAGAGCAAAGCAAGCCAAGAATATACAGAAAATGGAATCATTTATGTAAGATTAATCGATAGTACAAACCAAGAAGGTGGAAGTACTTCAGGAAATATTGATAAAATTGACAAAGAATTGCCAGTAGTAACAGATAAAACAACAGCAACAACTAATAAGATAACAATAAATGCAACCGACAATGCAAGTGGAATAATCGGTTATGCGATAACAGAAAATGCTACAACACCAACTGAATTTACAAAGTGTAATAACACAAAGAATTTAAGTGTGAATATAGAAAATAAAATTCAAGGAACGACTTACTATGTATGGGTAAAAGATGCTGCAGGAAATATTAGTGATTACAAACAAGTAAAGACAAACTC
>CANQTK010000048.1 GCA_947626735.1 uncultured Clostridia bacterium
ACCGGCATCTCCATCCTCAATCCCATTGAACTGGGAGAAGCCATTGACGAAAAGACCTATATGCTGGATACACTGGTGCGGCTGAACGGGCGCGTTCACCTGAACCTGGAGCTCCAGGTGATCAACGAAGGGGACTGGCCGGAGCGCTCCCTGTGCTACCTGGGCCGCACCTTCAGTACCATGAACCGGGGCGAGAACTACCTGAATGCCCGTCCGGCCATCCAGATCGGGATCCTGAAATTCACACTCTTTGAGGAACAGCCGGAATTTTTCTCCAACTATTATATGATCAATGAGAAAACCCATCAAATTTACAGTAGAAAATTCCGCCTCTGTGTGTTAGACTTGACTCAGATACAGTTAGCCACGAAACAGGACCGGGAACACGGTCTGGACAAATGGGCTGCCCTGTTTAACGCAGCCACATGGGAGGAATTGAAGATGCTCGCCAGAGAAGATGAGAACCTGCAAAACGCTGTCTGCACCGTCGCCCGACTGACGAAGGAGGAAAAGATCCGCCTGCAGTGCGAGGCCAGAGAGGACTACTACCGCCGCACAGCGGGACGGGAACGGCTGCTGAAGGAAACCACAGCAGAGCGGGACCAGGCTGTGGCAGAGCGGGATCATTTTGAAACTAAGCTGAATCAGACTACAGCCAAGCTGGAGCAGACCACGGCAGAGCGGGATCAGGCAATCGCCGAACTGGAGAAAGTCCGCAGGCTTCTCCGGGAACAGGAACGCAGCACTGCTTCTTCGGAGACAGCCAGAGAACAAATGTAAATCTGGCGCGCCGCGAAAGATCGCAAGAACCCATTTGACCCTTGCAAAAGGGACCTTCCCCTTAGGAGAAGGTCCCCGTTTTTTATTCTGCTTCTGTTAGTGCTTCTACTTCTTTTTCCTCCGTCTGCCCTGGGAGGCGGCCAGGCTTCTTCCTGAAAGAACCGCCATGATTCCCGCCGAAAGGGCTGCCAGGAGCGCTGCACCGGCCAAAGGCATGGGATCCTCTGTCTTGGGCAGCTTCTTCTGCCGGTTGGCATCCACCACATCGCCGTTCTCGTCGTAGGTCAGGTTCGGATCCCGCAGGGGCTCCGGAGACGGCGAAGGCGCAGGCACCGGTGTCACAACGGGTTCCGGTGTGGCCGTGGCCTCAGGGGTCGGCCCAGGGGTCTTCTGAGGCGCGGGCGCAGGCGTAGGAGCCGGTGTAGGCTCTGCCGTGGGCGCCGGTGTAGGCTCTGCCGTGGGCACAGGCGTAGGCGAAGCGGTGGGTTCCGCCGTGGGCACTGTTGTGGGTTCCGCCGTAGGCTCCTCAGCAGGCCCGGTTGTGGGCTCTGTGGACGGATTCACAGTAGGCTCCGCCGTAGGATTCACAGGCCCCTCAGTGGGCTGCGCAGGCTCCTCGGTGGGATTCGTGGGCTTCTCGGTAGGCTGCGTGGGCTCCTCAGTGGGCTGCGTGGGCGGAGTGTCTTCTTCCTTCTTTACATTCACAAAATCCGCACGGGCCTCCCCGTTCGCCGGGATGGTGCCGCCTGTGATTTTGCCCTCTGTGAGAGCGCCGTCCGCCCCTTTATAGTGGGACGTATATTCTTTGTTTTCATTCTCCGTCACGGTATAGGTCAGTCCCGCGGGCAGCCCGGAGGCCGTCACGGTCTCGCCGTCGTGCAGATCTACATGGGCAATGCCGCCCGTGAAAGTTATAGCTCCGTAGAGCCCGCTGATGCCCGTATCACTCAATTCTATTGTAAAGCCAAAGGTGACGTCAGACCGGATCTTGGTTTCTCCGGATATATTCTTGGGCATGGTTCCCGACAGCAGGTTAAATCCACCCTCTAAATGACTTCCACGGTTTTCCGAAACCGGGCCGCTGCCGCCGGACACACTGCCGCCAATCGTATAAGGACTTCCCTGGGGATTGCCGCCCGACACGTTTCCGCCGGAAACATTGCCGCCGGATACGTTTCCGCCCGGTGCATTGCCGCCAGATACACTACTGCCAGGTACATTGCCGCCAGATACGCTTCCTCCCTGCATGTTACCGCCAGACACACCGCCGCCGACAACTTCATTCTTCGGCTGCTGAGTGTTCGGCTCATTAGCAGGGGACGTCCCGGAAGCCGGCGCCTCCTCCACCGTCTTGCTGATAGTAAGGCTGCCTAAGGGAACCGGCCGCTCGTTGGTATAAGCTATCTGGGTATTCTGGCCCGCTTCTATCTCTGCCTCGGCTGAGAGGGCTACCTTCTCTCCCTCTGCACCCACTTTCACACGGGCCTGGTACTCCTGCACCGAAGCCTCTTCCACTCTCACCTTCGAACCGGCAGGCAGACCGTAAACCGTAATTCGCTCATCATGCTTCAAAGTAACCTTATCACCGGTTTTCAGTGTTCCGGTTTTGGATCCGCTGTAAGGATAATCCTTTTTCAGTTCATTTCCTTCCTTATCCAGGAGAGTCACCGTAAAGGTGAAATCTCTGTCTGTCTCTCCCAGGGTCCCCATCACCGTCTTGGACAAGGTAAGCGTCCCGGAGGAATAGGCGTTTTCAAAGGCAGCCGCCAAAGAGGATGTCTGCCCTCCGTACTCATACTTTATATTATCATTATCCACGGTGAGAACATGATCCACGTCCGTCACCTTCACCGTCAGCTTCCACTCCGCCGGGTCGTAGGCGTAACCGGCCGCATTCCCGGGCGTCTCCCGCAGAGTAAAGGTATAGTCACCGGCCTGGTTAAAGGTAATATCGTCAAATGCCACTTCTGCGCCACTCCCGATCTGCTCAGGCGTCACAGTAACGGAGGTAACTGTGGGCATCTTCACGCCGGTCTGATCCCCTGTTCCGGTTATGGTAAAGGTAAAGGATTCTTTGATACTGTCAGCCAGTTTCCCGAAGACCGTCAGGTTCTCCCAGCCGGTCACTCTCTTCTGCACCCTAGGGCTGAAGGTCACGGGTTCCACCGCATACTGATTCACAAAGGCAGCCTCCGTGCCGGATTCTTTTCCTGGGGCCTCATACTTGGTCTTGGTCTTGGCAATGCCCAAGACACCATTCGTATCTTCCACTTCCACGGTAAGAGTCCACTGGGTTTCGTCAAAGGTATAGCCGTCATAGGATTCCGTCTGGCCGCCGGCAGGATTCTGCTCCGCCGGTTTCTGTTCCTTAATCGCAAATGTGTAGGTGCCCTCCTTATGGAAGGTAATCGCTCCAAACTCACCGGTCACGCCGTCTGCCGCATCCTGGGGTTTCACAGTCAGGGTCAAGGTCTGCACCTTAGGAAGATCCGCCCCTCCCTCCGGGCCATCCAAAGCCTCCAAGCTAAAGATGAAATCCCTGGGCTCCGGGATCGGAGACCCTGTGACTGTTTTTTTCACGGACGGACTGTAGGTTATCTCTTTCGGTGTATAGGTGTTTTCAAACTGGGCTTCCGATTCCGAGGAATTCGAAACTGCGCCAGCCTTCTCATAGATTACCTCCTTGGTAAGATCCTCTTTCACCGTCACCGTCATGATCCAGTCCCCATCAGAGGTATAGTGATCTATTGGCTTCTCGCTGATCTGAAATTTGTATTCTCCGGGCGTATCGAAATAAAGCGTAGGGAAGGAACCTGTCTTCTTGAAGCCCTCTGTGCCGCCCTTTACCGTCAGCGTCAGCTCCGGAAGGGGCAGGGTCTCGGACACCTTTTCATACACTCCCTCACTATTTTTCAAATACACGCTGCCGGTTCCCGTATCCGTCCGGGTCAGAGTAAAGGTAAAATCCTTTCCGGCCCAGTCTTCGGGCAACAAATCCGGCTTCACAGTCTTCTGCACCTGAGGGGTCACCCCCACAGGAAGGATATTGATAAACTCCGCCTGGCTGGCAGAAGTGCCAGGATCCTCCAGCAGCTGATACGTGCTGCTTGTCACTCTTAACTGACCGGTTTCCTTGTTATAGGCAACCGTTACCGTCAGCAGCCACTTGCTGGTATCATACAGATACTTGCTGTCGCTGTTGTCCGGCACCTCCTCCACTACAAACTGATAGTTACCTTCCTTGGTAAAGGTAATCTTCTCAAAGGTTCCCGTGGCAGTCTTGGCATCCGTAGTTACCTCCAGTGATACTTCCTTTTTTCCCGGGAGAGTAAATCCACTCTGGACTGCACTGCCGGCAGAGGAACCGCTCTGGTTTTCTTCCTCCTCCACATATTCACTGATTTTGAAAGTAAATGTCTTAGTCTTATTTTCTGGCATTGCGCCCTTTACAGTCTTGGTGACCGTTGGAGCGTATGTTACCGGAGCCGGCGTATAGGTGTTCACAAAGGCGATGGGATTTTCTGCGTTTATCGCCTCTCCCGGCGTCCCGCCCTGACCGGCCGTCTCGGCCTCCACTGTCAGGGTTCCGTCCCCATTATCCGTTACCGTCACTTTCACGTCCACAGAATCGGGAGTTTTTGTGATATTTCCCAAATCGGCCGAAGGAACTCCCTCTATCCCCGTCTCTGTCACTGTAAAGTAATAGACTGCCGGCCCTTCTTCGGTGCCATCCGCATTGGGATCCGTGTGGAAGGTAATCTCTCCAAATTTGCCTGTGTTGACCGTCCCGTCTGACGCTCCCTGGTTCGGTTCCGACACAGTTGCTGTGGGAGCCGAAATGGTGATTGTACCAGGGGTCGGCAGTTCGATCAAACCATCCGTAATTGCGCTCGATGTGGCATCATCTTGAGCCGCGAGGGTAAAGGTAAACTCCTCATCCCCCCAGTCCTTGCCCTTATATGTCTTCTGCACAGGAAGCTCAAGGGTGCCTTCCGCCGAATATTGATTGACAAATTTTATCGTGGCGGAGGCATCCTTTGGCTGCACAGGGGTTGAGTCGGGCTCAGAAATCACAACACTCACTTTTAAATTTCCGTTCTTAAGAACACTGGCAGGGGATCCAGAAGTTTCCTCCTCCACTTTGGCCGTAACAGTGTACTTCTTTTTGTCATAAGTAAGACCACTCAGTTTTCCGTCAACTGCCCCTGTAGGGACTTTTTCCTCCAAAGTAAATGTGTATTCTCCCACTTTTCTGAAGGTAAACTCCCAGATTTTGCCAGTTGTATCGCTCTTGCCCAGCGCAACCGTATGGGTGTAAGCAGTTTCTTCTCCAGAGGTGACCTCGTTCCCGGCAGTTGCCCCATCTAACGTAACGGTAATCTCTCCGCCGGCAATGGCCTGAGCCGTGGCACCCGAGGCAGTTAATTGGATATCAAAGGTCTCCTCATCCTTCCAGCCGCGGCCTTTCAGCTCTTTCTGAACTGTCAAGTTCATGCTGCCCTCAGCCTGGTATGTATTGGTATAGTCCACATGAGCGGTGGCATAAGCCTTTGCCCGGATGGAAGGTTCTGAATCGATTTCGACACTTTCCTCAGACGCTTCCTCCTGATAATAGTTTTCCCAAGATGTCTCATAGTGATCTTTCTTCGTCTCTATAACGGTATAAATAGTTCCAACCGGCAGACCTGTCACAATGGCGTGTTGACCATCCGTTAATGTCAGAGTCCCGCCGTCCGTGATCTCCCCCTCAGAAACCTTCAAATCCCCGGAGCCACCGTCTTCCTGCTCCTGATATACCGTATACGGATACTCACCGGTCAGACGGGTTCCCCCGTTTATCAGGTTCACTGTAAAGGTGAATCCTTCCTCACTTTCTTTGGTCTTATCATCAACCGTATCCACCACCGTCTTGGAAATGACCAGATCCCCCTGCAGTTCGGCGGTCAGCACAGCTATTCCAAGACGCTTGGACAGATAGGTGGCGTCTGATGCCGCTGCAGCTGCTGCACCGGAAACATCCTCTATTCCCAAGCCGAAAATCACTGGCGTGCTAGGTTCGTGATCATCTGTATGGCTAGATGCGCGGTATTTATTCAGGTCCTCTGAGGTTAAAATGGTAACATCCACTCCTTTTTCCTTCGCAATATGTCCCAGCGCAGCGGAATAGAAGCGGTCTTTTGTATACTGTACATTGTCATTCTCCACCTCGAAGGAAGTGACCGTAAAGGGAGATCCCGCATTGTCCTGTAAGGTAAGCGTATAGGTTCCCTTCGGCAGTTCTACATTCAAGGGGGCCGAATAAAGCGTTACATATCCGTCCTGTACAGTCAGCGTGTCACTTGTGGACAAATCAAAGCTGACCTCCAATTTATCAGGGAGGCTGACCCCGTCTCGCACCATATTTACTTGATATGTCACATTCGATATATTAAGGTTTTCTACCCCTTTCAGATAATCCAGATCAGATTTTTTCAGCTTCAGTTCCAGGGCCAAGCTGCCGCTTACAATATCAAATGTGTATGTACCCTCTGCAGACTTCTCCTCCACTTCGCTGCCTTCCGGTACGTAATATGTTGTAACTGTGTCATCCTTTTTCTCCACCGTTCTGCCGGTCGATTTGCCGGAAGCAGATGACTGCAGGGTCAGAGTATAATCACCGTCTTGAACTAAGGAGTGATTTGAATCAGTACTATCGTAAATATTCTTGCTTCTTGACCACTCCTCGTCGTTTTCTCCTGTAATCGGAAGAGGGACATAGCGAACCGTCAATTTATAAGTGCGGTCTTTTGTATCTGTGGTAGTAAACGCATCTTTCTTTTCATTAGAGTCAGCAGCGACCGGACCTTCACCTTCCTTCGTTTCCTCCCAGGTATATATCATAAATCCAACTACATCTGCACGGTGATTATAGGTACCCGTCTGATTCTGATTCGTTTCATCTGCTGCAATCAAATAAGAATATGGCAGTGTCAAAGTTCCATTAGTCTTTAACTCTGCAATCAACTCCTCATAACTTCGGCTGTCATGGATACGGTAGGCAGCTGCTTTTTTATTATCGGGATCAGTATCATTATCCTCATTGTTTGCTCCGTACCGCCGGAGGTATTCCCAGTAATAGCTGTTTTTAACTTTCCCTGACAATTCTGTTAAAGCTTTTTGCGGATCAATTTCCTCACTCAAGTAAATTGTTTCCTGGCCGCCCGTCATCTCAAGCGTCAAAGGTGCCACATTCACCGCTGTACGGGGGAAGCCTTTGGACGGGTACTCATCATTGGCATCCGGATGGCTTCCCTCATCCTTCATATACATATCATCCGTGCCAGAAGAATTATACTCTGAAGCAGCATTTGGAGAGTAAACCATATTCATATTCGCATCATTTCCGTTTGTCAGAATACCGTTCCCGCCAATAAAATCTTCCTTCGCCTGAATGGTCACCTGCGTATTCCACACCTTAAGCTGTTCCGCGCCCACACTGCAGCCCGGAATCAACTGACCGACCCATTGCAGGTAGTACATTCCATGGTCCCCATCCCAATACAGATCTGCCTGATTTGCCTCTTTAGTACCCGTTTCCGTTAAGGTCAGTGTACGGATGTAGCCAGCATTACTTTGTTTCTTTTCATCAACTTTACCCACCGACTCATCCGGCAGCGAAATTTTTCCATTTGCCCCCAGAACAATGAGGTTTCCATCCGCATCCAGTAAATTAAAACGGGGATCAATATAATCCTTTACCGTATAATCTTCCAGATTTTCCAATATAGCGTTCAGGATCCGTGAAAATCCATCTTTTAAGGAATCCTTTTCTTCACTTTCGTCCGCCACAATCACATAGGAAGATACATCTAGCTCTACTCCTTCCGCTACTTTTTCTCCTGCTATGGTCTTTAGAAAATCCAACGCATTATTATAATCCTCTGTGCCGGATCCCACACTTCCTCCTGCCAGCATCACACAGTAAATCACATAGCCATCATCATTTTTTAACTTATCTGCTAGTTCTTTTGCCTTTTCATAATTCGTATCCGTTGTTCCATACAGATTGTCTTTCCCATCCGTAAATACAATCAGGTATTTCTTGGCATCATTTTCACCTCTTCTATCTTCAAGATTATCTTCAAATGCGTTGAGACCTGTCCAGGTATACGTTCCACCCATCAGACCGTAATTATACTGCTCTATGGGAGAGTCTCCATCCGACGGCTCATGATCAACTGCTCTTCCGTCTTTACGCCCCAGTCCCAGAATATCAATACTCTCTTCTGTATCACTAGTCCAATCCAACAAAACAAGTTTATTTTCGTCACCTTCCGCCACATTTTTTGTATTAAAACGTACCGCAGAGACCCGGCTTGCAGGTGAAGTCTCATTTAATCCCGACACAAACGTTCCTAGTGCGCGCTGAAGGGATTCTACCTTAATAGGGGAATTATCCGTTTTCTCATATACTTTCGAAGTGCGAACGCTATAAGTCTCGTATTCTTTATCGCTAATGCTCCCCTTAGGATAAAATGCACAGTACAAACACTTATTTTCATCTTTTTCGTTCACGTAAAAAAGATTTGGCATATAGGATTCTGTTTTATAGTTAAATACTATATTACCCTCATCATCCTTAATAGGGAACTCCGTGGGTCCTTCCTTACCCTCTATAGGATATATTGGAAGCCCCCGAAATTCTTTTGCCGTTGCAATACTCTCATTATTATATGCAACCCATTCACTTGAAGAAGTCATATAATACCAGCCATCCCGCTGGTCAGCCTCCGTACTCTTCACACTTTCATTGGTAAGGCCCAAAACTTTTCCATTCTCGTCCTGAGCTATGGTGTAGCCAGACAAAGCTGTTTTTTTGCCTTTACCTTTCTCCTGTATATAATTCTGTAACCTCGCTACTTCAGATTGATTCAAGGCCTTATCATATAAGTATAGTTCATCTATAACCACATCTTTCCCATCATAATCAGAACCGCCTATCACAATGCCAATGTCTTTGCCGCTCACTTTGTAATCGGATGACTCCACATGCGTATTAGTTGTGTCAAACGCCTTCTTACTACCATACGGTACCACATATGTCGTTATCTTATCCTCTTCTACAACATAGACGATGAGGGACCACTTCTCGTTATCCCTATCAAAAACATTATTCGCATCCGCCTTAGAAGTCTCTCCCGTATAAAGACACAATCTATTTCGTGAAGAGCCGGATCTTCTTGCTATTCGATAATAGTTCTCACCTTGGAAGCTATTACCAATCTCTCCCATGTAAATTATATCGGTTTCCTTTGTTATCTTGTTGCCGTCTGTATCCTCATTCTTTCCAGTCATGGCCACCGTGAATGCCAATGTAAAGTTACTTCCTGTAGGAACAGTGTCTAACAAAGCCCCCTTCGCCCTATCTATCCTTAATGAACTTCCCCCCCTATATGAGTTATTATCATACGCATCTGTCGGAGCAGACTGTTCACTTCGATAGAACGTACTATTCACTGACCCGTTAATAAATATGGCCTTTTCTCCAGTAACTTTATTTTCTAGGTTTCCGTCAAAAGGATAATATCCTATCAAATCTTCACTTTTGGGGATCTCAGATATTTTCCCTACACCGGAAACATTTTTTCCATCCCAATATGCGATAGGAGCATATTCCCTTGTATCCTCCCGCCCATCATACACATAATATGTATAACCGCTGTAGCTCATCTTGGAGTAATCCGATTTCGTTTTGTCCAAGATGTCATCCACAACATCTTGGGTAAGGATGATATAATCACCTTTTTTTTCCAGTTCTCCATTATCCGCCATCGCTTTGATCGTATTGAACTCTTCATCCAAACTAATCGCTTTTGGTTCTTCTGCCGTGAACGCCATACTTCCCGAAGCATCCAGCACCAGACCCACATCGGCCAAACTGCTCCCTGCATACCAGGATTCCAACTTCAAATTAAAGGTTCTGCCGTCTGTTCCCGTCACCTCCGCAGTTTTATCTGTATGAAGTCCTGCATCCGTATTATAATATTTAACCTTCTCATCATTGTTATAATAGGTATCTCCGCTAAGTCCTTTTTCCCCAAATTCCTCACCTTTCGCTACCATTGTTTGTTTATAAAAAACTTGCAATTTGACCAAACGCACAGTGGAACTGTACCGTATTCTTACATCATTGGCTTCCTGCCCCTGCACTGCCTCATTGCCTGCAGCCACAGTAAATCCTGTAAATTCCTCTTTTGCCGAATCATGGGACGCAACATTAACCATAATACCCTTATCGGCCTTCCAACCCTGCACTCTCTCTGCTTCATCTCCATCTGCACTATAAGAACCGTCATCATACACATATGCTTCCAGTTCTGTCGTGCTGCCATCCGCATGAAAATACTGCACAATCACGTGCATTCCCGAGGAGGAAGCGCTGCCTGCCGCATGCGATACCCCCCCCCGAATAGGGAACTGATCATGCCCACGCAAAGAAGTATTGACACACACCATCTAACCGTTTTTCTGATTATTTTCATTGCCATTCTCTCCTTTTTGCATATATTTCCATATCAAAGGCAGTATATTATCTGGTTATTCACAATAATTTTACTACTGCACTCCTGAAAATGCAACTACAAAATATACATTTTGCACAAAACAGTTATTCCGGTCATTATTTGTGTAATCGTCCATTTGAATAAAACGGAGGCGAAAAAAGAGCGGAGTTTCCGCTCTTTTCGCTCTCTTCCCTTTACTCCCGCCAATTTGGAATCCTAGAGTTTCCCCCGCTTTCCGAGGTGCAGTTCCTCCTCGCTGATTCCGGCCACTGCACAGGCAGCCTCCGGGGGCAAATTCAATGCTAAAGCGCGCAAATATTGGCACAGCTTTTCCTCCCGCACTGCTTGCTCAAACCCCTCGCGCCATCCTTGCTCAAACCCCTCACGCCGTGCGTCCTCCACCAATTCCCTCAATGCCGTACACATATTGTATCCCTCCCTGATATCTCTCTTCCTGTCAAAAATACTACTACTTGGGCACTCCGATTTAAATCTTCCCCTGCTCCCTGAGCTGAAGGGCCATCCTGGCCTCTTTCTCGCTGATTCCGGCCACTGCACGGGCCTCCTTCGGGGTCAGGGGCAGCTTCAGGGCCCGAAGGTAGCAGAGCTGCTTTTCTTCTCTTTTGCCACGCTTCAGACCACGCTTCAGACCACGCTTTAGGCCCCGCTTCAGGCCCTGCTCCAGGCCCTCGCTCCTGCCCTGCTCCAAGCCCTCAAGCCTGCCGTCCTCCACTAACTCTCTCAACGCTGTGCACATATCGTATCCCTCTCCTTCCTGATATTTATCTTTGTCTTTTTCAAAATTCTTCATCCCCACCAGCACACTGGCCGCCCTGGCTGTTTCCTCGTCCAGAGAATGATATACCGCGTTCTCTTCCAAATACTTCCTGAGCCTCTGCTTATCACTCCGGTAAGG
>CANQTK010000049.1 GCA_947626735.1 uncultured Clostridia bacterium
CCGTATGCGTTTGCATAGCCGCAGATCCATTCCAGATATTCATCGTGCCATGATTCCTTCCATTCTATTGTTTGGTGTTCAATCATCCTATTTGTCCGCCTTTTGTCACAATATCATTAATAAATATATCAATTATTAGAGCAAACAACCACTCTTTTATTCACATATTTCTTTTATATGTTGTAAATAGATTTATTAACATAGCTTTAAACCAAATTCCTCAATTAACAAATTTGCTATATAAGCAGCAGTTTCTCTATTCACTTGAAATGATTGACTAATTTTTTCAGGATTCTCCCGCGCCGGCTTTCCATAAGTATCTATTTGCAAATATTTCTTACCGTTATAATCAAAAACTGTATATGTTGCATATACTTGATCGTGTACGTTATTTCTTTCCTTATTTATTTTCTTTAAATTACTAATATCAATTTGAGCCATATACTTTTCTTCCCTCATCCTATTCTTCAGCTTATACTACTCATTCTTATATCAAAAACAGCTTCTTCTATTGCTTTTACACAACTTTCAGCATTTTTCTTTATATCTCCACCCCAAAAGCGCAGCACCACCCATCCCATAGCTTTTAATCTTTTGTTAATATCTTCATCTCTATTAATATTGCTTTCTATTTTCACAATCCAATAATCACTGTTATTACTTTTTTCAATTTTCTTCCTTTGCATTTCCCAATCTTTCCCATGAAAAAATTCACCATCGCAAAAAATTGCAATTTTGTACTTTGTCAGAACAATATCCGGCCTTCCAGGAAGTTTTGTATAATGCTTTCTATACCGATATCCTTTCTTCCAAAGTGCTTTTCGAAGTATGCATTCAATTTCAGTATTTTTTGAACGTATATGCTGCATATTCTTTTTTCTTTGTTCTGGAGTAAGATTATCCATATCAACCATCCCCTTTTTATGAAAATGTTAAAGGCATTCCTTCTCCGATAAGCCTATCCCTGGTTCTTATTATGGCTTTTGCCTGTCGGTCAGATGGTATTTTCCCTGTAATTGAAATACTTTTTGCCATTTTTAATAGTGAATCCTCCATATCAGTAAGAAACTTTCTTCCTTTCCCCCATTCGTATACTTGATTCCAATAATTTTCTCCTACTGAAATAATATATTTAAGATCATCCACCTCATTAGCTATTTTTCTCACAGCTTTAGCATCTTTTTGTATATCCTTTATTTCAGATACCGGCACCAGTGTCTTAATAAAACTATCTTGTATTAACCATTCTCTATTTTGTGCTCTTTCCCAGCATAACTCTCTTTTACACCACTCTGTTACATTTTCGACCATTCTGGATGATTCCGTAATATATTCATACACCTCATCACATAAAACAGACATCTGTTGCCAAAGTTCTTGATATATACTTTGTTGTGACCATATTTTACCAAAATCCAAAGAATAATCTTTACAGTTTTTTCGGATATAATCAAACAAAATACTCATAGCATAAGCTATAACATTAGCTTTGTAAGAATGTTTTTCCTTCCACCATGCTTTTTGCTTAATAATCTCATCTGTCGCTTTAAATATAATTGCCAATGAAACAACTCGTTTAAAATAATATACATTAAATACTTCATCATTTTTATCCCACTGCCTCTTTATTTCATTTGAAAACGTCCTTACTAAAGCTTGTTTCCCTTTACTTACTATATGAGGAACACAATTATAAATCTCCATATATTTTGCCAAGTCAACCAATTTTATAACTTGGCTCGCAGGATAACGCATTTCATACTGTTTCATTTGGCTGGATTTGGGTTTAAACTTCATTTTGCCCTGATTATATTGTCCCTTAGCTCTTTCATAATACCAATATTGTTGATATTGATTTCCTTGCACTGCAGGTGCAGGAGTTTTTCTAGAATACTCCTCCATCCTAATATGAAACGGATGGTTTGAAAAAAAATCAGACGCATCAACTTTATTTTGAGAGTTTGAATACTCTGATATCTTAGGTATAATTCGTTCTGACATACTATGATCCAAGACGGATATTTTCATCGGAACATACAACTTAGATATATTGACATTATCATCCTTTCTCTGCGTTAGTAAGGTATATGCTATTGAAGCAGTCGTCTGTCCTCCATTCACAATCTGCAAATCTTTAATTCTTTTTATAACAAGACCTTCCTGTGTCATTTCTGTATCAATTTCAGTCGCAGTTGCTGCTATGCCATTGTTATATGCAAAAAACATTTCCGGATAATTTTTAATAGTATTCTGAATACTTTTATTTACCTTTCCTCTTGCACTTAGAAAGGAGCGTACATTTCCTTCTAAAAGCCTGGAGCCAAACTCCATATATAAATCATTTAATACCTGTCCCGGAACAACCGCTAAATAAGATGAATAGGTAATGGTATTATCCGGCATTATTACCTCTTCTATGCTTTCATTTTCATATTTTATTGGTAATTCTATATCAGCTTTCACATTTTCATACTCTACTGCTTTTACGCATGGAATACCGTCAACTCCCATCCTATCAAATATAATTTCTACACTTTCTTTTTGACTCGTCGAACTTATAATGTCAAAAATTCTAGATATATCCCAAACATTTCTTTCAACATTAATTCCGGCTATTTCAATATCTTTTATGTTCTTTACTCTTTGACGGTTATAAGCATCTGTTAGTATATAAAAACGAAATTTAGTAATTTCAGCCGCTTTTTCATGCAACAACATATTGAACTCATATTCTTGAGAACTTTCTTCAAACCCCATGTTATAGTTAATTGCTTCCTCAACAAAATGACGGATAAGGTTGAATTTAATTTCAATATCTTTTGCATTTATAGAATCATTTTCAAACGGGCCATGATAATCTAAGATAAACACACAGCAGCTGCCATCTGCATCATCAAAAGCATATCCGTCAATCTCAATATTTGCTCTTTTATGAGAAATTCCTTCTTGATGGCACTCAATAAAATCATCAAATTCCTCTCCTGTTGCAAGGACATCTGTAACATAATAAAGGAACTCTTTATCCGCAGTGCTATTGCCATCAGCAGCTGCCGCAACCGCCATATCCTCTAATAATTGCTCTCTATATTCTTCAACAGTCAAACCCAATCCTCCTTAAACCTCTCAATGCCATCAAGTATAATTGTATATTGAGCATTTCCGATAGAACTATCTACATCCTTCTTGCGAATTCGCGGGAATGCCTCATCCACATAGTACGACTGCCTGCCTTTATATAGAAAATTCCACGAATTATATTCTTCATCGAACGAATACCCTATATTGTCTAATTTTGTTTGAAAAATACTTAGATTCTCAACATCTGTAATCAAACCAATGATTTCAGCCGTCAATTTATTTACATTAATAGCATTCTCCACAACCGTACTTGTATCTTCCAATCGCACCACTATTAAATGCCCCTTTTTATCCGATTCAAGCTGTTCCAGAGAACTAATCTTTACCTGCAGAGCATTCTCATTAACACTCTTTATCTCATACCATGTATCATCAATCTCAAAATCTTTATGTCCGGACAATGGTCCCATCCATGCTTGAACTGCCTTTTCTTCACCCCAGCTTGTCAAAATACCTTCTTTCAAAATCAGCAGTTCGCCAATCAATCCTTTTATCTCCTGCTTATCTAATATAGTTTGTTTTCTTTTACCAAACATTTCTTTCCAATATTTCCACCTTATAATTGCACATGCAATTGCCTGAGCACTTCCTGCCTTTTCACAAATGGCAATAATGTCATTACAAAAGATTAAAAACAACGATTCATAGGCTGTATCTAACAGCGAAAACGATAATGCCATTTTTCCGTCATTACGCATTTTTAGTGACACATCAATCAGCTTTGTTGATTTAATTTGCTTGAAAGCAGAATCTCCTGTAATAACAACCGTCATTCTGCCATCATCATCAAATCCTACAAATATATTAACTGTATATGTACTATCAATGCGTTGAAAGGTTCTATTTGCTTTTCCCTTTTCAAATTTAGACTTCAAATCCATTTAATCATCATCCTCGCTCAAATCCAGCTCATCCTCGAATATCTGTTGTATAGCAATTTTATTTAATACATACTTCACATACTTTGTTTCCTGATCTGACAGAGATGGAATTCCCATTCCAAATCCTATGACATAATCCTGAGAATATTGTTCTTTAATCTCTTCTCCCAGGTCACTAAATTCAGATGGTTTACATTCTTTCAAATCAACAACAAATACAGTTAGCAGCGGATTTCTATCTACATTCTTAAAATAGTCATTAGAGGACAAATTATTTTCACTCTTTTCTTTTAATTCGCGCACTTTTTCTTTGGACAGTGCAGCCGCCGCATCACCACCACCAGCTAAGTGTTTTTTACTTCCAGACATTTTTAAGATTTTTCCATTATTTTCAACAGAAAAGCTTCTCCATACGCAAGGATATTTTATATCATTATAAAGTTCAATTTCTCGTTCTGAACTGCCCGAAGCAAAAGCAATGTCCCACTTTTCCAATTCCCTGCCGCGATATTCTCTAATAAATTTTTTTATTGCCATGGTATTAAATTTTTCATTTTTAGGCGACACTTCTATCTCGTCCAAAAACTCCAAAATTATCTGCACAGGTATATCTCTGATAATAAATTGATTACCTTCTTTTTTAGGAATAAATGCTTCGCCGTATTCTATACATGTTTTTATTAAACTATTGACACTCTTCAAATTCCTTCTATTTTTATCTACATCTGCATAAATTTCCGGTGTATCAATATATACTCCGCTAAAACTTATAGCACACTCCATCTGTTCTGTACTACGCATTTTGTTCCGCGCCGTTACAATCAGCGCCGTTAAATCTGACCTGACACGTAATCCAAAGTCTTTGGGCGTTAATCCTGAATCCTCAAACCTCTTTACTTCTTCCCGAAGTTCATCTGTTGCCTGACTAATATAACGATACCATTCAATACTGTCATCAGACATCCATATACGGCAAAGATCTGCATACTTTCCCCGATATCCAAACCATCTTCCCATCTGCATTAAGGTATCATACATACGCGAGTTTCTGTAAAAATAACTTATTACTAAGCCCTCCAAAGTCAATCCTCGAGAAAGACTCATTCCACCAACAGCTATTAAGCGTAATCCATGCGGATAATCATCATAATTTAAATTTTGACCATTACGTTGATTTATTGTCTGTACCATAATACTGCCACATGAGCTGTATAATTGTGCTTGTACTTCTTTCCACGTAAAATCAACATTTGAATAGATGGTTTCAAATGTTTCTTTCAACCGCATTATGTATGTATCCTGTAATGCCTTATCTGTAGATAATTTACAGTATAATTTACACGCACTCTGTATATTTTTTAAATACTCATTGACCAGCCCACTTACTTCTTCCTGCACAACAGTAAACCTGCTGACATTTATAAGCATTGACCTGTGATTATCTGAAATCCCCTTCAAATCTTCCATAGTATTTGCAAGCACAAATGCCTCAATAGCTGTTTTTAAGTCTTTTGGAAGTTCTCTCACATGAATTGTAGATTTATGTTTCAATGGCAGTATAAATTCTATGCTTTGAGGATTTTTCAAGTTATCATCTATCTCCACAAGCATATAAGTTGCATTTCCATCTTCTGCAAAGATATTTCTTGCACCTATATAATTCGACGGCGCATTCAATGAATATATATAATCTTTGGGGAAAAGATCCTCTTCCAACATAGCGTCATAACTGTCCGGATCAATAAAAATATTTGCAAACGGAGTCGCTGTAAACCCTACATAACTGGATTTTTCAAACTTGCTGACTAAATCTCGAATCTGCCCATTTATTGCGGTTGGTGAATCTTCATCTTTATTTGTATTCACCGATGCATTATCTGCTTCATCGTCTATCACCAAAATAGACTGCCGGATTTTTTGTTGTCCATTTTGATTAAATGTCGTCAGCCATTTATTTAGTCTCTTGAGAATTGATGAATTTTTCTTGACAACAAAAATAACCGGTCCGTTAATATTTCGTAAATCAAATCCCAAATTGTTTGCATTTTGTTGTTTAAAATCATCCGCCGTTGAAGTCAGAACAACCGGACGAACAATCGAAGAATCATATTTTCCGACCCCAATAACTTGTCCATTCTCCAACATTTTCATCATAGCATCACTATCTGCGCCAACAAATCCTTCGTCAACCCGCATCTGTGTTTGTTTTCTCAGTTTTTCTATTGTTCCTGTCATCAAGACAACAACCTTATATCCAGCATCTGCAGCCTTGCAGATTAACCCTAAATAATTAGCAGTTTTGCCTGATTGTACATCTCCTATAATTAATCCAAGTCTGCTATATGCAACATCCCTGCTTGGATCTCCTAATAAATCAGTCAATTTATCTAAAATATCATCCATCGTATTTACTACTTTAACAGAAAAACCTTTGTCATTTAAAAGATACTTTTTGTATCTTTCCCAATATTTCATATCTAGTAAAGGTTTTTTATCCAAAAACCACTTTTCATGCCCTTTTTCTTGAATGAGAGAACCTTGATCAAGTTTAATAGAGAATTCTGATTTAATTTCTGCTCTAACATTTTCCACCTCAACATCTGTCAAGTCAGAAAAAGTTGGCAAACACCTTAATTCCGCTATTTTTTCATCAATCGTCCGCTCTTTAATCTCTGGCTCGCCTGCTAAAAAAGAACTTACAAGACCATGAAATCTCTTTTCAATATTATTCATTATTTTCTATCTCCTTTTGAATACGCTTTTTAATTTCATCATAATTACAATATGGTTCCGTATTCATAAATGCTTTATAATATTCTACTATATGAAGTCCTTTTGATTTAACATAGTCCATCTGAATCTGCAATTCTTCCCATACATCTTCTATTTCCTTTTTATCACGTTCTTCAATAGTTCCTTTTGCCACATCGACATATAGTGCATTGACAGGAAACGCTTCTTCTATCCCATTTATAGCAGAATCCAAAAGCTTGATTTGTTCTGGTTCCATAGTTTCTACTAAAAGCTTCAGTTGAGGAATTTTCCGATTGACTACATATCTATAACCATCCCGCATTTTAATTTTTTCCCAAATCACTTCTATATTTTTATCATTCTTTTCCTTTCTCCCCCTGTATGTATATACTTTTTCACTATTTAAAACTGTTTCATATACAGCGTTAAACATATTCTTTTTTATCATGTCAGGAAGCGAAGCAGTGCTCTTTTTAATATCAATTGCCCACATATAATCCAAAGAGTTTGGAATATCAACTCTTACACGTGCTAACTTATTCAATTCATCCTTTCTTTCAAGCCTAAACCACGTTCCCCATATAATCAGCCGTTTATTTCTATATACATAAAAGCCCTGTTCATTTCGAATATGTTCTTTCCCTCCAAGCTTATCTAAATCTTCCTGTTTTAATTTTGACAAATGCGGAAGCACATATGGCTTTAATGTAATCTTTTCATTATTTACGTAAAAAGAGCTTTCTCTTTTTTTCTGAGTAGCTGGATTCGTACTTAAAAAAGGATCACGCCCCTCAATTTTCATACCGTTTAACTTAATTGTAAGTCCTTCCTCTATAAACCTATGGAATACAAGTGCGATATGATTTTCCATATCACTTAGATTTTTATTAAATGTTGTGTTAATGTCGGCTGTGCTTTCCTTAACTCTATCAAAATTCTCTAGCAGAATATACGTTCCTGTTTTCACTTTATCCAACATCTCTATGTGAATATATTCTTTTGTTTCTTCGTTCGAAAAACACTTCAATACCCATGCACCTTTTTCTATGACAAAATCAAGATCCCATGAATATGCGCTTATTTTATTATCTTTTTTGCTGGCAATCACTAATCGTCGGCACTGCGATAGGGATGCTGCTTTAAGTCCTAAACCAAATCTTCCTAAATCATCACATTCCCTTTTATCCAATGGATTTTTACTTCCGTATCTCATTGCTTCATACAATTCATCTTTTGACATTCCACAACCATTATCAAATATTACCATCCAAGGATCGACAGATGGTTCTGATAAAATAGTTATTTCATCAGCTTTTGCACTAATGCTGTTATCAATCAAATCTGCAATCGCTGAAGGAAAAGAATACCCCAATGAACGCATTGATTCAATTAATGACGGTGCAAACGGCACGCAATTTTGTTCATACATTCCTTTCCCTCCCAGCAGTGCAGACTATTATTATAGTTCTTACTCTTGTTCTCGTATATAATTGTACAACCATTCTGCTAATCCCTTTGCCATCAGTGGCGGAACAGCATTTCCCACTTGTTGATATTGTGAATCTTTGCTTCCCGTAAATACAAATTTATCCGGAAAGGATTGAAGTCTAGCCGCTTCCCTTACACTGATTGCACGATCCAATCTCGGATGTATCCACATGGATTTTCTCACATTAATTACCGTTCCACTCGGTTCATTGCCTTTTAATCTCAAATAAATACTATTCTGTGTCCGCTTAGGATCAGCATAATTGGACTTTAATTCTTCATCAAGATCATGAAAATTCTGCCCTTCTTTTAACTGTGCAAACCGTTTTTTTGCATTTTTACCACTTTTTGTAATTACATGATTATATACCCCCTCAGAGCCCTTTCTCATCCTCTTTGCGTACTGTGATAATTGTTTAACATCAGCATATTGAACTGCATCGGTTAACACATTTTCAGTCGTCTGGCAATCAATTAAATCTATAATCGCATCACTTACTGAAATTTTCTGAATTTTCTTTGGTTCACTTGGCATCTTTAGCTTTTTTACACCAAGTATATCTTTTTTTATTCCAAATACTACATACCTTTTTCTATATTGTGGCACTTTATACCACAATGAATTAACTACACCGCCACACTGCTCATAGTCGTCTGCTACAATCTTCTTGACATATTGAATTACAGGATATGAAGACACTTTAGCTACTACATTCCCAGTTCTTTCCTTTTCTTCAAATTTATATAATATTTGATTATCATCCAGTTCTCTTTTTAAAATAAAGGCTTTTTGAAAATTCAAGAAATCTAAAAGTTCTTCAAATACACTTGTAATACTATTCTCAAAGACATGAGCTTCTATTGTATCTAAAATAGGAAAAGCATTTTTCCCCATCTCTTTATGAATTGATATCTCCTTAACTATTTTTTTCCCATTCTTTTCTATATATTTTTTCAGCTTATTCTCACTATTTCTATTTTTATAAAGCACATTCAACAGTTGAAATAGTTCTGGAGATATTTCGTATTCTTTACATGAATTTTTTTCTAAGATATCTAATACATTTAAATTATTATACATCTTCTTTGCAATCACTAATTCTTCTTTCTGTAGTTCAATTCCCAACTTTGTAATCACTTCATGATCTATCTTAGAATCATAAAATCTATGTGTTTCAGATGCAAGCATACTTACATTTTCCATTACAAATGCTTTCGGCTTAATCTCCTTCACAGCTCTGAAATACTCTTTGACAAGAGAATTATTCATACTTATTATGTGATTCTTTTGTCTATTTGCATTTGAAAAGCCCTGACAAGGAGGCCCACCTATGATAATATCTATACCTCCAACCTCTTTATCTAGCTCTGCAAAGTTACAACCTATTACATCTTCTATTATCTTTATTTTATCTTTTTTCTTATGATTATTCTTATATGTTTCTCTTGCGTTTTTATTTTTTTCAACAGCCGCAACAATTTGAAATTTATTTGTCATTTCAAATCCATAACTCAAACCGCCTGCACCTGCAAACAAATCCATTGTCTTATACATTTTCTTTTCCCCAATTTGTGATTTTTTATTTTGTTTACATTATCATCTTTCAAACATGACTCTCCATTTAATTCCACAAACAAATTTAATAAATACATTGAGCAATGCTCTGCATAATCCTTGGAAAAAGTAAACCTGGCAAAATGTCTTATAATCCGATTTTATTATAGCACTAAGCCCCTTCTTTTCCAAGAAGTTCCTATAAAATTGTTTTTATTTATAGATGATAAATTAACTCTGCTAAAACAACCTCCTCCGCTCTCGCCCGGATATTGTTCATCTTCCTCACCCAGAGCATCTGATCTGCCGCCTTTAACTGCTCCGTCACACCCTCAGCCGCCGCCATCTGCTCTATCAGCACATCAAACCTCTGCTCCGCCTGTTCCTGCACCGCCAAAAGATGCTCTTTCAGCTTCCCTATCAGAAGCAGCCCCGAATAGATCCCGGAGCGGTGTTCTTTCAGGTACTGCCGCCTCATCCGTCCGAACTTACGTAGCTCTCCTTCTGGTTCCCGGCTGGGGAGCAGGTTCGGAATCAGATAATCCCCGCATTTTTCATAAGTCAGTTCCATTGTCATATCCTCTCTTTCTTCATCTCTTAATGATACTTTACAGTTCCTGCCCTTGGTATTTCTCCTTTTCCGGCATCCTGCGGATATTGTCCGCCCTCTGCCGGTTCTGCTCCGCCGCCTCCGCCTTTGCCTCTTTCAGCTTCTGCTTTATAGTCTTTGGCGCAAGGGATTTCAGATATTCTGCAAATGCTTCTCCTAATCCTCT
Source organism: uncultured Clostridia bacterium (assembly GCA_947626735.1). GTDB lineage: Bacteria > Bacillota > Clostridia > TANB77 > CAG-508 > UMGS1663. Next base: position 10,593 of record CANQTK010000049.1, read on the forward strand.
GGATTCCACAAACCGTTTCAGCTTCTCCATCTGACCATTTAAGACATCGAGCCGTTTCTCCAGTCCGGCTATCTTCTTTTCATATTTTTCCACCAGATGATTCTGCTGCACTGCCTTGTGGAAGACATTCACGATCTTATTCCAGTCCGCCTTTTTCACCTTCACATATTCCTCACCGCCGAACAGGCTGCTGACCGGAACCGCAGTGCTTTTTACTGCCTTAGTCTCCGCATCCGCCTCCCGCTCCATCAGCTTCAGTTCCGATGCCCTGAGCGTATGCTGTTTCAAAATATCCCGGCTGTCCCGCTCTTTTTCCTCCAGATTCTGTATCTCTTGAAAAAGTTCCTCCGTCTGCGCTTCCAGTTCCTGATTACGGCTCCCGATCTGCTCCGCCTGTTCTTCCAGCACCTCCACCTTCCGCATGGCAGCCTTGTATTCCGGCAGGCTCAGATTCTCCCGCTTGACGCCCAGCGTTTCGATCTCT
>CANQTK010000050.1 GCA_947626735.1 uncultured Clostridia bacterium
CCAGGTTACACGAGTCCCTTCACGACTCGTGGAGCTAGGTGGAGCGACACTACTCACGCCGGTGCGTTTGCGTTCTTTCGTATTGGTGGCTATTCGCACTACGCTGGTGGCTTCCGTGCGGTGCTTGTGCCTTCGTCGTCACTTTATTAATTCCTTGTTCCTTATTCTCTTTTATTCGGCACGAAATAGAATGAGGAGAAAACAAAAATACGGGCAAAGAATTAGATATAATGTTAATATTGGGGATTAAACTGTACTTCTCTTATTTCCCAGGTTACACGAATCCATTCACGAATCGTGGAGCTAGGTGGAGCGACACTACTCACGCCGGTGCGTTTGCGTTCAATCGTAATGATGGCAATTCGAACTACAATAATGGCTTCCGTGCGGTGCTTGTGCCTTCGTCGTCACTTCGATACACAAGAAAACGAGAGGTTTTCATCCCAGATGGGCAAATGCTTAAGGGCTTTGCCGCGAGGTTAAACAGGAAAAACAAACAGCTGGATTTGTATCAAAGAAGTTTAATTCCTTTGGTATAAGCAAGTTCTTATATCATAAACACATAAATAGTAACTTTGTTCTAGTAGCAGAAGGCAAACGTCCAAAGTTATGCAAAAGAAAAAAGTTAAGTATTTTACTCAACTTTTTTCTTTTGCATATCTTCTATTATATTTTTCTCTATTTGCAAATCGGTAGCATTGGTATATAAAAAATGACATTTATTTAATATCTTTTGTTGTAGATGATAAGAATTAGCGTGCATAGAATGACCAAGCCACGAATGAATACTTGCTAAAGCTTTTTCTACATTTAATTGATTGTTTTCATATTGCTCATTCCATTTTTTTACTTTCTTTTTAATTTTACTTTTATTAGAAGTACGAAGTAGACGATGAGTAGTAAAAATACGATAACCACAAAAATTAACTCCCATCTTACAAGGGTAATATCTTGATTTTTGATTTAAGCGCAAATGCAAATTTTTCCATAAAAATTGGCTAATAATATCTTTTAACTCAATACATTGTTTTTTATTTTCTAATAATAAAATAAAATCATCCATATAACGTACGTAATATTTCACCTGTAAATTTCTTTTGATAAATTGATCTAATTCATTCAAATAAATATTGGCAAAGAATTGGCTAGTGTAATTGCCAATAGGAATACCTATGGTATCGTTTACTTCTCTACCATCCATGATTAATAATTTAGTAAAGGCAAGTAAATCTGGGTCTTCTATATAGTTTGTTAAAATCTTGTAAAGAATAGAAGTGTCAATACGATAAAAAAATTTTTCAATGTCACATTTTAAAATCCAAAAGTCTCCTTTATTCCTTTGCATAATACGCATATATTCTTGAATTTTTTGGGCAGCTTTATGCGTACCTCGATTCGTCAAACAAGCGTAACTAGTAGAAATAAATTTAGGAACAAGATAAGGTTTAATAAATTCTTCTACATACCATTGGTGAACAACTCTATCACGGTAAGGGAGTGCCTTAATAATTCTTTCTTTTGGTTCATAAATCGTGAATTCAAAATAATTTCCTAAATGATAAGTACGATTACGAATTTGATTTAATAAATTAGTTAAATTATTTTCTAAATTAATTTCAAATTGAATTACTTCATTACGGTAAGGTTTATTTTTTCGAGAACGCATATGGGCACTTAATAAATTTTCAAAGGTTAATTTTTCATCAAAACAGTGTTTTACTTTTTTCGACATGCATTAATCCAACCTCCTAGCATATTACAAATATCTGTCAAATTTTTACTCCAAGTATTATAATTTTGCATGGTAATGTATTTATATTTATAAGATAAACGAATATAAACTTTTAATAAATCCAATTGAATATCAAATTCAGATAAATATTTTAATTTATTTTGGACTTGATACGTTTTAATACTATACATTAATAAACGCATACCACTGTATAAAGAGTTTTTAATTTCCTTTACTAAAGCAAATGTTTCTGATTTTGGATATTTACGAACTAAATCGTTTGTATAGTAAATAAGTTGCATATACTTTTGATAAATAGCTAAATTAGAATCACTCAATTTATTTTCCTCTTTCCATTAATTTTAATTCTTTTTGCATATGGTACAGAAAATCATAAGCTTCGCTAATAGAAAGGGAATCAATATTTAACTTTAAAATTTCTTCTACCATATGTTGTAACCTAATATTAGACAAGTAATCATGAGTAGAATAAGTTTTATCTACTTGAACATCAATTATTTCTACCTCATATCCACTATATTTTAAAAGACGAGAATATTTCTCAAAAGAAGAAATGGGAAAACCGACACTTTACTACGGTATCATTTAAATTTCCTAATTTTAAAGATAAAAGGGAAGAGGCAATTCGAGCGTCGTCCTCTAAAAAAAGGAAAAAAATGCCAGATTTAAAAAGATATAAAATTTTATTTGGATTTTTAGAAAATTGCTTTAAAGTCTTGTATTTATCGTATAATTTACTCATGTTAAAAATTCCCTCCTTTTACAAAAAAATACAATACTATATTAAAATATACTATATAAATCTACAACTGTCAATAGATAAAATAGTATGATAATATACAATAAATATATATAGTATAGAAAGGAACATCCCATATGCAAAATTGGCATACTATTGAAATAGAATTAGACGAATACTTAAAGAAAAATAATATTAGTCGTTCAAGTTTAACAAGAAATACAGGTTTGCAATATAGTCAAATCTTAAAATATTGTAGAAAAGATGTACAAAGAGTAGACTTAACAGTTCTTGCTAAAATATGTACAGTATTACATTGTGAAATTACAGATTTATTAAAATTAACGTAAGCATTAGATTTTCCATTTTAGAATCATAGGAACATTCTTTCAATACTTCTGGCATAAAAAAATAAAAACTTCATCAAAACTCTTGTACAAATAAAAAGATTATGATATAACTAAGGAAAGAAAAGAAAGGCGGATTTTCTATGGAGGAAGATTTAGATAAAAAAACAATCTTAATTGTAGACGACGAAAAAACAATTGTAGATATGTTGGTATATAATTTACAAAAAGAAGGTTATAACACACTAGAGGCTAACGACGGAGAAGAAGCAGTTAACATTGCTTTAGAAAAAAAACCAGATTTAGTTTTGTTAGATATTATGCTTCCAAAAATGGATGGACTTGCTGTATGTAAAAGAATTAGACAAACCTTAAATATTCCTATTCTTATGCTTTCAGCCAAAGATGAAGAAATTGATAAAATTTTAGGCCTAGAGTTAGGAGCCGATGATTATATTACGAAACCATTTAGTGTTAGAGAATTAATGGCAAGAGTAAAAGCCAATTTAAGAAAGGCCGAAATTACGAATAAAGCTTCTCAAGACGCAGAAAATGGAGTCAAAGTAGATACCAATGTGATAATCGTAGGAGATTTAAGCCTAGATTTAAACAAATTTGAAGTAAGAGTACGAGGAGAAGTTATCGATTTAACCCTAAGAGAATTTGAAGTAATTAAATATTTAGCAAATCAACCAGGGCAAGTCGTAACAAGAGAAACTTTGTTAGAAAAAGTATGGGGTTATGAATATTATGGCGATATTCGTACGGTAGATGTTACTGTGCGAAGAATAAGAGAAAAAATTGAAAAAGATACGGCAAATCCAAAAATATTAATTACCAAAAGAGGAGTTGGCTATTATATCGCATCGAAATAGAACAAACACTAAGATGCACAAAAAGGGAAGCCCCTTTTTGTGCATTTTTTAAAAGGAAATACTTTTTCCATAAGGAGAAAAATCATGTTTAAAAATACACAACTAAAAATCATCCTAATCTTCAGTATATTAGGAATTTTATTAATTAGTGCCATGGGCGTTATTTTTATTTATCATTTGCAACAGCTTGAGCCACAAGCAATGATGCAAAATACAGAACAAATGATAGAAGATGAAAGTGTGATCCAGGCACAAAATTTAATAGAAATACAAATTCAACATATTAGAGTCATTACTATCATTTTAATAACAGTATTTGGTTTGATTTCTATTTTAATTAGTATCTTCGTAGCAAAAGTTATTTTAGCTCCTATAACGAAATTAATTGACCGTGCTCCTCGTATAGCTACAGGAGAAGAGATAGACGCAGAAGAAAAAAAGACCAAAAAAAGAAAACAAGTAGACGAATTAACCGATGCTTTTCATCTTATGACAAATGAATTAAGAGAAAACTTAAGAGAAGTGGACCGCCAAAAAAGACAAATTGAAACAATTTTGCTTCATATGACAGATGGTATTATTGCTTTTGATATGGAAGGCAAAATTATGCATATTAATCCGGCAGCTACCGATTTATTAAAATTAACCGAAAAAGATAATTCATTTGAAAAAATATTTGAAAAAATTAATGTGGATATTAATTTAGAAAAAACCATTTATTTAGAAAATTGGACTTCAACAGAACAACGTGTACAAATAGAAGATAAATATTTAACTATTTTCTTTGCTTCTTTCCGTGACGAACAAGATTTACCATCTGGCGTAATGGTAGTGATTCAGGATATTACAGAGCATGTACGATTAGATAATATGAGAAAAGAATTCGTAGCCGATGTATCACATGAATTAAAAACACCAATTACTTCTATTATGGGATATGCCGATACATTACTAGAAGGAGAATACGATAAAGAGACACAAGATAAATTTTTAAATGTAATTGCTTCAGAGGCTAGAAGAATGGCAAAATTAGTAGCTGATTTATTAATTTTGTCCCGCTATGATAGTAATAAAGTAAAGAAAGAAGCAAGTGAATTTGACTTAGGTGAATTAGTAAAGAAATGTCAAGAAAAATTGCAACTAGAAATTAATAAGAAACATCATGAAGTAGAATGTTTTGTAACTGCTAATGTACCTCCTGTAAAGGCAGATAAAGACGGAATTGAGCGTGTGATATTAAATATTATGACCAATAGTATTAAATATACGCAAGAAGGAGGAAACATTAAAATTTATGTTGGATTTGTTTATAACGATGCCTATATCAAAATTATTGATAATGGTATTGGTATTCCTGAAGAAGATTTAGACCGTATTTTTGACCGCTTTTATCGTGTCGATAAAGCCCGTACTAGAGAAATGGGAGGAACTGGTCTTGGTCTTTCAATTGCCAAAGAAATTTTAGACCAAAACAAAGGTAGTATTGATATTAAAAGTCAAAAAGGAAAAGGAACCGAAGTAGTTATTCGTATTCCAACCAAATAGTAGATTATTTTGAAAAGAAAACGTCTTGAAATATAGAATTTATCTTGATAAATGACAAAAAACAAGCTATAATGGAAAAGTAAAGGAGAAAAATAAAATGAATGATATAGCAAAAGAAATATTAGAGTGGATTTATTGTATCGTAATTGCGATTGCACTTGCCTTACTCATTCGTTATTATGTAGGAACACCAACCATTGTGAAACAAACTTCTATGGTTCCTACTTTGCAACAAAATCAAAGGTTATTATTAAATCGACTAACTAGAACTTTTCATCAAGAACCACAAAGAGGAGACATTATTACATTTGAAGCACCAAGTAATACATACACAGGTGCAACCAGTGTAAAAGCAGAATATAACAACGAACCACAAGGCTGGTTTGAAAAATTCATTTATTATGTATTAGAAATAGGAAAAACAAGTTATATAAAAAGAGTCATTGCACTTCCAGGAGAACATGTACAAATTCTAGAAGGAAACATTTATATTAATGGGGAAGAATTACAAGAGGATTATATTGCAAGTAATGTAATAACAGAAGCGAAGAGTCCTTATTTAACAGACTTTGTAGTACCAGAAGGTTATATTTTTGCAATAGGAGATAATCGTATGTATAGTTCCGATTGTAGATATTTTGGATGTATTCCAATGGATAAAATAGAAAGCAAAGTTTGGATTCGTTTTTGGCCATTAAATTTATTTGGAAAAGTTTAAAAAATAATTTTTGAAAGATGAAACAGGTAAACATGAATCCATTGAAAAAAGAAAGAAAAGGAGTAAGCCAGTTTGAGCTTTGAACAAATTGTAGGAAATGATAAAATAAAAGCATTTTTCAAGAAAGCCATAGAAGAAAATCATATTTTGCATAGCTATTTATTCGTAGGTATCGAAGGAATTGGAAAAGCTCTTTTTGCCAGAGAATTAGCAAAAAAAATACTATGTTTTCAGCAAGAAGAAACAGAGAATTGTGCCTCTTGTATTGCTTTTCAATCTGGTAATCATCCTGATTTTTATGAAATTAAACCAGAAAATAAAACCATTAAAATAGAACAAATTCGTAATATGCAACAAGAAATTTCACAAAAACCAGTGACTTCTAATAGAAAAGTATACGTTATAATCGATAGCGATGCCATGACCAAAGAAGCTCAAAATTGCTTGCTAAAAACATTAGAAGAACCACCAGAGTATGCTACTATTATATTAGTAACCTCCAACGAAGCGAAATTATTAAATACGATTAAATCAAGATGTATAAAAGTTTCTTTTGAACCAATTAGCATAGAGCAAATCAAACGATATACTAAGGAAACATTATGCATAGATATACCAGAGCAATTATTAGAGGCAAGCCAAGGAAGCATTGGAAAATTACTGATTTTGCAAGAGCAACAAGAAATTTATGAACAGCTTAACAAGCTGTTAGAAAAAATAGAAACGGAAGATTTGATTACTATTTTTCATCAAGCAGAAGTATTATATAAAGAAAAAGAAAAAATACAAGAGATATTAGAATATATCAATGTGCTTTTATATAAATCAAGAGAATCAAAAAAAATGCGTGCTATCTCTTATGTAGAAGAAACAAAAAAAAGAATACTAGCCAATAGTAATTATGATATGTGTATTGATTTTTTACTTATGAAAATGTGGGAAGAATTCGCCACGAAATAATAAATTAGAAAGGAAATAAAATCTATGAAAACGATAGTAGGGGTTCGCTTTAAAAAGCCCGGTAAAATTTATTTTTTTGATCCGGGAAATTTACAAATAACGAATCGTGATTTTGTCATTGTAGAAACAACACAAGGACAGGAATATGGAGAAGTCGCTATTAGCAATCGAACGGTACCAGAAGAAAATTTGGTAAAACCATTAAAAAAGGTAATTCGTATTGCTACCTATAAAGATAAAAAACATCACGAAGAAAATCAACAAAAAGAAAAAGAAGCCTTTGAACTTTGTAAGAAAAAAATCAAAGAACATCAACTAGACATGACATTAACCGATGTAGAATTCAAATTTGATAATAGTAAAATATTATTTTACTTTACTGCAGATGGAAGAATTGATTTTAGAGATTTAGTAAAAGATTTAGCTGCTATTTATAAAACGAGAATTGAACTTCGTCAAATTGGCGTTCGCGATGAAGTAAAAAGAATTGGCGGAAATGGAGTTTGTGGCAGAGAATTGTGTTGCTGTTCTTTTTTAGGAAACTTTGAAACGGTTTCTATTAAAATGGCAAAAGAACAAAATATGTCATTAAATCCATCAAAAATATCAGGAAATTGTGGAAGATTAATGTGTTGCTTAAAATATGAACAAGATGTTTATGAAGAAAAAATGAAGCGACTTCCAAAAGTAGGAGCCATTGTTAAAACACAAGATGGAGAAGGAACGGTAGAAGGAGTAGAAACTCTAAAAGAGCGTTTAAGAGTAAAATTAAAAGACGACAATGGTGAATTTTATTATAAAAAATACGATGCTAGCGAAGTAAAAATTATCAAAAATAATGAAGCAGATTTAGTTGATGAAGAAGAAAAAGAAAATTTAAAGGAACTACAAGAATTAGAAAAACTAGAAAAAATGGATAAAAAGAATTTACAAGAAGAGGAACTATAAAAATATAGTTACATATGCTAAAACATAAATCATAATCAATCAAAATGGCATAAACAAAAGAAGCAAAAAATACAATAAAAAAAGAACTTTGGAAGGTGGTGAAAGACATGGCATATAAAATTACAGAAAAATGTATTAAATGTGGTGCATGTGCAGCAGAATGTCCAGTAGGCTGTATTACAGAAGGAGAGGAAAGATATAAAATTGATCCAGCACAATGTATTGGATGTGGAACTTGCGCAGGTGTTTGCCCAGTAGAAGCACCAGAAGAAGAATAAATAGAATGAGATTTTTGGGATTTTTGGGACGGGCTCAAAAATCTCATTTTTCTTTTATTCAATTTGAATTTAATTTGAAATAAATTAAAAAAATGAGATTTTTAAGTCCGTCCCAAAAATCTCATTTTTTGTTTTTTATTCCTTGTTTGTCATTTCTTCTAGTTTTAATAATTCTTCCCAACGCTTATCCACTTCTTGTTGGAAAACTTCTAGCATCCATTCATTTCCTGGCTTAAACATGTGTTTAAATCTTCTTTGTGGACGTAAGAATTCTTCAACAGGTAATTTTTTAGTAGGTTTATAGGTAATCTTATATTTTCCATTTTCAATTTCATATAAAGGCCAATAGCAAGTTTCAACGGCAAGTTTGTTAATTTGTGTTAGCATATCGGTTGGGTAGCCCCATCCTCTAGGACATGGAGCAAGTACATTCAAGAAAGTTGGACCTTCTGTGTAAATGGCTTTTTCTGCTTTTTCATATAAATCTTTAAAATTCATATAGCCAGCAGTCTGTGCTACATATGGTAAATGATGTGCTTCCATGATTTCCGTTAAATCTTTACGAATTTGCATTTTACCAGGAATTACTTCACCAGCAGGGGAAGTAGTGGTATCAGCAAAATGGGGAGTAGCAGAAGAACGTTGAATACCTGTATTCATATAAGCACCATTATCATAACATACATACGTCATGTCATGACCTCTTTCCATGGCAGCAGATAAACTTTGAAGTCCGATATCATAAGTTCCACCATCTCCACCAAAAGCAATAAATTTAAAATGTTCATCTTGTGGCAATTTTCCTTGTCTTAACATGGATTTATAAGCAGCCTCTACTCCAGAACAAGTAGCAGCAGCACATTCAAATGCGGAATGAATATAAGAGCTACTCCAAGAAGTATAAGGGTAAATACAAGTAGAAACTTCCATACATCCAGTAGCATTGGCAACTACGGCATGGTCTCCTTCTTTTAAAGCTCTCATGACCATTCTTGCTACTGGTGGTGCACCACAACCAGCACACATTCTATGACCAGATTCAAATACAGCAGGTTTTGTTGCTACAACTTCTTTTACATTATATGCCATTAGTTTTCACCTCTCTTTAATCCAAAATAACGATAAGGGTTATCGACATTTCCTGTTTTTACAATCTCTTGTAAATCTTGATAAACTCCTAAAATATCTTTTGCTGTGGTATCTCTGCCTCCAAGTCCATAAATGTAGTTAACAGTTGGCACATTTAAGTTGTTGACATACATACCAGAAGTAACATCGGTAAATAATGGACCACCACAAGCATTTAAACTATCAGCTTTATCTAAAACAGCAGCCGCTTTTACATTTTGTAAAGCTTTTGCAATTTCTTCTGCAGGGAATGGTCTAAATACTCTTAATTTTAAAAGACCAGCTTTTATGCCTTTTTCTCTTAAAGAATCGACTACATCTTTTGTGGTTCCTGCCGTAGAGTTCATACAAACAATGGCAATTTCGGCATCTTCGAGTTTATATTCTTCAAATAAACCATATTTTCTTCCGGTTAATTTTTCAAAGTCTTTGGCAACGTCTAAAATCACCTTTTTTGCATTTCTCATAGCTTCTGCTTGTTGATATTTATGTTCAAAATAATAGGCTTGTAAATCCATAGGACCAACCGCAATTGGCTCTTTCGCATTTAATAAATAATGCTCTGGGTGATAGGTTCCAATAAATTCTTTTGCTTTATCATCTTCAATTAACTCAATATTTTCAATCGAATGAGAGGTAATAAATCCATCTTGACAAACAGCAAGAGGGAGGCATACATCTTTATGCTCTGCAATTCGATGTGCCATAATTAAATTATCGTAAGCTTCTTGGTTATTTTCTGAAAATAGCATAATCCATCCGCTATCACGAATTCCCATGGCATCGGAATGGTCATTATGAATATTTAATGGGCCAGATAGGGTACGATTCACAAGTGGCATAACAATAGGAAGTCTACAAGAAGATGCAATGTAAATCATTTCCCACATAAAAGCTAATCCATTAGAAGATGTAGCCGTCATCGCTCTTGCGCCTGCTGCTTCTGCTCCAATACAAGCACTCATAGCACTATGCTCACTTTCTACGGCTATAAATTCGGTATCTACTTTTCCGTTGCTAACAAAAGTAGAAAAATATTGAGGTATTTCGGTTGATGGAGTGATAGGGAAAGCAGCCACAACATCTGGGTTAATTTGTTTCATGGCAATTGCAGAGGCTTCATTTCCACTTAAACGTTCTCTTATACTCATTGTTTTTTCATCCTTGTATAATATATTTAGGTTTTTAAAAGGTTACCTATAAACCTTTATAGATAATTATGTTGATACATGTTATAATTATCTATGTTAACACTGTGGACTCTTATTCCTCCTTGTAGCTTTGACTACTCAAGAAAGAATATTGCCACAGTTTTATTATTAATTGGTAATTAGTTAGATAAGTCTTTGAACTTTCATTTCACGCAAGGTTACAAGTAATAAAACTAGTTGGGTGTTGTCACAGTTGTTGATAAATTTTATTACAGGAGGTAAACACTATGGTTTACATCGGCATTGATATTGCCAAATTTAAACACTTTGCGTCTGTTGTTAGCTCAGATGGTAAAGTTATCGTAAAACCTTTTTCTTTTGAAAATTCTCGTAAAGGTTTTATGAAATTACTTGAAGAAATTGAGAATTTTCAAGACTGCTTAATTGGTCTAGAATCTACTGGTCATTATGCTGAAAATCTTATCTT
>CANQTK010000051.1 GCA_947626735.1 uncultured Clostridia bacterium
AATTGAGATAAAACTGTTAACATTCTTACGAAAAATCTTCCATTAGCAGTAGAGGTATTAACATCATCTCTATCACATACTAAATAGCAATTATGCTTTTCAAGTTGAGCAATTAATTCTTCTAAATCACGAACAGAACGAGTGACTCTATCTAATTTGTAAGCAACAATATAGTTAATTTTACCTTTCTTCATATCTGCTAACATTTCTTGAAAAGCAGGGCGATGTTCCATATCTTTTGCTGATATTCCTGCATCTTCATAAACTTTAAAAACTTTATATCCTTTATAAGAACAAAGCTGTAATAGTTTTTCTTTTTGTTCTCCTAAAGAAAATCCTTCTCGTGCTTGATCTTCAGTTGAAACACGAATATAAACGCCTGCAATGCAACTTTCATTATCCATAATTATCATTCTCCTTTCTCTTTTTTTGAATAGTGAAAGGCACCAAAAAAGGTGTCACACAACAAGGACACCTTATATTGATTATTTGAACGACAAAAACAATCAATATTGTGGGAGTATGCAACTCTCCATCATTAATGCCTTGCTATGTACTCTGATAATTCAGACAATGGAATTTTATTCTTTAAATTCCCTATATAAAAATGTTTCTGATCATTGAAGAATAAATATAATTTACCTCCAATAATAACTTTGTGTGGCTCTACATACGCTAAATTCGTATGTTCCACGATTCGTAAGCAACCCTCATAAATTTCATACTTTTGCTTACTAAAATTGCAAGACCATTTAATTTTGGCTTTGAGTTCATCACTCATATTGATTTTCTTTTTTACGATTTTAATCATACCACATCACACCCTTTCTTTGCAATAGCAATAAAAATCCACGCCTAAAAGACGTGGTATTTCGCTAAGGCCTATAAGGCCGGTTACTGGCGGCCTCCATTTGGAGGCTTTTTTGGTCTGCCAATTGCCTTTGTCTCTCTTACTTACCCGTAAACGGGTCTTTATATTCTTTTAAACTTCTTTTATCTAATATTCTATCTTCGGTTTCTTGTTCTTGGATGTATTTTTTTATTGTATTTTTGTTCGCGCCTACTGTGCTCACAAAATATCCTTCCGCCCAAAAATGTCTATTTCCATAATTATATTTTAAATTCGCATGTTCCTCAAATATCATCAAACTACTTTTTCCCTTTAAATATCCCATAAATTTTGATACACTTAATTTGGGTGGTATCTTTACCAACATATGTATATGATCCGGGCATGCATTTGCTTCTAATATTTCTACTCCTTGATATTCACATAATCTTCGTAGATATCTTCCTATATCCTTTCGCAGTTTGTTATATATTGCTTTCCTTCTATATTTTGGTGTAAATACTATATGATACTGACAATTCCATTTTGTGTGTGACAAACTGCTCATATCATCATTGTTTTTTATTCTTTTCAAAATTAGCTCTCCTTTCGATTTTTAGACTTGGTTGACAGACCTTCTCTATTATATCAAAAGGAGAGCTAATTTTGTTTTACATCGCTCCCGCTCTTTGGCTCGCACGTGCATAGCACGTGGTTTTATAAGTAGCTAACTTTCGTTTGCTACATAACAAAAAAATCAACTTGCGTTGATTTAATCATTAACATCGCTTTGGTGCGACGATTTTACCTTTTGGAGCGATTGCAAAAGGGGTTATTAGTACCTTTGCAAGTTATATCCACATATCTGATAAATAAATTATATCATGCATACTTTTGAATGTTAATTATTTTTTAAATTTTGTTGATTTTTATAATTTTGCATAATAATTTTTTTGTTTTTAACTTCAAGAATTCTATCAACATTTTTAATTGTATTATATCTATGGGCAATTATAATGATGGTTGAATTTTTTAAAATTTTATTAATTATATTTTCTAATTGTTTTTCATATTTAAGATCTAGGTTAGAAGTCGGTTCATCAAATATATAAATACTTGTTTCTTTAGCAATTGCTCTTGCAAAAGCTAGTAATTGTTTTTCACCCTTTGAAAGTGATTCGTTATTTATGCTTTCATATATCCCTTTATTAAAATTATTTACTTTTTTATCTAATCCTACCAATTTTAAAATTTCATAAATTTTATCATCAGAAATATTATTGCTATTATCAATAACAATATTTCTTTTAATTGAGTCATCGAATACATAAGGGTTTTGTTGTATAAAAGAGATATTTTTTCGTAAACTTTCTAAAGAAATATCATCTATATTTTTTCCATCAAAGATTATATTACCAGAATTAATTTTATAAAATCCTAATATTAAATTAATTATTGTGGTTTTTCCTGCTCCAGTTTTTCCTACTAAAGCAATTTTTTCTCCTTTATTTATTGAAAAGTTAACATTATCTAAAATATTATGACCTTGGACATATGAAAAAGTCACATTAGTAAATTTAATATTTCCATCTAATTTCTCTGTTTTATTTCCTTTATAAATGTTCTCAATATTTTTTTCATTTCCATTCAATTCATCTATCCTACGTAGTGAAATTATTCCTTTTTGAATGTCTTCATAATGATAAAGCATATTACCTAAGGGCTCAAAGAATTTGTCTATATAACTTACTACTAAGTAAATTATACCAATTTCAAAATTAGCAACTTTTCCTTGCAAACAAATATAGATTATTAAAAATATAATAAAGTATCTTGTTGTTGACTTAATTGGATTTAGAAAACTTTGGGCAGAAAAATACTTATTTGAAGATTTTAATTCTTTTTGACTGTATTCTTCATATATTTTTTTTCGTTGATCTTGAATGTTGAATAAATGAATTGTTTTAATACTTGAAAATGTTTCTCCAAAATAATTATTTAATTTTTCACTTGCCTCTATTTCATCTTTTTTATAACTTGCCATCTTTTTGCCAATATTTAATATTAATATTACTAAAACAAAACTACAAACAATCATAATTAAAGCAAAATAGATATTTATAAAACACATTACAATTAATACAACTATTAAAAAAATAGCTGAACTTAAAAACATTGGAATTGTTTTACCAATAAATTCACCAATATTAGTTATATCAGAGGTCATTCTAGTTACTAAAGTTGATATATGCATATTAGAAAAAGTGTCCAAGTTAAAATTAATTATTCTTTTATAAGTTGTTTCCCTTATATCATATATTAAATTTTCTGAATTCTTAGCTAAAGTTGAAGATTTAAAAAATTCTAATATTGCACAGATTAAAGTAACAATTAAATAAACCCCCACAAATAATAATAATTTTAATTTTATATCATTAAATATTACATTATTATTAGCTAGCTCTATAGTCTGTTTGATAATATATAGAAGTAATGTATTAGTTAGAGAAATTAGTATGATAAGAAATACTATTAATAAAAATTGATATTTATATTTTAGAATTAGTTGTTTTAAATTATTCATTTCAAACCTCCCAATTCTTTTAAAGTCTTATTTTCTAATAAATATATTTTATCTGCATTTTTTATATCTTCAATTAAATTGGTAATTATAATTAATGTTATATTCTTATTTTGTCTTAAGTTATTAATTATTTTTTGGCGTGTTAATTTATCTAATCCTGATAATCCATCATCTATAATTAATATTTGTGGTTTGGTTAAAATATTTCTAGTTAAAATAAGTCTTTGTTTTTGACCACCAGATAATTTAATGCCATTAGCTCCAATATATGTTTCATATTTTTGAGGCAGATTGTTAACCAGTTTTAAAAATTCAGTCTTATCTAAAGATTTTTCTATTTCAGTTTTTCTAAAAGTTTTTCCAAGACATATATTGTAATCAATTTTATTATCATAAATGTAGTCTTCTTGCATAACGTAGGAAAGGTTATCATAAAAAGAAGTACTATCTATATTATTTATATCAACATCATTGAAAAATATTTTGTTGTTTTCAACTTTATAAAATTTCGCTAAAATATTAGCTAATGTTGTTTTTCCAGAACTGGTATTTCCTAATATACCAATAAAGCTTCCATAAGGAATATTTAAGTTAACATTTTCTAAAACATTTTCGCTCTCATAATTATATTTAAATGTTAAATTATTAATTTTAATATTTGGACATGAAGGAATATTATTGTTACCTTCTTTATTTAATTCGATATTGTATAATATATCTATTCTTTTGTTAATAATTTTTAATTCATTAATTTTTTTTACTAGATTTCCAGTATATGTGTAATCAGATAACACCTTTTGAATAATCGAATTAAAAGCAATAAAGGCTCCAATTGTTATCGTATTTTGAACAACTAAATAAATTCCGTAAATACATGTAATAGCAAAACTTAGACCTTTAAATAATATAGCAATAACATCAATATTAGCAATAACTTTATTGTATTCTATACTTTTTTGTTTAAGCGAGTTATTTAGTTCATTAAACTCATTTATTACATCATTTTCTTTGACATATGATTTGATAACTGTAAAACCTGAAAAACCATCATTAATTTTTTTTGATAAGTTTGCTTCTAAATCTTTTTTAGATTTTAAAATTTTTTGGGATTTTGTATTTTGCATTATTATTAAAAACAAAAATATTGGAAATACAATAAAAACAGTTATACTTAAAGAAAAATTTACATACTTAATAGATATTAAAAAACCTATAATGGTATATGCAATTACTCTAGTTAATTCAATTAAACCATGACTTAATATAGACCAAAGATGATTAATATCATTCATTATGTAAGAAACAAATTTTCCTTTATCCATTCTTTCAAAAAAATTTATATTGGCTGATTCAAATTTTTGTAATAAACAAGAAAATATTTCCTGCTTTATTTTTCTTCCTGTTTTAAAAACTATACGTCGATATAAAAAAGTAAATAAAAAAGATATTAATAATATAATAATTAATAAAAAAGATTTTTGAATAATATAATCACTAATAAATCCAAAATTAGCTAAAATTGCGTCAAGTATTTCACCAAAAACTATTGGTTCTAATAGTGACAAAATAATACTTATTATGTAAAATATCAAAAATAACGATAATTCTATTTTATAATTGGTTATTTTTTCTTTAATCAACTGATTCATTTTTTACCTCCTCAACATCTTTTTGCTTATAATTGTTTGTCTCTATAAAAATTATACTATATATCATATATATTTTCTATAAGATTATGTTTTTATTACAATAATATTTTTAAATTTAGAAGTAGCCAAAACTAACAAAAAATTATATATATTTTATAAAAAATTATGCATTAATTATAAGAGCATAAGATAACGACACCACTTTTTATTTTATTCCTTTTAAAACAAGGAGAAAAAGTGGTGTCTTAATTTTTTCGCACTTGCGAAAATGACTACGTCTTTTAGTTTTTTTGGCTACTTCTAAGTCATAAAGCCTTTTAAATCTTTTGTTTTGGGTGGCTACTTTTTATTTTTGTTTTGGCTACTTCTACTTTTTGTTAATTTTTTGATGCTTCCTTTTATTTTTAAATTTCTAAATATTAAAAATTTAAAAGCTGGAAAAAATTTATCAAAAAAATTTTGATTCATTAGTGCTCCTGTTATATCAATATAGGAACAAACTATATATTTATAGTTAAATATACATTTACTCACTTTTACTAAATAATAATCATTAAATTGAAATAAAATAATACATTTTCCATAATACAAATTATAAAAAATTTTGCTTTTTAAAAATTTCATTACTAAAGTTCCTTTCAAAATTTATTTTTTTGTTGGATAACTTCAAAACAAAAGTATTTGTTTTAAATTAAACCATTATAAAATTTTCTTTTTCTAGTCAAGGGTTTCATGAACGACTTCGTCGCCCTTGACTAGAACTTCATTTATTTTTTTATCATATATTTTAAATAATATTTCGGGAATAAATTCCCTTAATTCTTCCTTATCGTTATTAAAATAATTTAATAATTGTGGAATTAAATATTTAAAAAAATAATTCACTTTATCAACCCCC
Organism: uncultured Clostridia bacterium; assembly: GCA_947626735.1. Classification (GTDB taxonomy): domain Bacteria; phylum Bacillota; class Clostridia; order TANB77; family CAG-508; genus UMGS1663. The sequence goes on from CANQTK010000051.1 coordinate 5,961, forward strand.
TTAATTTTCAGTTATATACTAATTTGTAAAATAGTATATTTATCCTTATCAAATTTTGATTTTGTTTCTTGTGGAATAATATGGATAACATCATCAGTTTTTATAGTTGTTATATCTAACTGATTTGCAGGTATTGTGGTTTCCTTTATCTTATAAAATCTTTTAAGTTCATTTAAATATGAACTAATTTCTTCGGCACTTTTATAATTAGAAAGTATAATATCTCTTTCGTTTACATTAATAACCATATCAAAAATATCACTTCGAAACATATAACCGATTTTTTCAATTTCATTTTTACTAAATATAATGTTGTTTATAGACACGTTATAATCTTTATCAATGCTTACTTCAATTTCTTCAATATATTTGTTAATTAAAAATTGTTTTTGTTCTCGAGTAAGCTTATTCCATAAATTTTTAGTTTTAACATAATCTGCTTTTTGTTTCTTTTTTTCAATTTCTTTTAAATTAAATAATATTTCTATATCTTGTTTATATTCATAAGTTTCTTTTAATTGTTTCAACTCTTTAAGTTTATTTGTAATAATTTCTATATCATTTTCTATGTCTTTTAATTCTTTATTTAAAACATCTGGCTCTATAAGACCATCAACAAAAGCTTTTTTAATTCGATTAGATTTTGTTTTTAATTCTTCTTTAAGTTTAGTAAACTTTTTTATTTCACTATCTACATTAGTATTTATACTTGTTTTAAAAGAATTATCAACGATCAAGAAAAAATCTAACATATCATTTAAAAATTTCATTAATTCCTTTTCAATTTTACTTTCGCTTATTAGTTTATTACAACTAGCACATTTATAATAAATATGTTTGTTTTTACTTTTATTTAAACTATATGAGCCACCCATAATTTTTTGGCAATAAGGACATTTAATTTTTTGCATAAATATATAAACGATTTTTCTTTTATAATTTTTTAGATTTTTTTCTTTTCTTTTTTGAACTAGTTCAAAAGAAGATTTATCAATTATAGCAGGAACAACATTTTCAAATATTTGGATATTTTCTTTTTTCCTTTTACCATATTCAATATTACCAATATATAATTGGTTAGATAGCATTTTATCAACTGATGTTGTTGCCCATTTTCGATTAAGAACGTTTTCATTATTAAAATTTTTACATATTGAACAAACAGAATAGCCATCTAAATACATTTTAAATATCTTTTTTACTATTTCAGCCTTAGCTTCATCAACAACTAATTTTTTATCAATTTTTTTATACCCTAAAGGAGCTTTACCTGTATAATGTCCTTTTTTTGCTGCTCCAGTTAAACCAAATTTTGTTCTTTCACTAGTTCTTTCTATTTCTAGTTGGGCAAGTATAGTTAGCATACGAATAAAAAATTTACCATTTGCCGTTTCCGTGTTTATATCTTCCGTAACACATTCTAAAGTACAATTATATTCTTCTAATAAGTTACAAATATTTTCTAAATCACGAATTGAACGAGTTAATCTATCTAATTTATAAACTATGATTTTATTTATTTTTCCCTCTTTCATATCATTAATCATTTCTTTAAATTTAGGTCTATTAGTATTTTTAGCTGATGCCCCTTCTTCTCGATAGATTTTATATATTTCATATTCCTTATACTCACATAATTTAATAAGTTTATTTTCTTGTTCATCTAAGCTATGTCCAAATCTTGATTGATCTTCTGTTGATACTCTTGGATATAAACCAGCTTTTACTTTTGTTTCTTCTTTCATTTTCCCGTCCTTTCTTTTTAAGAAACAAAAACACAAGAGAGATTATTTTCCCTTGTGTTAAAACTTTTTTAAAAATCGATTACAATACCACAATAACACGTTTAAACTTTTTTGTATATGTACTTTTATCTGCCTAAAATCTACTTAAAATCTGTTTTATTTATGCTAATTTATTCATATCATTAATAATATTAACGAACTTAGTTAAGGAAATAATTATATTTTGATAAGGCAAATATATTTTATCAAAATTATCATAAAGCAAAGCAAGTAGGGTATTATATTTATTTTTAACTATTATTCGATAAGGCTCATTTACACTAAGATTAGTATTATTAAAAGATATAACGTGTCCTGGTAAAAATTCAATATCTAAATTTTTGGTGCTAACTTTCATTTTAAGTTTTGTTTTAAATTCACTAGGGAATATTAATTCTTTTATGGTTGTTTTCATAAATAAAATAACACCTCCTTTAGAATATGAAAAAACCCACATATCAAATATGTGGACTTTTATGTTTACTCTTTTACCTCTTAGGTGTTAGAGTTTTAACCTCAATGGAGCAAGTGAGCGGAATCGAACCGCCGTCCTCGCGTTGGCAACGCGATGTACTAACCGCTGTACTACACCTGCAATAAATTCAACAACAAACATATTTTATCATTAAATCTAAGGATATGCAATATTTATTGTTAATTTAAGTTTCCGTATTTTAAAAATTTTAAAGACAATTCGGGTGATTTATGGTTTACATGTCTAATAATATTCTATTTTTCTTTAAATTATTTCACATTAAAACTTAATTAATTTTTTCATTAATTTTTTCATTAATTCTTTACATTTTATTTTTGCTTATATTTGTAAACTTAATTGAGTTATTATTATTTCGTTTTCTAATTTCTTTCTTGAATCTTTAAAAAATTCTTTTATCCCAACCACTGCTCGCATTAACATTACGTTTATTCCTCTTGCAAATTGGGTAATCCATACTCCTACCGTTTGTCTTAGTGACTTACTTTCTTCTATTATTTTGATACTTAATAATTTGTTGTTCATTTCTTCTACTAAACTTATTATATGACCTATTACTAAATTAAATATGTATGTTAAATTATTTATTGATTTTAAACTCCTTACTCGTATATCTTCATAATTATATTCATCTTTTATTGATCTGTGATATGTTTCTATTCTCCATCTGTCTAAATATGTTCTAACTAATTTAATTGCATCATTTGCTTCTTTTATATTTTTATTTGTTAATAAGATAAATTTTTCTTTTGAACTTAATCCATAAACATATATTATGCTATATTCTCGATTATCTTTTGGCAATGTCGCTCTTGTGTATGATACATATACTTCTTTCTTTTCGTTTTCAAATGTTAAATTCATTTTTATTTTACCCTTATGACTATTATATGAATCTTCTACTTTTTTTCTTTTTCCCTTTAAACGAAAATACTCTATTTTTCTTTAATCTTACTAACAAATCATCTCCTCCATTTATTACATAATTAAATAGTTTAGAGTCATCATATCCTCGATCAAATACCATTAGACTTTTTCTTTTTACACATTCTCTAAAAGCATCTATACTTTTATATGTCTCTGTATTAGCACTTTTAAAATCTTTGCTTTTACTCGAATACACTTTACTATACACTGGTGCTGGTTGTTTCATATTTTTAGTAAGCACTACTGCATTACACATATGATATCCTGGTTTATAAATTTCTTTTAGAGCGCTACCATCTTTGACCAAATCCAAATCTTCAAATTTTTTTCCATATATTTTTGTTATATCGCTATCATCAAATATTCCTATTGGGTAATCTGGTATCATTGTTCTTATATGTTTATAATAGTTCTCATTTGTTTTTTCTTTGGCATCAAAACTTTCTAAATGTAAGCATAGTCTTTCAATTGTATTATCTAGTTTTATGCTTTCGTGTAATTGTCCTGCTATTTTAGATATTTTAATATCTTTACTTGCACTTATGCCATATATCATATCTCCTATAAACTTTTTATTTGGTTTTGATAATCCTTTTGACATTTTTTTAGAAAAATTTACACTTTCTCGTTTCATTTCGTTTGTTATTGTAGTAAAATGTTTAGCAATTTATACTAAATTTAGAGTAAACGAAAAATTTGGTATAAATTGATTGTACCAATTTTTTGACGAAAAGATTAATAAGGGTAAAGTATTATTAGAATTTTTAATAATTTAGAAATATCTGGATTCCAATGTATTATTTAATACAAATAAACAAGTAAAATATCCAAAATTGAATAGACTAACCCCTTACCCCTAAAGTGTGGAATCCTGAAAAATAAAAATAAATTTATTGATAACAGAGTCGATGAATATCGTAATTAAAAGAATAAGTAAAATTAGTTGAACCACATTTCTTACATTTGAATATATGTAATTTACGAGATGTAGAAGAAATAAACTCATTAGTAATTATTTTAGAAATAAGAAATCGGCAGAATCTAATGTTATTCTTTTTGTTTCTATTAGCAAGTAATCCATAATGCTTAATTTTAGTGAAACGATCAGGTAACACATGAAGTAAAAATCTTCTAATAAATTCAAAAGCAGTAATAGTCATTAATTTAATTTTAGAATTATCTTTGTAATCTTTGTATTCGAAAGTAACTTTACCATTTTCTATATTTTTAATTCTTTTATTAGATATGGCAACCCTAAAAGAATATCTACCCACATATTCAATTACATTTTCGGTTTTAGATTTAGGAGGTTCAATATAAGTAATCCAAGTTTTATTATAAAGTGGTTCTAAAAATTTGTTAAAAGATTTTATATCTTTTAATTCATTATTTAAAACTAAATTTGAATGTTCGTGTTTTAAATAATATAAAAATTTACCTTTAAATAAAGAAGATAAAACTTG
>CANQTK010000052.1 GCA_947626735.1 uncultured Clostridia bacterium
ACCAACATTGTATCATAAGTTTAATTATGTGTCTTTTTATTTTTATAAAAACGGTAATTTAATTTTACCATTTATATATTTTTCACTATTTCGATAAATCTTCTATCTCTTTTTGCAATCTTTCTATTTCTTGCTGTTTACTAGCCATTTTTCTTTGTTTTTCTTGTTCTAGCTTTCTTCTATGTTCTGCTCTTTTTTCAACCATTTCATGAGAACTATGAACGCTAGCTCCTACGTCTCCACGGAATACTATATGATTATTTTGGTCAAACATAATGGCGTCATTTTGGTTATAATAGGATACGAAAGCTTCATATACTGCATATTACCATTATACTACATTTATGCTATCGTTGCAAATTTACGATTCTACCTTACTTTTTCTAGGACCTCTTTTAATCTTTCGTCTTTCTTGGTTAAATATAAATAACCTATTAGTGCTTCAAAGGCAGTAGCATACCTATAGTCGGTTGCCTCTGCATTCCTTGGTAAATGATGATTTTCTGCATTTCTGCCTCTCCTTACAATGTCTTTTTCTTCTTCTGTTAGTTCATCGTAAATTTTTGCTAATGTTTCTGCTTGTGCCTTTGCTTTTACATATTTGATGGCTTCTATATGTAATTTATGTGGATTTAATTTTGTATGATTTACTAATTGCATACGAATAAATAATTCATAGACACAATCTCCAATATAGGCCCATACTAAAGGTGGCATTAATTTTACTTCTTCTATTTTTTTCTCTCTTGGAATGATTTCTTGCATTTTTCATATTTCACCTTTCTTTTTATTTTATCTATGTTATTTCTTATCACTTGTACTATTTTATGGTCTCTCTAATGTTATCTTTCCTAATTTTCCGTTTCGAAATTCTTGTAATAATAAATTGGCCACTTTTTCTTCATCCACACGACCTCCTGCTACAATAGCACCTCTTTTTCTTCCTATACGATGTAAAATTTCTAAAATATTTTCATTTTCTGGTCGGTCCTTGCAAGTTAAAATTTCTTCTATTTCTTGCTCTGTTAGTTGATATCTTTCGATCAAATTTTGCCTTTTTTCTTCTAATAAATATTTTAATAAATAGTAGGCAATTTCTAATTTTTCTAAATTATCCTCTTTAATGGTTCCAATATAGGCTAAGTGAAGAGCTGTTTCTTCTGGTTCTAATTTTGGCCATAGCATACCTGGTGTATCTAGTAATTCAATATTTTCTTTTATTTTTACCCATTGTTTTTGTTTTGTTACTCCTGGTTTATTGCCTACCAAGGCAGAAGTTTTTTTTGTGATACGATTAATAAAAGAAGATTTTCCTACATTTGGAATTCCTACTACCATAACACGAATGGCTTTTCCTATTCTTCCTTTTTGTTTTAAACTTTCTTCCTTTTCTTTGGCACTTTTTTCTATTTCTTTAACTACTTTTTCAATGCCTACTCCTGTGTTGGCATCTGTTAATACAACTGGTATTCCTTTTTTTTGATAATATTCTATCCATGCTTTATTTGCTTTTTCTTCTGCCAAATCACTTTTATTTAAAATCACAATTTTTTTCTTGTTTTTTATCCATTCTTGCAAATCTTTATTTTGGCTTGATTTTGGTATTCTAGCATCTAGAATCTCAATTACGACATCAATGAGTTTTAAATCTTCTATGATTTGCTTTTTTGTTTTTGCCATGTGACCTGGGTACCAGTTGATTACACTTTTATGCAACCCCTTATCATTATTTTCAGTCATTTTCCACACCTTCTTCTTTAGCTAATTCATATAATTCTTTCTCGTCTTTAATTATTTTAATCAATTCTTCTTTAGAAGGCAAATATGTTAAATATTTTGATGCATATACATTTCTCACATCATCTCCTAAAGTCATCTCTACTACTGCATCATCTTTATCTGCACATAATAATATTCCAATAGGCTCATTTTCGCCTTCAATCATTTGTGTTTTTTTATAATAATTTACATACATTTGCATTTGTCCAATATCTTGATGAGTAAGTTTTCCAATTTTTAAATCAATGATTACAAAACATTTTGCTAAACGATTATAAAAAATTAAATCTGGATAATAATATTCTGAACCTATTTTTATTCTTTGCTGACTTGCAACAAAAGAAAAACCTCTGCCTAATTCAAGTAAAAACTCAGTCAAATGGGCTAACAATGCTTTTTCTAAGTCCGTTTCTAAGTAATTTTTATTTTCTTTTAACCCAGCAAATTCAAAAATATATGGTGTCTTAAGTAATTCTTCTGGTTGTTTTTCAATCTTATTTTTTTGAGATTCAGTGATTACTTTATTCTTATCTGGCGATATTAAATATCTATCATATAGTTTAGTATTGATTTGCCTACGTAATTCTCTACATCCCCAATTAGATTTAATTGCTTCTTGTTCATAGAAATCTCTTTCTTCTTTTCTATCTATTCTAATTAGTTCTTGAAAGTGAGCCCAAGATAATTCAGTCGACACTGTCGACCATATTGGATAAAATTCATAAAACCTACGCATTCTTCTTATACTAACGGAAGAAAAACCACTTCCAAATTCATTAGTAAGTTTACTAGATAAAACATCTATTATTTTTTTACCATAACTCGCCTTTGTACTATTTTCAGATAATTCGTATGTTATTTTTCCCACATACCAATATACTTCCGTCATTGTAGTATCTATATGTTTAAACATTTTTTCTCTAGCAATTATTATTCTATTTCGTATATCTTGATAAATTTTTTCAATATTTGTTAATTTATTTTCATTACTTACTATCATTTCATTTTTCTTTTTCATTATTACCTTCCTTTTTAATTTATAATATAAGGGTTACAATGTCGTAATTGCCTCTCTAATTTCTAACTTAAATGAAATTGTTTTTACCTTTCCAATTCTTCTGTTACCTTTGTTAATTCTTTTTTTCCCAACTTTTCAATCATTTTATCTACATCTTTAGGAAGTAATCCATCACCAAAGTTACGACCATTTCCATTTGATATTTTTATCAATCTATCTATTAGTACTGCATCATAAGAGTCAAACATTTCATCATCTAAAATAATAAAGCTCTCCACATCTTGATGATCTAATAACCATTGCTTTATTTCTAATCCTCTATTATTTTCTATAAAAGGAGTGAAATCTACATCAATTTCGTAGTTTGATAATAACTCTTTAAGTTCTTCCGCCTTTCTTGTATATCTCCATGAAGAACTCAGTACTACTTTTGCTCCTGTTTCATCTATTGCTCGTTTTAATAATTTTATTTTATCTACATCGATTTCACTTTCTATTCCCTGTATTGGTAAATTTTTTATTCTATCAAAATATTCATCTGAATTTAATACTCCATCAATATCTAAAAAAATTACTTTCATTATCTTCTCCTCTACCAATTTCTATTTTATCATTTAAAATGTAATCATCTTTGTTATCGTTTGTTTTGTTCGAAAAGCGAATTAAAGAGAAAACACCCGATAAAATTTCAAAAACATTACCAAGCATAGAAACATAAGCACCTACGCTATAATTATAATAAATCCATACAAAAGCAGCTACTAAAAAAACAATTCGCATCCATTTGGTATTTTTTATCCATGAAGATATCGTATAAAATAAAGTAATAATGATTGGTATTAAAGATAAAACATTTTGATAAGTGAAAGCTCCTAATACAATAATGATTACGATAAAAAATAATAACCATATCTTTGAAATCTCTTTTTTCTCTTTTCTTTTTCTATAAAATAGATAATAGCGAATACAAGAAGAAAAATTCATGGATGCTGCCGAAAAAACGCCAAGTAGCATATACTGAAAAGTATATGCTAAATTGGCAACAGATTGCATCCATAAAATTTTATATTGTTCTTTTTTTTGCACACTACATACCCAAAAAGAAATGGCAACAACGCCAATGATTTGTGCTAACCAATATAAATTAATAAAAAACACTCCTTTTTTATAATGTTCTATAATTATTCTTATCTGCTCTTTCATCTAGTTTTCTATCGTATTGCTCGTTTTTGTAAAACCAATCTGTCTCTTTATTAATTGGATTTTTCATTCTATTTTTATCTAATAAAATATCAAATACGGTAACAATAGGAAGTGTAAGAGCAATTAAAGAAACGAACATATCTAAGTAAACAAATGCACTTAATGTTTCTCCTTGCACTAGTGCTAATATATTCGTTAATAAGCCTCTACCAAAATACCATCCATAAGCAAGTAAATAAATAATTCCAGCTAGTATTTTCCTCTTAAAAATAAAAGGAATGAGTAATAAGACAACAAATAATAAAATAATTTCTATATTGTTATCCATAGGTTTTACCATAAAATCGGTTCCCATACTTCCTGTAATTGCTACAATCACTCTAAATCCCCAAAACATAATAATAAAAAATGTAATTAACCAACTACTTAAATTTTTCATCTTTTTTCTCCTTTTCTTTCTTCTAGAAATAAAATAAGAAGGTTAGAATACGATTCCAACCTCCTACCTTTTTATTCTTCTTCATCTACAAAATTAAATTCATCTTTAAATTTATCTTTAAATATTTCAAATACTTTGTTTAGTGTTTCTTCATCGTCTACACTGACGTAAGATTCTTCTTCTTCTGAATCAGTATCTTCTACTTTTAAAATAACTACTTCTCCTGCTTCTTCTGAGTCGTCTTCTTCTGCTGGAAGTAAGACCACATATTCTTCTCCTTCTAGTTCAATTAAATCCAAAAATTCAAATGGTACTTCTTCTCCATTTTCATCATTTAATACGATTATATTATCCTCCATTTCTTCCTCTGGAAGATGATTATTTTCTTCTTCGTTCATGTTTTATTTTCTCCTTTCTCTTTTTTATTATAATTGCAATAATAGCAATTATAATATTTTCTTTTGTTTATTATTTGTTATTTTTTATATCATATACTATTTTTTTATTTCTAGCAATAGTTTCCTTTATTTTTTTATTTTTTTCATATAAGTTTCCAAGATATATACTGCTGCTATTGTATCGACAATATCTTTCTTTTTCTTTTTATTGACATTTAAAAAATTCATTGTTTTATGAGCTTCTACTGTTGTTAATCTTTCATCTATCGTTTCTATTTGTATGTGAGGAAATCTACATTTTAATTTATGAATCAACTTTTCTGTTTTTTCTACTCTTTCTGCTTTTGTGCCATTCATATTAATCGGCATTCCTACCACAAAAGTATCAATTTCATATTGTGATAACAACTCTTCTAATCTATTTAATATTACTTTATCATTGCCTTCATGATGAATGGTTTCTAATCCTTGTACCGTAATATTTAACCCATCAGTAAGAGCAATACCTGTTCTTGCTTCTCCATAATCTATTCCTAATTTTCTCATGCTACTCCCTCTATTGGTTTGTTCACAAATTACTAAGAAACTTACTTCTCATTGTCAATACCAATATAGTTTTTTACCATTTTCTCTAATAATTCATCTCTTTCAATTTGACGAATTAAATTTCTAGCTCCTTTATGACTAGTGATATAAGTTGGATCTCCTGATAAAATATAACCAACGATTTGATTAATAGGATTATACCCTTTTTCCGTTAAGGCCTCATAAACTTCTTTTAGAATTTCTCTCGTTTCTTTATTTCCTTCTCTTGGTACCTTAAAATACATGGTTTCGTCATTCATGAAATCTTTCCCTCCTATTTTTATATATAATTAATTTGGCTTTCTTTCTCATTTGCAGAATCCAAATATGTTTCTAATTTTTTTGTTGTTCCTTCTAATGCTGTTCCTTTATAATAAGTCGTTACCGCCATATTAATAATAGGAGATACTTCTTGTGGTTCTTCGTCTTCGTAAACGTCTTCTTCTGCTTGTTCTACTTTTAATGTTTCTATATTTTTCTTCATATCTTGCACAAATTCTGTTATTCCTTCTACCTCAATGCCAGAAAAAACAATAACAAATTTAGGTCCCATATAACGAACACATACATATTCTGCTGCAATATTTTGTCTTATTTGATTACTTACCTGCGCAATCACTTGATTGCCAGTATGTCGTCCATAATTTTCATTAATTTCCTTTATATTTTTGATTTCTAACATACATATTGCAGAAGTATCATATTCATCTATTTTTCGTTTTCCTTCTCCATATAAATATTCTTCTGATTTTAGGCCGGTAAACTCATCGTCTCGTACTATGTTTTCAATTACATTTTGCTTATCTATCGTACGAATGACAGAAATAATGTTATTTTTGACAACTTCTAAAATAGTGGTATCAATATTATCAAAATCATGTGGTTTTCCACTTTCTATAATCCAATAACCAATATAGATATTGTCAATATATAAAGGGAAAAACATGGCTGATTTTGCTCTACCAAATTCCATTTTTTGATAAGGAAGTCTTTCTCCTTCTTGCTCTACAGTAATGTATTTTGGAGTTGCTGTTTCAATGCTATCTTTAAATATTTCTTCTGCATGCAAGTTTCTTAAGGTTTCCCAATGTCTTTCTTCTACATTGGTAGCCTTAATGATATATTCTGCGCCATTGTATACTACAATGGTAGAATATTTAATATCATATTTTTCAATTAATATTTCGTTAATTTTACTAATTTTTTCATCTGCTGATTTTTCTTGACTAACTGTGTCCATAAACTCTTGTAACACGTTTAAACTCATAATTTTTTGATTTAAATTGCTAAACGTTTCTATTTTTTTATGCACGGACATATTGTATAACATAAGAAATACAATAATAACAACTAATAGTATGATGATTGCGATAATCAAAATTAGCACCTCCATTTTGGTTTGTTGTTTTTTGCTTATTTTTTAATAATTTCTTTTCATTTTATCTAAGGTAGAATTCATGTTATTTGAAAATCCATTGGTAGCATATTGATTATATTTTGGGTTCTCATATTTTATTTTATTGTTAGAGGAATTAGCTCCAATTAATGGATATACCATATTTGCTAATTTTCGTAAAGCATTCATGATTTCTTTTGGATAACCATTTAATGAAATATTGCAATTAATTAGTCCTTCTAAATATTTTGCATAAACTTGTCCATCAAAAGGAATTGTGCAATAAGGAACGGTTTCTCTGTTAAATAGTTCCGTCATAAAAGACATAGCTGGGTCATTATAAAATGCCATTCCTCCAATCATCGTTTTTTCCGTTACTCCTTTTACTCTTATATATTTGTTAATCACTACCCTTAATTTATTTTGTGCTAATATACCTTTTGCTTTCAATTCTCTTAAATAGGCTGTTAACGGCTGAATGGTAAGAACATCCATACTTTGTACTAAATAAATTTCTTGTGCCTCTTTTAAATACTCATAAGGAGACTTAAAATCACAATCTAATAAAATTAAAGAATAATTTCTAACTAATGTTTCCAAGATACTGTTATATTCTTCTTCAGATGTATTTTCTCCTGGTAAAGAAGTATAAACATCTAAATGATGATTTACCTTAATTCCGTTTGCGATTCCTTGTGCTAAGTTTTCTCCACATGAAAATGCTGTTTTTCTTAACTCTTCTTCATTTTTCGTATAAATATAATAAGCATTTCTGTTTTGTGTTAAATCTAAAATGGCCGTTTTAATTCCTTGTTTTGATATCATTTCAGCTAAATTATTAATAAGGAATGATGTTCCATTTTTTGATGTTCCTACAAAAGCAACTATTTTTTTATCTTGTGATAATAAACTTTCTAGGTCAACATTTGACTTTTTGTAATTTTCTAATTCTGTGGTCTCCACATTATCATAAGTATTAAATTCCTCTGTTGCTGGTTGTAACCTAGTAGTTTCTAGTTCAGCAAAATCTTGTTGATTTTCTTCCTCCAATGTTTCGAAACCTGGCATGATATTGTCTTCTTCGTTTTCTACTGTCTCTTCTTCCCATCCTGGTAATGTGGTATTATTTTCTATTTCAGAATCAATATCTTCAAATCCTGGAAGCATATTTTCTTCTTGTTCCAAATTTTCTACTTCTGGTAAATTTTCCTCTTGTGGTATATTCTTTCTTGGTCTACCTCTTTTCTTTTTTTCTGCTGGTTCAACATTCGTTGCTTCTACTTGTACTTTCTTTGGTCTACCTCTTCCTCTTTTTACTGGTTCTACTATTTCTGGCGTTACTACTTCTGGTTTTTTTGTTACTGTTTCTTCTATTTGTGGAGCTTGCTCTTCTACTGTTTGCGTTACATTTGTTGTAGGATTTACTACTTTCTCCCTTTTTATCGTTTTCATAGATGGAATGATGACTGGCTTGGTTAATTTTGTTTCTCCATTAGAAATAGATTCAATTTTGATTCCTGTATTATGAATAGCTTTATTAATATCATTATTTTTCTTAGTACGATTCATGGTACTATTATTTTGTTTTTTGGCTTTAGGATTTCCAAAAGACATTAATTGTTGATACCTTGTACTATTTTCTTCTAATACGGCTTTTACGTTTAATGGTAAGAATTTGATAATTACTCTTAATTGTTCATCTGTATATTGCGCAGCAATGTTATCAAAACTTTCTACATAACGTTCTTCATTTCTTCCTAAACGTTTATAATGTGTTAAGATGTTTTGAATTTCAGTTTCACTAACATCTCCTTCGTTTTCTGGCTTATATTCTACCTCACTAGAATCGATTTTGTAGTAAATTTTTGCTTCTTTTTTGCTTCTTGGTTTATGAATTAATTTGCATACTTCATCGATACTTCGATCTTGTTCCAATAGCGCACTATATACCCCTATTCCAAATAATTTAATTAATAAATTATCATTTCTAGTACGGCGATCGGTTGCAATTAAAATAATAGGAATGTCTTCTCCCGTAGTAGTGGATGCTTCATCTGAAATATTATCTAATTTTTCAAAAATAAAATTATCAATTGTTTCATAATTATTATTTGTAAAAGGTTCTAAATCTTCACTAATTACAATACGATCATAGGTCTTATCTTTTTGTAATTCCTTTATGATGGCATTAAAATAATAGACATTTTTACTAGCGATTATTTCCTTATACATTTGTTGATATTTTTTTATAATTGATTCTGAAACCGCTTCATTACTTACGGCAAATAAAACTTTCATTTGTTAACCCCTCCAACCTTTTACTACAATAGCAAATATTAATGGTAATACTTGCGCTATGATAAACAATGTAATTATTGATATCATAATAGCAAAACCTTTATCTCTTGTATCTAATTTACGAATTCCTAATACATATTGGTAGATAGCACTAACGGCAACGCCAATAAAACAAAAAGGAATGCTGTATATTTGTACTTTATTTAATATGTAAGCCGTCAGTCCGTAAGTTTCTGATCCATATGCTTGTACATAATCTTCTAATGTTTTCTTTTCGTTATCTTTCATTTCTACTAATTGATTCATGGTACTACTTGGTATATTTTGATTTTGCTCCTGATTTGTATTTTGCTTTGCTTTTGTATTTGTAGCAAATACGGTTGTACTTGTTAAAATACAAAGTATAATAGCAAATAGTATGCCTTTTTTCTTCATTTATGATGCCCCTTTCTAGTATTTCCGTTTTTTTTACTTTTATGGCATGAATGATACTTATATTATAATACAATAAGTTGGAAAAAATAGCAAGAAAAATGTTCACATTTTTTTAATTTCTTTACGGAAATTAGCAAAAGAAATGAAAGAACTTGTTTATTCTTTCATTTCTTTTGCTAATTTGCCAATGGCTTTGGTTTCTATTCTCGATACATAAGAACGCGAAATTCCCATCATTTCTGCAATTTGATTTTGTGTTTTTGGTTTGTTTCCATCTAAACCAAAACGCATTTCTAAAATTAATTTTTCTCTATCTTTTAAAACGCACTTCATCTTTTCATATAATTTTTTAATTTTCATTTTTAAATCTACTTCGTCTTCGATATTTTTTTCACTATTTTCTAAAACATCTTGCAAAGTGACCACATTGTCATCTTTGTCTTTTCCAATGGAATCTTCTAAGGAAACTTCTGCACTAATCTTTTTCGTAGATCTTAAATGCATTAATATTTCATTTGCAATTCACACGTGTTGGAAACAATGTCGCCTTTTAAATCTCTTGCACCTATAAAGTTAATTGTT
>CANQTK010000053.1 GCA_947626735.1 uncultured Clostridia bacterium
GTTCATGGACGTGGAAGGCCAGTACATCAGCCTGTGCGCCTCATAGGTGGAATCGTCAAACAGGTCGATGCCGATGTCCTTCGCCGCCATCCTCGCCACAGCCGGGTATTCCGCCTCGCTGACATCACGGGAGAGAGGGATGACGATCCTAAGCCTCGGCTTTTCCTGTGTATGCTTGTGCGTGGAGTAGGCACAGCAGCGGTACGGCTGTTTTGCGATTATGTCGTCCCACACGCCGGTAGTACCGTAGTCCATATCGAGGGCAAGAGCGGAGCGGCAGAGAACTGTATTTTTCTTGCGCCTTCCACCTTTTAAGTGTCCTGCGACAAAGCCGCCTTTGTCCTTGACGTTCGCCTGCTGCGCCTTCGTCATCTTGCGGTATTCCTCTATGGTCTCCGTGGTGCGGATGGTGGAGGATACACGCTTTTTGAAGTCCTCCCATGTGATCTCGCTGTTTTTCCACTTTGTCTCAAAGCGGGAATTGCCGTAGGATATTTTCATAGGGCCGCCTCCCGTCCTTCTTCTAAAACCTTGGTGATGAATTTGAATGCTTCGATAATGGTGGACAGTTCCGCATCACCACCAAGGGCAATCTCGATGCCCGATGTGTCGCCGTACCTGTCCTTGATGACCCTCGCGCTGATATCCGTGCCGCCCTCATCGCTGATACGGATGTAGGTGCGCCCGCCGTGGCCGGTGTCGCCGCCCTGGTAGCCGTTTGTGCCGGCCTCAACGGAGAGGATGTTGGCATCGATGATTTCACGCTGCCACGTCTCCACGTCCATGCCGTTTACCCTTCGTGTCCTGCTTGTTACTTCGTACATAGCATTACCTCCTCAAAAAAGACTCAGAGGGCGGAATTACCCCCTGAGTCTCCGTCAAAAGAAAATCCTTGAATCCGTACCCCTCAGTCAAAGAACCTGATGAATTTTCGAAGTTCCGGGTTCTCGCCGAGCGTTTTGAGGATTTTGTTGTATGTCTTCCTGACTGCGCCTTCGGAAACGCCGCGCTCACGCGCGATGCTGACAATGGTCTCGTGTTTTTTCAGGACACGCTCATAGATTTCCTGCCAGGAATCGGACCATGTGGACGCGATCTCATCCATCTTTTCTATGATCCCGGGCTCGGAACCGGAAGGACGGTATGCCTTCGCCAGAATAGCGGACTTGTCGCCAGAGGCGCTGTCATTGTCCCCATCGCCGTCAAGAATCTGATTGGTCGATGCAACCCAGTTCTTCGGGAACATTTCTTTCACAGCATCGTCCACATCTGCGGGATGCGGCGCATAGCCGTATTTTGACTTGAACCTGCGGATGTATTCCGCTTTCCATGCAGCAATCTGAGCCTTTTCTTCAGTGGTTCGTTGCGGACGGCAGGCTTTGAGGTTGTAGTAAACCTCCGAATCTTCTGCAGAGTAAAAACGACGGATATCTTCTTCCGTGACGCCCTCATCGCCTGGTTCAATCTCAAAAACCTCGATGCAGTCCTCGTGGTAGCAGCGGTACTTGATGGTTTTGCGCTGTACCATCGGAGTTTTCATCAGTTTCTCCGAATCGTTGCCTTTGTGGCAAATAAAATAATGTTTCATTTTCGGTTCCTTTCTGAGCGAAAGGAGCCGAGGGAACACAAAGTCGGAATCTGAAACGCAAAAATGGACGGATAACCCTGAAACATTGCGTTTCAAAGTCATCCGGCCATTTGGTAGTTCATCTCGACTCCGTTGCTCGGTATGCTTTGTGTTATTTTGTTACTGGTTTAGGAATGCTGACTTAACCTCTGTAGCCAGCGAGGTGAGGGCGAGAGCACGTCTTAAGTGCGGATTCGTCACATGGAATCTTGACGATTTTGTTGCAGTTAGGGCATTTAAGCTCGATGTACATTTTTTCCTTCGGGATTTCTGATACATCGCAGGCTCTCTTCCCACAAATCGGACATTTGAGTGGCTTGTTCATGCCGCGCCTCCTTTCAAGTAGTGAATAAGCGTGTTCGCTGATTTGCTACACTTAATGTAAAAAATATGGGAACGCACTTACGAAACGGAAGTACACTCCCGTGTTAACAGAAATATTCTTCGAGAGACAGTTCCTCTCTTGACACCAGTTTAAGCTCTTGCAAACGGTACTTCATAGGCGTGTAATTTACGCTAAACTTCTCAGCGAGTACAGATATGACATCGTCCACATCTGCCGTTCTCGGAACAGGAATGCTTGGAGCCGATGAGAGTCCCATCTGTTTCACAAACTCAGCCGTTGCCGCTTCCTTTGGCATTAAGAACGCCGCCGCACAGTAATTCGCTTGAAATTCTATGATTTCGATAGCGGATAGGTTTGATCTGTCCCCGGTTTCCGCCCTGAACGCCTTCTTTTTGCAAAAGTGCTGATAATTTGCCGAACGATTCATAAAGCACCGAGGGTGCAGTCTTTGGTGAAAACATTCGTGAATGCAACTGAAATTCTCGATTTCCCGGTTTGAACCCTCGCTAATGCTACGATCTATGATGATAGTTCCTTTTTCGACAGGAGTCTTCTTGGGGAACATCCCATTGAAGATGATCTTTTCCGGCGGCTTTTCGTCAGCCTCCTCCAGCGGAATCCAGGCATAATAGTACCCGTTGTTGTACGCCGTCAGTCCAAGAATAGATTGATCCGGTGAGAGGTAAATCCAATCTGGGGTACAGCCGATAAAATCGACAACATCATATACATCGATTGGCTTTGCCCGGATCAGGCGCTCTTTGTCGAACTCTTTATTGAGCTCGTCAGCTTTGGCCTCAAGCTGGGTTTTGCTGTAGTCATAGTATCGCAAATTACTCGTTGCCTCCGTCGTTGTTCTCTGCCTCCAGCATATCGATGATACGCTGCCAATCATCCTCGCCGGCATTGATGTCCCTCGCCTTGCGAAGTGCGATGCGCAGATTATCTACACCCATCACATAATCGGACAGGTCAGGGGAAACACCATTAGCTCTCGAATATGCAGCCAGGTCGAAGAGCGTGTTGGTCTCTTCCTGATCAAGGGTGAGAACCTCGGCAATCTTATAAATCTTCTCTTTATCCGGCGGATACCTCCTTCCTTTCTCGATGTCGCTCATGTAAGCTGGGACAATGTCAAGTTCCTCGGCGAGCTTGCGCAAGCTGATTCCCTTCTCCATCCGCTTGGCTTTCACGAATTCTCCGAATTTGTTTTCCATGATGAAACCTCCTTGTAGTATGTGAGCGTGTTCGCTGAAATAATACACTAAGTATACACGATTCCTTTTCAAATTGCAAGAGTTTGAATGTGAATTTTTTATGAATGTAGCAGCGAGTGCATCCGTCCTCAGACCATAGCACAAAAAATGCGTTATATCAGATTTTTAATTTGATATTCGGTTGAATTTTGCCTGAAAAAGTAGTATAATGAATTAGTACTCGTGCCAGTAGGCAATTCTGACAGACGGGAGGACAAGTCATGGCAGTCAGTTATAAAAAATTATGGAAACTACTCATTGATAAGAATATGAAGAAGAAGGATCTCCGAACAGCAGCTAATATCAGTACTACAACTCTTGCCCGACTCGGTAAGGACGAAAATGTGAGTACAGAGATTTTGTCGAAAATATGCACCGCCCTCAACTGCGATGTGGGCGACATTATGGAAATAGAGCCTGATGATAAAAAGGATTCCGTAAATGAATGAGCAGGGAAATACACAGACAAGGAGCTTTTTGAATATGAAACAGTCAACTTATAATGCCTTGAAATCTTTTATCTGGGGAATCGCCAACGATTGTCTGGTTGATGTATATGATGTCGGCGACTACAGGAAGGTGATCCTTCCCATGCTGGTTATTCGGCGTTTTGACGCTGTACTTGAGCCGAAGCACGATGCTGTTGTCGCTGCGAAAAAGAAGTTCATCGCAGATGGCATTACTGTTGACATAGACCCGGCTCTTTGCGGCATTGCAGACCAGGCGTTCGTAAACAAGTCGGATTTCACCTTGAGAGATCTGAAATCCAGAACCAATCAGCAACAGCTCAGAAGGGACTTTATCGATTACCTTGATGGCTTCTCTAAAAATGTGCAGGAGATTATCAATAAGTTCCACTTTCGCGACCAGATTCCCCGTCTCTCGGAGCAGGACAGGCTTGGTCTGCTTATCGAGAAGTTTGTCGATCCGAGCATCAATCTCAGTAATAAACCGGTTCTAAATGAGGATGGTACAGAAAAGCTGGAGGCTCTTGATAACCATACGATGGGTACGCTCTTCGAAGAAGTCATCCGTATGTTCAATGAGCAGACGAATGTAACTGACGCCGGACGCCACTTCACGCCGAGGGACATCATCGAGCTCATGGCGGACTTGGCTTTTATCCCGATTCAGGACAAGATTCAGAGTACTACTTATCGGATTTATGATGGAGCCTGTGGCACGGGCGGAATGCTCACAGTCGGTGAGTCATGCATCAAGCAGCTTGCTGAGCGCCGTGGCAAGAAAGTCTCCATCAATCTTTTCGGGCAGGAGAACTTTGATGAGACCTACGCTATCGCCTGTGCTGATATGTTGCTGAAGGGCGAAGGAACGCAGGTCAACAATATCTTCTTCGGTTCTACCATATCGAATGATGGTTTCTCGAAAGAGGAGTTTGACTTCATGTTGTCTAATCCGCCTTTTGGAACTTCCTGGAAAGCAGAGCTTAAGGCGTGGGGAGATATCAAGAAGGATGAAATTACAGATCCGCGCTTTATCATTGATTATGATGGAGATCCGGAGTTTACATTACTTCCTGATATTGGAGACCCCCAGATGTTGTTCCTTGCAAATAACATCAGCAAGATGAAGCAGAAGACTTCACTTGGAAGTCGAATTGTTGAGGTTCATAATGAATCTTCTTTGTCAACAGGGAAGGCAGCTAATGGTTCAAGCAATCTTAGAAGATATATCATTGAAAATGATTTGCTCGAAGCGATAATTGCGTTACCAGAGAATATGTTTTATAACACTCCAATTGGTACATTTCTCTGGATTGTTACTAACAAGAAAGATACAAGCAGAAAAGGCAAAGTTCAACTAATAGATGCCACGGCTATGTGGAGAAATCTGAGAAAAAATATAGGCGATAAAAGCCGCGAGATTTCTCCTGAAATTCGGAAACAAATAATCGACTGCTATTTAGCGTTTGACCAGGCTGATTCAGATATATGCAGGATTATACCAAACAAAGAGTTTGGATACTACTCCGCAGATATATTAAGACCGTTGCGCCTAAAGGTTAACTTAACATCACTAAGTGTCGAATCACTTCGTGACACCGATGAAGACCTATACCGAGTTGTCCAAAGTTATGCTGATGTTTGTGAAAGCGATACACTATTAAATTACAATTCTTTCTATGAGGGAATTGTTAATATTGCAGCTGAGGCGGGAGTCAAACTGACTGCAAAGAGAAAGAAAACTCTTAGAGATTGTTTGACTGAAGTAGATGAAAAAGCGGAGCCAGTTGTTTCTGCGGATGGTGAGTATGAAGTCAACAAAGACTTGAAGGATTCTATACAGATTCCGCTTCTTTATGAGGGGGGATTAGATGGATTTTTAGAGGATGAAATCAGACCGTTTGTAAGTGATGCATGGATTGATAAGGAAAATGTAAAGATTGGATATGCCATCAGCTTTACAAAATATTTTTATAGTCCTGAGAAGCTAAGAAGCGTTGGTGATATATTAGCGGATCTCGGCAATTCACATAGAGCATCTACTGACTTGTTGCAGACTATTTACGATGGTGCAAATGCACAAAGCATTTCATCGAAAGTAAAACTAAAAGACAGTGGTAATCAATGGCTTGGAATGATTCCTGAACATTGGGAACTTGTCCAGTTATGGCAAATTTGTTCTGAACGAAGAGTTATCAATAAGGAGAATCAGGAAAGCAATGTGTTGTCATTGAGCCATGGAAATATTATTCGGAAGAAGGACATTAATTTCGGCCTTGTTCCTAAAGATTATGTAGGATATCAGATTGTAGAACCCGGTAATATTATTTTGAGGCTTACCGATTTACAAAACGATCAGAAAAGTTTGCGCACGGCTCTTGTTAAGGAAAAGGGCATTATTACATCTGCCTATGTTTGCCTTAAGACAACACAAAATCCCAGATTTATTCAGCTGATATTACATGTCTACGATGTTAATAAGTACTTTTATGGATTAGGCGGAGGGGTTCGTCAATCGATAGGTTTTCAAGAAATGAAGACTATGCTGATTCCAGTTCCGCCAATTGAGGAACAAGAAAAAATCGCAGATTTCGTTGATACCAGATGTATGTCTATTGGGACTGTTATCGATGAAATGATAGAAAATCTTCGCCAAGAGATAGCTTTCTTGGGCCAATATAAGACACAAATGGCTACTGATATTATTACAGGGAGAACAGATTCTGATATTGTTGATTCAACTGAATTAAATGATGATGTGGACTTGGAAGGAGCAGACGAGGAGGTCGATGAATAATGCCGAGTAATACCAAGGAAAATGGTTTTGAAACACTCATCGTGAACTGGCTCGTTAGTGAGAACGGATATGAGCAGGGAACGAACGAGGATTATAATAAGGATTATGCCATCGATGAAACTCGTCTGTTCCGTTATCTGGAGGCGACACAGTCAAGAGAGATGGCGGAACTGCGTATCCTTGACACTCCGGCAGAGAAGAAAAAATTCCTTGATCGACTCAGCAGGAAGCTGTCCGACCAGGGTGTTATTGAGATACTCAGAAAAGGCTTCAAATACAAAAACAAAACGCTGGAGTTTTATCAGGTGCTTCCGAGCGAAGGTAATCAGAATGCACAGAAACTGTATGAAGATAATATATTCAGCGTTACGAGGCAGCTCCTGTACTCCAAGGAGTACGGTCGCCTTGCACTCGATCTCTGTATTTTTCTGAACGGTCTACCTATCATCACGATGGAGCTAAAAAATCAATTTACACTTCAAAACACGTCGGATGCGGTCAGACAGTATATGAACGACAGAGATCCGGCGGAGCGGCTTTTCAGCTTCAAGCGGTGCATCGTTCATTTTGCCGCGGATGACAACGAAATCATGATGTGTACCGAACTGAAAAAGGACGCATCGTATTTCATGCCGTTCAACAAAGGCTATAACGATGGTGCGGGCAATCCTCCGAACGATAGCGGGATCAGAACTGATTATCTGTGGAAGGATATTTTGACAAAGCATGAGTTGTCGAATATCCTGGAGAATTATGTTCAGATTATTGCAGACAAGGATGAGGATACCGGGAAGGTAAGCTACAAGCAGATTTTTCCGAGGTATCATCAGCTGAAGGTCGTGACCATGCTTCTTGACCGTGCGCAAAGAGAAGGCTCCGGTCAGCGTTATCTGATTCAGCACAGTGCGGGCAGCGGCAAGTCAAATTCAATTGCATGGCTAGCGCATCAGCTTGTCGGCATCAAAAGTAACGGCCGAAATGTATTTGATACGGTCATCGTTGTTACCGACCGCATCAACCTTGATAAGCAGATAAAAAATACCATCAGGCAGTTTACACAGGTGTCTTCCACGGTGGGCTGGGCAAAGTCTGCCTCTGATCTTCATACCCTTTTGGATGAGGGCAAGAAGATTATTATTACCATTGTCCACAAGTTCCAATTCATCCTGAACGACATTTCTACAGATTACAAGAACAGGACTTTTGCAATCATCATTGACGAGGCGCATTCCAGCCAGAATGGTAGCCTTGCCGCAAAGATGAACATTGCAATATCAGGCAGCGTTTATGAAGATGATGATGAGCTTGAGGATAAAATCAATACAATCATCGAAGGTAAAAAGATGGCGAATAACGCCAGCTATTTTGCGTTTACGGCTACGCCGAAGAATAAAACTCTTGAGATGTTCGGCGAGGTATTTACGGACGAAAATGGGAATCCTATTCTGAACGAGGACGGAACGAAAAAGGCAAAGCCTCATGATGTTTATACCATGAAGCAGGCTATCGAGGAGAAATTCATCCTTGATGTCCTGAAATATTACACGCCGTACCAGAGCTACTACCACCTTACGAAAACCGTGAGTGATGATCCGCTCTTTGATAAGAAGCGGGCAAATAAGATTCTGCGCTCTTATGTGGAAAGCGACGAACACGCCATTGAAGAAAAGGCGGCCATTATTGTCGAGCACTTCTACAACAATGTCCGAATGAAAATCAAAGGAAAGGCTCGTGCGATGGTTGTAACCCATCAGATTCAGAGAGCCATAGAATATTACTTTGCCATCAAGAAGGAACTGGAAGAACGCAAGAGCCAGTACAAGCCGATGATTGCTTTCTCCGGGGAGGCTCGGTACAAAGGCGAGACATACACTGAGGCAAAAATAAACGGATTCCCCAGCGTAAAAATCGAGAAGGAATTCCGCAAAGACCCGTATCGTATTTTGGTGGTAGCGGACAAATTCCAGACCGGGTATGACGAGCCGCTTCTTCAGACCATGTATGTTGATAAGAAGCTGTTTGATATCAAGGCTGTGCAGACGCTTTCTAGACTGAATCGCTGTGCGCAGTATAAGACTGATACATTTGTGCTGGATTTCATCAATAATCCTGCGGATATACGGAAGTCCTTTGAGCGTTACTACAAGACCACTGTTCTTTCGGGCGAAACCGATGCCAACAAGCTGAATGACCTAGTTGATAACATGGAGCCGATGCAGGTTTATACTGATGAAGATGTAGATACCTTTGTGGAACTTTATCTCAATAATGCCGACCGTGAGCAGCTCGATCCAATTATCGATAAGAGCGTCGAGCTGTTTAAGGAATTGGAATATGACGATAAGGTTGAGTTTAAGAAGAGTGCCAAGGCGTTTGTGCGCACCTATAATTTCCTGTCATCGATTCTTCCGTATGGTTCTCCTGATTGGGAAAAGCTGTCGATATTCCTGACCTTGTTAGTGCCGAAGCTGCCGAAGGTCGGCGATGAGAACGATGACTACAAAAAGATTATAGAAAGCGTTGATTTGGACAGCTATCGAGTTGTTGCACAGCAAACGATGTCTATCTCTCTTGCAAACGAAGATGCAGAGGTGAAGCCGGTACCTGTCCAGACCGATATTGGCATACCGGTTCCGGAACTGGATACCTTAACGCACATTCTTGAATCGTTTCACGATGTATGGGGTAACTGCGACTGGACGGATGAAGACAAGATAAAAAAGCAGATTCAGGAAATTGCCGAGGAAGTCAAGAAGGATGAGCGTTATCGGAATGCCATGCAGTTCTCTGATATTCAAAATGCTCGTGACGAAAGTGAGCGCGCTACTTGGGAAGCTATCCTGCGCAATATGTCCAGCGGCATGGAGCTTTATACGGCTTATCAGGGAGATACTCGTAGCAGGAGAAATCAGACGTTCCGCGATTGGCTTCTTGACTTGATATTTAATGCTACCTACAAGAAACCGCCTGCGGACACATCGGACAAGAAGGTATACCGATACCCTGAGTATGAGCCTCCGCTTTCGATGGTAGCCGAGGACACGGTGCCATACAATGCGAAAACCGATGACTGAGAGGTAGCAACATGAAAACGAATGACAGACCGCTTACAGATTTAATGAAGGCCGTAGATAGCGGTGCGGCACAACTGCCTGATTTCCAGAGAGGCTGGGTATGGGACGATGGACGCATTAAGGCTCTGATACT
>CANQTK010000054.1 GCA_947626735.1 uncultured Clostridia bacterium
AACGACTTCCGTTCGACTTGCATGTCTTATGTGCGCCGCCAGCGTTTATCCTGAGCCAGGATCAAACTCTCAAATTATTCGCGTCTTTCTAAGCTTCGTTCTGCTTCGTTGAATTTCGAAAAAATTCTTTCGATATACAGTAAGTATTATCTCAATAATTTTTTCTCATTCGCCTTGCATAACTTGCTTATAAAACCGCTTTGATTTATAAAATCACATTTTATTCTTTTTTGAGTTTTAGCTCTTAAAATAAATTTTGGTTTTGTTTTTGGTAGTACTTTTTTACTACCGCTTGGTTTCTTCAAAGGTATTGTTTATTGTTTACTTTTCAATGTACTTTTGACATAATATATTAAAAATATATTATGTCGCTTTTGCCTAACGACAGTTTTTATTTTAACATAAATAATGATACCATGTCAACACTTTTTCGATAAATTTTTGAATATTTTTCATGGTAATTTTTAGTAACACTTTTTACTTATTTTTGAGTCAAAAAAAATAAAAAAGCGACTTAATTTATGCTTTTTTTATTGCCTATTTACAAGGCTGTAATTAATCTTAACATCTTTTATTTTCTTTGTCAACACTTTTTCTTAAATTTTTTCAATATTTTTTTATTCTTCTATTTTGATTTTCTTTTATCGAAAAATATAAGCTTAAAATTTTCTACTAAATAGACTTTTTAGAAAATTCTAAGCTTTTCTCTTTTTACTTTATTATTTTTTCTTTAAAACTAGTTCCTGTTTTTAATAGTGGCATACCAAGAATATCTAAAATGGTTTGCCCAATATCAGCATAGGTTTTTCTTGTTCCTATATTGACATTTTCTTTTAATTGTTTTCCATATATTAAAATAGGAATATATTCTCGAGAGTGATCTGTACTTGGAGTGGATGGATCATTGCCATGGTCTGCTGTTAGAATTAACATATCGGTGTCTTTCATATTTTCCATAATAATTGGAAGTTTACTGTCTAAATATTCTAATGCTTTTGCATACCCTTCTATATTATTACGATGTCCATATAGCATATCGAAATCTACTAAATTGGTAAAAAGGAATCCTTCTGTATCGTTTTTGATTTCTTCTATAGTTTTTTCGATGCCATCTTCGTTCCCTTGTGTATGAATTTCTTTGGTAATTCCTCTACCAGAAAATAAGTCTCCTATTTTTCCAATAGCAATTACTTCTTTGTTATTCTCTTTTAAAACATCTAAAATGGTTTTACTAAAAGTATTAGATTCGAAGTCTTTACGGTGATAGGTCCTACTAAAATTTTCTGCGCTTGTTCCTACAAATGGTCTAGCAATGACGGTTCCGATATTATATTCTGGTTTATCAACTATTTTTCTAGCAATTTTACAAATTTCATAAAGTTTTTCTACTGGAATGACTTCTTCATGAGCTGCTATTTGAAATACGCTATCGGCAGAAGTATAAATGATAGGATAGCCTGTTTTTATATGTTCTTCTCCATATTGTTTTAAAATTTCTGTGCCAGACCCAACCTCGTTACACAAAATTCCTTCTAAGTTTGCTTCTTTTTTGAATTCTTCGATTAGCTTTTCTGGAAAAGCGTTTGGGTAAGTTTGAAAACCAGGGTTAGTAATAACACCACAAATTTCCCAATGCCCTACCGGACTATTTTTTCCAACGGATTGTTCGGCTGCTTTTCCAAAATTTCCTATTATCTTTTCTGTGTTTTTTTCTAAGTCTACTCCATCTATGTTGTATAACCCTAATTTCTTTAAGTTTGGTAAATTTAATTTTGTATGATGATGAATTCCTGCTAAGGTATTACTTCCTTCATCTCCATATGCTTTACTATCTGGAAGCTCTCCTACTCCAAATCCATCTAATACTATGGTAATCACTCTTTTTATCATACTGACTCCTTTTTTTGTATATCATATTCATATACTTCTATTGCTTTTACTTGCTGTTCTAATTCATTTTTTATAAAATTCATATTAAAATTTTTTCTGCCTATTAGTTTTATTTCATATTGTTTTAAGTCAATTAAAACTTCAGTTGAAATGTCCATGCCTTCTGGTAATGTTTGATTATCATTTCCATAAAACATAATATTACTATAAAAAAGAACTGGCATATTTTCTTTTATATTAATACGATTTAAAATGATCGTATCTTCTTTTTTATTCCATTTTTCAATCACTTTTTTAGGATTCATATCTAAAATGGCCCACTTGTTTTCTTCTATTGGCTTTGTACTGATTTGATAAACAGAAATATCATAAGGTGATTTCATTTTGCTATAAGATTTTTCTAATATTGTCTGATAATGATGTAGATTGTCTTGGTATTCTTCCAGCGTAGTATTTAAATGAATATCTAAAACTTGATAAGCATCTTTCTGTATTTCTCTATGCTTTTGATTATTTAATACTTTGATTTTCGTTTTATCTTCTACCACACTACCAAAAATATCAAAATCTTTTGCCTGCATAATATCGAAATCTTTTTGATAGGCTTCTTGTTTTTGTTTTAAACTGTTTTCTAAATAGTTTTCTTCTTTTTTTAGCTTTTTTTCTTTTCTTTCTATATTAAAAGCCTCTACATCTTGATAAATAGCAAAAATAGCATCGCATTCTTTTTTTTCAAAGAGTTCTCTTTGACTTCTGTCTATTTTCTTGCCTACTTCTTCCATGTCTTCTTCAAAAGAAAAAACCTTTCTTATTTTATGATTTTTACTTACTTCTTCTTGTTTTTCTCCTTCTGCTAATAGATTAACTTCATCCTTTTTGGTAAATTTCCAAAAATCAAAAATACTTTTTTTATGTTGTTCTATTTCATTAATATATAATGTTGCATTTTGAATTTTTCTTTCTAAATTTTCTTTTTTATTTTCTAATGCTTTGATATCCATTTGTTTATTTTTTGCGTCTTGCTCTTGGTTACTGAAAAGTTGGCATACTTTTAATAAATCTTCTACTGTATAAAAGTCCTTTTTTTCTATTTCTATTTTTTCTACTTTTACTTCTTTTTCTTTTCCTTTTTCTTTTTCTATAACTGGTTTTTCTTCTTGTTTTTTCTTTTTCTTGAATTTAAAGAAATAACTTACCTTCCCAAAAAAAGTTTTTTTATATTCTAAAAAAGTAGCAATTTGTTTTTCTTTTGCTAAATATTCTAAATTTTGTCTTTCTATTGTTTGTTTTAAAAGTTCCCACTTTTCTTTTTGCAATGCGTTTTTCTCTGTTATTTTTTGAAGTGTTTCTTGTTTCTTTTCTACTTCTGTTTTGATTAAGTCTGCTAAATTTTCATACGTAATTTCATGGTGATTATAATAAAAACTTAAGCTGCCGTGTTGATTAACTCCTACGCAAAAAGAGTATTCTTCTTCTGCATGAGATTGAATAATAAATAAAGCTTTGATTAATTTAAATTGCTTTTGTGCTTCCTCTTTTGTGTTAAATTGTAATTTATAAATACTCTTTACTTTTTCGTAAACTGGAATTTTTCCTACTAGTTGAATGCTTTTTGAACCATCTTTTTGTTGTACTTCATAAGTAAATGGCCAACTTTGTGTGAAATACCATAAATAATTTTCCAAATCTGCTATTTCTGATTTTTTTAGCATATTATTGGTATATTCTATATTGTTAATTGGAACATAAATGTATTCTGTCTTTTTTGTTTTTTGTAGTTCTATTTGTTTTTTTATGAGATAAAATAAAGCTTCTGTTTGTGCTTCTTTTATAGGAAATAGCATAAAATATTGATGGTCTATTTCGGAATAGTACATTTCCCAAATAAAGTTATTTTTATATTTTACTTCATATGGAATTTGTTTTTGAAAGGCCTTTTGCTGTTTTTCTATTTCTTCTATTTTGCTAACATCTAACTCTTTTAACATGTTTAGAAATTGCTCGTAATTTTCTAACAATTCTTCGTTTTGGGGTTGCAAATAATACATAAGAGGCTCTGCTAATTGATATTTACGTTCTGCTTCTTCTAACCTTGTTGTATTGGTAAGATATATTTGAATTTCTTTGATATCGACAAAGCGATACACTTTATAATTTGTATTATCGTATTCTTTTAAGGGTTTATATTTTACCTTTTGCTGTATTTCGAAAATACTTGGAACAGAATTTATATTTAAATGTAGCATATTTAATTTATTTTGTATTTCTTTTTGGTTTTCTTTTGTTTGGTCTTTCACTTTTGTTTTTAGCTCCCCTCTTTTTATGTCTTTTTTAGAGTATATCATACTCCTTTTATTTTCTCAATTGTTTTCTAGTAAAATATTTAAACAATATTTATTTATTAATTTTTAACAATTTAAAAAATAAAAAGGAAAAACGAAATTGTTTTCCCTCTTTTCTCTTATAAAGTAATATCTATTTTTTGAAGCCAAAAATCTTTTGTACTTTGCCATGTGATTTCGTGAAATAATACTTTTTTTACATCTTCCCCTGTAATTTCTTGATGCCAGAAATCATGTACTTCTTGAAAAACTTTTGCTTGCTTTGGCGTTAATTCTAGCGTAATTTCTTGAAATAAAAATTTCTTTACTTTTGACCATACACTTACTTTAGCAGGAAGTGTTTTTTCTTCTACACCCGTATTCATTGGTTCTGCACTATTAACTGTTTTTTCCTCCATCTATATTTCCTCCTTTGTATTTGTTAACTTTCATATTGCCTTCTTTATACTATATTCAAAAGAAGAAATCAAGAGTTTTACTTGTTTTGTAAAGAAAATGTCATATTGTAATATTTTTGTCATTTTAAAGTTCCATTTGAGAACCTAAAAAGCTGGCTGCCGATTGCACTACTTTTTTCTCTATATCAGACATTTTAGTATTAGGATCTTTTGAAAGTAGAATGACACTTCCAATGGCATCTCCATCAGAAATAATAGGGTAAACTACTTGTGCGTTTGTTATTCTTTCTTTGTTATCATTGTTGGTAATTGGAATTGCTCTATCATTATTTTCCTTGCTAAGATAAACTTCTTTTTCATCAATAATTTTTTCTAAATCTTTACTAATACTTTGTTCTAAGAATTCTTTTTTAGAACCTCCTGATACCGCAATCACCATATCTTTATCTGTAATACAAGCTATATGACCTGTTGTTTTTGCTAACGTTTCTGCATATTCTGTTGCAAATTCAGAAAGTTCTCCAATTGGGGAATATTTTTTTAAAATGACTTGTCCTTCTCGATCTGTAAATATTTCAAGTGGATCCCCTTCTTTAATTCTTAATGTTTTTCTAATTTCTTTTGGTATGACAATTCTACCTAAATCATCTATTCTACGTACAACACCTGTTGCTTTCATAATTTTTCCTCCTTTTGTTTTTTATTTTTATTGTCTCATAAAAAGGAAAAATTATACGAAAAAAACGAATTTTTAGACTTTTTTAATTCTTTTTTATTTTTAGTTTTCTTCTTTTTTGCTTAAAAAATTTGGTTTATATAAATCCAATATGTTTTCTAATTCCTTTGAAAATTCTTCTAACATAACAATTTTAATGGTTGGTTCTTTCCCTTCGATATACTCATCGATAACTTGTTTTAATTTTTTAATATTTTTTATTTCTGGTTCAATTTCATTTTTATATTTTTTTGCTCTAGCAGCTAACATTTCTTTAATGGTCACAATATCTTCATTGCTTGCACAAGAAATTCTTTGAAACATTTGGAATACATCATAGTATTTAAAAATTGGTACATCCATACATTCTTTTGCAAATTTATCATAAAATTGTTCCATTTTCATTGGAATGTATTTAAAAACTTCTTCTGCCTTTTCAATGTACATTTTATCTTTTAGTTTTTCATTTACCTCATTAAAATACCTTACTACCTCTTCCATATCAGGACCTACTTCATTGACTGATATTTGGTTTAATTCTTCATCTACATTTTCACAGTAGCTTGCTGTTAAGGAAGCAATATTAATTCCATTTAAAAAGACACTTTTAATGGCTTTTAGATCATAATTAATTAAATTTTTTTTCATAAAATAACTAAAATAAGCAAACATTTTGACAATATCTATAGGCGTAATTCTTCCATTTTTTACATCGTCCAATACTTCTTCAATAACACCTTCAAATTGGTCGTCTGTAATTTTCCAATATTCTTCGGTTAATAAACGTTTATAAGCTGGCAATTTGTCTGTATCAATAGTATTAATAATAACTTCCATGTTTTCTTTAAAAGTTCTCATGTCGAATATACGAGTACGAATGTAAATTTCAATAAATTTGAAGAAACGATATTCTGCTTTGAAGTTATAGTAATAGTTATTATCAAATTCTTTAATATAAAATTGTCTGTTATCCATGAATACTCTTGAAGATACTAAAATAGCCTTATATTCTTCGTTGCTATTAATGTTAATAAATTTATCTTTCGTTACTTTTCCTGCTTTTATTTCAAAAGAAATCGCAATGGTAAAAATAAGCATTGTCTGCATTACTCTATGATTGGTATTAGGATAGGCTTTATTCACCATATCAAAAATTTTCTTAAAGTCATTTAACGCATGTTTTAAAATTCTTAGGTTTCTCGTTCCACTTTTATTAAAAGTGGAAATAATAAGATTTGTATTTTCACGTAAAAATCTAATTAATTCTGGATATTTTTCATAACGCATTAAAATACCATTAATGATATAATTGAATTCCGGTGCATACTCAAATGTTTCACCAATTAATTTTTCTTTAATTCTTTCGTAATCATTGGCTTTATCGAAAACATATTCAATAGTATCTTGAATTCTTTCTACCATTGGCTTATCGGTTTTCTTTACTAAGTCTCCTTCTTTATCTAGAAGATAGGTAGCAATAAAAGTTTTCATTTCCAAATTACTACTTTTTAATTTGGTAGATAATTCTTTTTCATTACATATAATGATGGTTTTGATATGATCGTGTTCTACGAAATTATTGATGTAACCTAAAATATCAATAACATCTACATTAGCTCTTTCTAAGTCGTCAAAACATAAAACCTTATCATCTGTAGAGAAAAATTCAGAATAATCTAATTTATCTCCATTTTGTGTCACACCAAAGAAGTTTGCCATGTCAAGCCCTGTTTTGGCATACTCTGGAATGGTAGTTTGATCTTTGCTGTCCATGAATTTTTTAAGGTTTTTATCCATTAATTGCGTAGTTTCAATAAAGATTTTCTTACTAATTTCTTCTAAGTTAGAAATACCATATAAAGACATATAAATGGTACGATAACGTTTTCCATTTAACTGCATCGATTCTATTTTATTGCGTACTTTATGATTCCAAAAGTAAGTTTTTCCACTTCCCCATTCTCCATTTATCATAATGGCATAATCGGTATAGTCTGCTCTAATATAATCTAAGATACTTTCTACTAAATCTTCCATGTATTTTTTCCTTTCCTAAGGCTTAAATCAAGTTTTACAACTTCTCACCTTGTCATCTTTTGAAGTCTCAGTTTATCTATTGAATTAAGCTTTTTGTACTTATTTTTGCTATTTAATCTTTTGCTATGGTTACTACTATAATTTCTTTTGCACCGTTTTCTTTTAATAACTTGGCACAAGCGTTTGCTGTGCTTCCTGTAGTATAAATATCATCTAATAAAATGATTTTTTTATTTTTTATTTTTTCTTGATTGATTAGTTTATATACATTTTGCACATTTTGTTTTCTTTGCTCTTTCTTTAAAGAACTTTGTGGCACTGTGTATTTTATTTTTTGTAAAACTTTATTTTCATAATGTAAATTTTGCTGTGCTTTTGCGATTTGTTTCGCAATTAGTTCACTTTGATTATACCCTCGCTGCCTTTTTCTTTTTGAATGAATTGGAACTGGTATTATTATATCATACTTTTTTAAAATTCCACATATTTTTTCATTTTTTATGATAATTTCTGAAAATATTTGATACAAGTATGATTTATCTTTAAATTTATAATTTAAAATAAGATTTCGTATTTTTCCTTCATATCGAAATAGATACATATGCTTTTCAAAATAGTAAGAAGAATCTTTCTTTTCTATTTTCAAGATTGCCTTTTCATATAACTCTTTTTTGCACTCTTCGCACCAAATAGAGCAATTTAATTTACCACAAAGTAAACAACATGGCGGAAATAAGATATTTTCGATTTCTTTGCATAAAAAAATAAGGGCTTTGGGTAATGTTTTCATTTTCTTTCCTTTCCTAAGCCCCTATTTGTTTTTTATTTTTATTCTCATTTTTTATATACAAATCTGGTTAGAATTGTATTTTTCACCTTTCTCTTTTGTTTTAACCTTTAGCCCCTACTAAAGTTTTGTGAAATATGCATTTGTCTTTAGCTAGTGCGTCTATTTTTCTATCTATTTCTCCAATTTTATCTACGATTATTTTTACAATATCTCTTGTATCTACTTCTTCTCTTAATATTTGGTCTATCTGTTTTTGCATTGTATTTTGTCTTTCTTCTAATGTGGTAATTCGTTCATTCATTTCTTCAAATTTTTGGTTCATTTCTTGTTTCATTTCTTCAATTTTTTGATTCATTTCTTCAAATTTTTGGTTTGTTTCTTGTTTCAATTCTTTTAATTCTTGTTTTACATCTAATACTACATTTAATATTTCTTTTAAAGTTACTTCTTCCATAATGGTTTCCTCCTTGTATAATATATTTAGGTTTTTAAAAGGTTACCTATAAACCTTTATAGATAATTATGTTGATACATGTTAT
>CANQTK010000055.1 GCA_947626735.1 uncultured Clostridia bacterium
CATTATGAACTATTACAAAGATTTATGTTTGAAAGAATATTAGAAAGAATTTCACTTTCAAAATATCAAGAAAATTTCATATTAAAAGGTGGTCTATTATTATCTGCACTATTTGGAATTGACAATAGAACTACAAGGGATATGGATACAACAATCAAGGGATTAAATATTTCTAAAGAGCAAATGGTAAATATTTTGAATGAAATATTAAGTATTGATTTAAAAGATGGTGTAAAATTTGAATTAGTGGATGTAACTGATATAAGAGAAGATGATGAATATGGAGGAAACAAATATCACTTAATTGGAATATTAATTTATATATATAATGTTGAAACAACAATAAAAAATTCTAAAAACTATGTAGAAAAATGCAAGTAATGATAAAAAGTACTTGCGCAAAAGGAAGAAAATGTGCTACAATATTTTAGACAAATAATGATGGGTCATGAAACATTATAAAGAATGTTAAACGCTAGAATATAAAAGGAGGAAATTATCATGTCAGGACATAGTAAATGGCATAATATACAAGCAAAAAAAGGAAAGGCAGATGCCGCAAGAGGAAAGGTATTCACCAAATTAGGTAGAGAATTATTAATGGCAGTAAAACAGGGAGGAGCAGATCCAGCAGGTAACTCCAAACTAAAAGATGTCATTGCCAAATGTAAAGCAGCCAACATGCCAAACGATACCATTAACAATGCCATCAAAAAAGCAGCAGGTGCAGGAAACAATGAAAACTACGAAGAAGTTATTTATGAAGGGTATGGACCAAACGGAATTGCCGTTATCGTAGAAGCAGCAACAGATAATAAAAATAGAACAGCAGCCGATGTAAGACACGCATTTTCAAAATGTGGTGGAAACTTAGGAACCAATGGATGTGTTTCTTATCTATTTACGAAAAAAGGTGTTATTGTCATCGATAAAGCAAACTGTAAATTAGATGAAGATAGTTTAATGATGCTTGCCATCGAAGCAGGAGCAGAAGACTTTGCCTCTGAAGAAGAAGTATATGAAATTACCACAACACCAGAAACCTTCTCCGAAGTAAGAGAAAAATTAGAAGCAGAAAACCTAGAATTCTTAGAAGCAGGCGTGCAAATGGTACCATCTACCTATGTGGCATTAGATGAAGCAGGAGCAAGCAAAATGGAACGTTTACTAGACATGTTAGACGAACTAGACGATGTATCCGAAGTATATCATAACTGGGAAGAATAGAAGAAAAAAACAAAGTTCTAAAATAGCAAAAAAGGCATATATATTATATATATGCCTTTTTTTGTTGCCTTTGGGTCCCTTTGGGGACGTTTCCTAAAGGTACATTGATACGAAAAACAAAGCAAATTAAAGAAAAAACGTAATAAATACGATTTTTGATAAAATTTTAAGCAAAACCATAAAAAATAAATCTTTTTAGATTTTTATAAATTGAAAAGTTACCAAAAGGAAACGTCCCTAAAGGAGCGTTTTGGGAAGGAAAAGAAGAAATGATTTCAATTCAGCCTATTTTACGCTGTTTTCCTCTAAAAGTAGCAAAGAAAATAGAAGATTATTTCCTATCAGAAAATATTAATTTAAATTTATTAGAAGAAATTCGCCTGCGTACCAATCGACCTATTTTACTAAAAATAGGACAAGAGGAAAGAAAAGTAGAACATGTGATTTCCCAAGAGGAAATTCTAGAAACCTTACAGCATATCTGTGATAATTCGATTTATAGTTATCAAAGCCAAATATGTAAAGGTTATATTACCATGCAAGGTGGGCATCGTATTGGAATTAGTGGAAATGCTGTCATAAAAGAAGGAAAGGTTAGCAATATGAATTATATTTCTAGCCTTAATTTTCGTATTGCAAAACAGGTCTTAGGAGCGAGCAATAAAATCTTAAAATATGTGATTAATGAAGAAGAAAATTCCATTTTTAATACACTTATTGTGTCACCACCAGGAGCAGGAAAAACAACGATTTTACGAGATTTAGTTCGAAAACTAAGCAATGGAATTGAGCAAATTCATTTTCATGGAATCAATATAGGAGTAGTAGACGAAAGAGGAGAAATTGCTGCCATGTATCGAGGTGTTCCCCAAAACGATGTTGGCATTCGAACGGATGTATTAGACAATGTTAGTAAAGAAATAGGAATGAGTATGTTAGTTCGTTCCATGGCACCAAAAGTCATTGTAGCAGACGAAATAGGAAATCCGGAAGAAATAAAGCCGATTATGTATGCCATCTGTTCTGGTATTAAAGGAATTTTTACAGCACATGGAGCTTCTATTGAAGATATTAAATTAAATCCTACTTTAAAAGAACTTGCAGAAAATGGAGTGTTTGAAAGAATCATCTTTTTAAGTGACAAACAAGAAAAAGGAGAAGTGCAAAAAGTATATTGCCTAAACAAAATAGAAAAACAATATGTATTATATGGAAATAGCTAAAAAAGAATGAAAATCAATCTTTCCTTCTTTTTTGGTTCTAAAGCAAATACTTTCTGCATATAATGAGAAGAGAAAAGAAAAAGGACAAGGTATGGAAAGATGCAAATGATAAAATGTGTAATTTTAGTACTTCTTTTTGCTTCTAGTAGTTACATAGGAGTGCTCATAGCCAAAAAATATCAAGCAAGAGTAAGAGAATTAAAAGAAATGAAAGCTTCTCTTGCTATTTTTGCTACCAAAATAAAATTAACTTATGAACCGATTCCACAAATTTTTCAAGAACTAGCTTACAAACAACAAAGTAATATTTCTCATTTATTTCAAACAGCATCTAACAACATGAAAGAACTGCCAGCAGGACAGGCCTGGTTAGAAGCATTAGAAAAAGTAAATACCAACTTAAAAAAAGAAGATATAGAAGTGCTAAAAGGACTAAGCAGTTTGCTGGGAAAAGTAGATTTAGAAGGACAAGTAAGGGAAGTTGAATTAGTGGACCACTTTTTAGATAAACAAATCGAAATAGCGCAAGAAGAAAGTAAAAAAAGTGAAAAAATGTATAAAACATTAGGTGTTACCATAGGACTCGCCATGGTAATCATCTTCATATAATAACAACTATCCTAATAGTTTTGTTATCACAACACATAGATGGAAGGAAAGAAAAAATGGATATTAATTTATTATTTAAAATAGCGGCCATTGGAATATTAGTAGCAGTTTTGCACCAAGTATTAGTGCGTGCAGGAAGAGAAGACCAAGCCATGATGACAACCTTAGCAGGACTAGTCATTGTCTTAAGTATGGTCATAAAAGAAATCAGTGCATTATTTGATAGCGTACGAACCATTTTTGGACTATGAGGCATTGGGTGAGGCATTGGGGAAGTTTCCTTTTGCCTCATCTGTCCCTTTTACATCAAATAGGTGAAAAGCTAATGGAGGAAATGAAGATGGAAGTTGTAAAAATAATACGGCATTGGTCTTATTGCTTTAATATTAATTATGATTTTAAAACAATATAAACCAGAATATGTGATTTATGTATCTTTACTGGCAGGAGCATTAATTCTAACTTTAACCTTTTCAAAAATTTCTGGAATCATAGAACTATTAAATAGTTTAGCAAGTAAAATTTCCATTCACCAGGAATTTATTACTTTGCTTATCAAAATGACAGGAATTGCCATACTAACGGAATTTGCCGTTAGTATTTGTAAAGACTCAGGAGAATCTGCTATTGCAAGCAAAATCGATATGGGAGGAAAAGTCATTATGGTGTCTATGTCAGTTCCTATCATAGCAGGACTGTTAGAAACTATGTTAAAAATTTTGCCATAAAAAAGGAACATGAATGTACTAAAAGGGGACAGATGTCCTAAAAGAAAACGTCCCCAAAGGTACATTAAAAAGGAGGAAGAAATTATCCAAAACAAAGATAAATTGCAAATAACCTTTTATAAAAAAATATTGATACTTTTCTTTCTTATTCTTTTTTTGTTGCCTACAGTTTGTATAGCAGAAGAAGTTTCTACGGAAGAAATTTTAGCATCACAACAAGAATCACTCAATATTGGAAAGTTTATAGAAGAAGCAAAGAAATATACGTCCGATGTATTTCAAGATACCGATTATAATGAATTATTAAATTCTGCCATTACAGGCAATATTGATAATGCCAAGTTAGGAAAAAGTTTTTTAAATGTATTAGGAAAAGAAACTCTTGGTTCTATGAAAACCATTGCTAGTATTATAATTGTTATTATCATTCATAGCATTTTGAAAAGTATTAGTGAAGGATTGGGAAATGATGGTATTGCCAAAATCAGTTATTATGTACAATACATTTTAATTGTCACCCTTATTATGAGTAATTTTGCTGATGTCATTACTATGGTAAAAGATTCTGTTTTTAACTTAGTATCTTTTTCCAATACCTTAATTCCTATTTTAATTACCTTAGTGCTAACAACAGGAAATATCGTTTCAGCTAATCTTTTGCAACCAATTTTACT
Source organism: uncultured Clostridia bacterium (assembly GCA_947626735.1). Classification (GTDB taxonomy): domain Bacteria; phylum Bacillota; class Clostridia; order TANB77; family CAG-508; genus UMGS1663. The sequence goes on from CANQTK010000055.1 coordinate 4,462, forward strand.
ATTTCTTGTTACTTTTATTGGAAACTTTATTAGCAATATCATTATCCCAATTTTATTAGCTTCAACCGTATTAGGAATTGTTTCGAAAATATCCGACTATGTGCAATTAGATAAATTATCAAAATTTTTGAAATCCAGTATTGTTTGGATTTTAGGAGTGGTTCTTACTTTATTTGTTAGTTTACTATCGGTAGAAGGAAGTTTAAGTAGTAGTGTAGATGGCATTACAGCGAAAACTGCGAAAGCTGCCGTTTCTAGTTTTATTCCAGTGGTAGGAAAAATTTTAGGAGATGCGGTCGATACCGTTATTGGTTGCACTTCTATATTAAAAAATGCCGTAGGTATTGTAGGAGTTATTGTTGTAATAGGCATTTGTATCACACCTATTCTCAAACTTGTTATGCTGATGGCTACCTATTACATCGGTTCAGCCATTTGTGAGCCCATTGCAGACGAAAAAATTGTAAAGCTATTAGCACAAATGGGAGATACTTTTAAAGTACTACTTGCTATTTTATGCAGTTTGTCTGTCATGTTAATCGTAGGTACTACTTTGGTAATGAAAATTTCCAACAGTGGGCTAATGTATCGATAGGAGAAGAAAATGGAATTTTTAAGTTCATGGTTACAAGGAATTATGATTGCTGTTATAGTTTCTACCTTAATTGAAATGATACTACCTAGTGGAAATAATAAAAAATACATCAAAGTAGTATTAGGAATTTATGTAGTATTTAACATTATTACTCCTGTTGTTAATCAATTTTTCCATTCGGATTTTGAACTATCGTCTATTTTTAAGATAGAAGAATATACAAACAAAATAGAGACATATGAAGTCAATACCAAGAATATAGATATGAATAAAACCAATGAAAATAGTATCAAGCAAATTTATATCTCAAATTTAAAAAATGACATAGAAGCAAAATTAAAAGAAAAGGACTATCAAGTAAATCAAATAGAAGTAGAAATAGAAAACGATGAAACTTACCAAATCAAAAAACTATCTCTTTCTTTACAAAAAAAAGAACAAAAGGAAGAAACAAAACAAAATGAAGTCATCATTAATGAAATTGAAAAAGTAGAAATTCAAGTAGGAAAAACGAAAACAGAAAAAGCAAGCAATAAAAAAGAAAACAATTTATCCGAGAAAGAACAAGAAGAAATTAAAAAGTATTTAGCTTCTGTTTATGAAGTAAAAGAAAATCAAATTACCCTATACTAAAAATACAAAAGAAAGAAGGTTTTTATTATGTTAGAGGAACAGAAAAAGAAACTAAAAGAGATGTTTTCTTTAAAGCCGGGTGAAAACAACAAAAGAAAAATCGAAAACTTAGTGGTATTTGTCATTATCTTAATTGTTACCATCATCATTATTAATGCAGTTTGGAATTCTGACAAGAAAAAACAAGGAGACCTTGAAAATACAACAGATAAGATATTAGCCCAAAAAGACATAGAACAAACACAATTAAAACAAAACACTTCCAATGAATTAGAACAAAAACTGAAAAATATTTTAGAAAAAATACAAGGAGTAGGAAAAGTAGAAGTGTTGTTAACCTATTCCCAAAGCAGTCAGACGATGGCTATGTATAACGAAGATAAAACGCAAAGTGATACAGAAGAAACCGATACACGGGCGGAGGAAATAGAAAAATAACAGAAAGTACCAACAAAAAAGAGGTTATTTATCAAGAAATTGACGGAGAAAAAGTACCGGTTACCCAAAGCGTTATTACGCCTGTTATAGAAGGAGCCGTGGTAACAGCATCAGGAGCTAGTGATAGCAACGTAAAAACCAATATTGTGCAAGCGGTAGAAGCAGCAACAGGTCTTGCCACCCACAAAATTCAAGTATTTGAAATGGCAAATTAAATTAAAATGTCTCTTTAGGGACGTTTCCTAAAGAGACATTAAGGAGGAAACCATATGAATCTTTTAAAAAGAAATCAAATTATTATTTTGGTAATTGCTTTAATGTTAGTTTCAGCAGGATATTTAAATTTTGCAAGAAATCAAAAAGAAAATACGATTCCTACTACTGCTGAGGAAGAAAGCAATATACAATATGCAGGTATTGGAGATGCAAAGCTTGTAAGTAGTAATGGATTGGTAGATAACGAGCAAAATCAGTTAGTTGAGAATGATGCGTTAGTGGAAAACAATGAAGAAGAAAATCAAAATGAAATCGCACAAACTACTAGTAATGAAGTTAGTAAAGAAACCTCAGCTTATTTTTCAACCTCTCGTTTAAATAGAGAAACGATGTATTCTCAAATGATAGAAAGTTATCAAAAAATATTAGAAAATGAATCGATTAGTGAAACACAAAAAGCTATTGCACAAACAGAAATCCAAAAAATTAACGAAACCAAAAATAAAATTATGATTTGTGAAAATTTAATTAAAACAAAAGATATTAGTGATTTAGTGATGTTTGTCAATGATAAAAGTGTGAGTGTAGTGGTAAGAGCAGATAAACTAGAACAAGAACAAATTGCTCAAATTCAAAATATTATTGCAAGAGAAATGCAAATCGAAATTAGTGATATTCACATTAGCAATAAGTAAAAAATTTTAAAAATCACTTGTAAAAAATAAAATAATTGATATAATAAGTAACGTGGTAAAATAAGAAAAAATAGTAGGGGGAAAAATTATGGTAAAAAAAGTAGCAATATTGGCAAATGGAGGAGATGTATCAGGATTTAACGCAGTCATTCGTGCCATTGTCAAAACAGCAGAAAATCATGGAGTAGAATGCTATGGCTTTATTGATGGATATCGTGGATTATTAAAAAATAATTATATAAAATTAAGTAGTGCTGATACTGCATCAGGAATTTTACAAAAAGGTGGTTCTATTATTTCATCTTCTACAAATGCCAATGTATTTCATTATAAAGTAGTAGATGAAGAGGGAAATGTAAGTTATCAAGACTTATCGGAAAAATGTGTACAAAACGTAAAAGACGATGGATTTGATTGCGTTTTCACTTTAGGGGGAGATAGTACACAAAAATCAGCAAGAGATTTTTCTCTAAAAGGAATTCACGTTATTGGGGTACCAAAAACAATTGATAATGATGTGGCATGTACGGACATTACGTTTGGCTATAACACAGCTGTATCTGTTGCAACAGAAGCATTAGATAGACTTCATACAACAGCAGAAACACATCATAGAATTATGGTACTAGAAGTTATGGGAAGAGAAGCAGGATGGATTGCCTTAGAGTCGGCTATTGCAGGGGGAGCAGATGTTGCTTTAATTCCAGAAATTCCTTATGATATCGAAAAAGCAGCACAAGCCATTAAAGAAAGACAAAAAATTGGAAAAAACTTTAGTATTGTAGTTGTTTCAGAAGGTGCTTTTCCAAAAGGCGGAGATGTATCTGTTGCTAGTGAAAGAGATGGTGGAGAAGGTGTTATTAATATCCAACTTGGTGGAGCAGGAGAAAAAGTAGCAAAAGAACTAGAAAAATTAACAGGGCTAACAGCAAGATGTACCGTTCTTGGTTATATGCAAAGAGGAGGAACACCAACAGCCTACGATAGAGTACTTTCTACTAAATATGGTTCAAAAGCAATGGAACTTGCTTTAGAAGGAAAATTTAATGTTTTAACTGTTCTAAAAAATGGAAAATTAGACTATGTTGATTTAGAAGATGTAGTAGGAAATAATAAGAAAATTGGTGCCGTACAAGGCGGAACCGAAGAAAGTAATGTAAGAGTAGTTACCATGGATCATGACTTAGTAAAAACAGCAAGAAACATAGGAATTAACTTAGGAGATTAGGTACTACCCCTTTCGATTAGTGTCAAGAAGTTTCGGAAAACTTTAATACAAGTTTTAAATATATGATAAAGCTTAGAATTAATAATAAAGTTCTAAGCTTTATTTATTAATAATGTGCTAAACTATTTAATTCTTCATAAGT
>CANQTK010000056.1 GCA_947626735.1 uncultured Clostridia bacterium
TTGTTTTTGCTTATTTTCTATTTCTTCTTGCATTTGCGTTATTTTTTCTTCTTGTTCTTTTTCTAATTTTTCTCTTGCCTCTGTTTGCTCTTGTTCATATTTTTCTCTTGCGGTTATCTGTTCTTGTTGTTTTTTCTCTATTTTTTTCTCTAGTTGTTTTTGTTTATTTTCTATATTTTCTTGTATTTGCTTTATTTTTTCTTCTTGCTCTTTTTCTAACTTTTCTCTTGCCTCTGTTTGTTCTTGTTCTTTTTTTTCAATTCTTTCCTCTAATTGCTGTTGTTTATTTTCTATTTCTTCTTGCATTTGTTGTAATTTGTTCTTTTGTTCTTGTTCTAATTCTTCTTTTTTGTTTTCTATTTCTTCTTGTGTTGTCTGTATACTTTCTTGTAATTCTACCATTCCATCATTAAATTGTTTAATTAATCTTTCTGTTTCTTGCTTACTTTCAGCAATAAATTTATCTACTATATTTTGTAATTCATTTTTATTTGTTTCTATTTCTTTTTTCATTTCTAATAGAGTTTGATTAAATTCTTCTATTAAGTCTTTTATTTGCTTATCAAATTTTTGATCTATTTTTTCAATTTGTGTATTATCTTTTCTTTGACTTTCATCTGCTTCTCTCTTTATAAGGACGAATTGTTCTTGAAGGTCCATTTGTATCTTTTCAAATTCTTTACTTTGTTTTATGATATCTTCTTCTTGCTTTGTTGTCTCTTTTTGAAATTCTTGTAAACTCTCTTGTAAACTCGTTATTTGTTCTTTTATTTGGGTAGCCTTTTGCTCGTTTAGCTGCTGTAATGTTTTTACCATTTGATCTAATTCTCTATGTTTTAATTCTCCTTTTTCTGTATATTTCTCTAAATTATTTTTAAATTGTTCTTGCAAACTAACCGATTGTTGTTCCATTTTTGCTTCTAGCTCTTTTTTACTTTCTAAAATTTTTAGAATAATTTTCTTTAATCTTTGTACTGGTGTTAATTCTCTTACTTTCACTGTAAGTTCTTCAAATTGATTTCGAAATTCTTCAAACTGTTTTTCGTTGTCTACACGTAGTTTTCCTTCTATTTGCTCTAGGCTGCCGTTTAATTGCTCTTTTTCTAGCTTTTCTATTCTTTTTTGCTCTTTTTCTAATTTTTCAATTTCATTTTTGTTTATTTGGTATAAATCCATTAATTTTTGGCATAATTGTCTTAACGTCTCAATCTCTTTTTCGTATTTGTCTTCATCCATATACTGATCTATTCTTTGCATTAAATCTCCTTGCGATTTTTCAATTGCATGATGAAGTTCTGTTATTTTTTCATTTAATATTTCATTATTTTCATCCATTTTTTTCTCCTTAGATTTATAAAATTCTTAAAATATCATGATAAGCAATATAAATTGATAAAACTATTAAAAACGCAAAACCAATTAATTGAATATTTATCTCTATTTTTTCACTTAACTTTTTTCTCCTTATTGCTTCTATGAATAGCAATAAGAACTTTCCTCCATCTAATGCTGGAATTGGTAATAAATTGGTAACCCCTAAAGATAAAGAAATTAACGCTAATATATTAACAAAATCTGCTATTCCACTTGTACTTGCTACTACTTCTGAAATTCCTACTGGTCCCATAAATTGATCTACTCTTACTTTTCCCGTTACTAACATTTTTAAATTTTCAAAAATGGAAAAAGTAAAATCTCTTGTTTCAAAAAATGAATAAGAAAGGCGATTAGAAAGAGTCTTTTCTGCTGTTTTGAAATAAATACCTAAATAATACTGATTGACTATTTCCGGTTCTATCGTAATTTCTAGTTGCTCATTTCCTCTTTGCACTGTAAGAACAAAAGATGTATTTTCTTCTTGATTGATGATTTCTACAATTTCTGTTTGATTTTTTACTTCCTTTCCATTTATTTTCACAATTTCATCGTTTGCCCTTACCCCTTGTTTTTCTGCATTACTGCCTGCTCCTACGGTAAGAATTTTAGTCGACTCTCCTGCGGATAATCCTTTTAAATAAATTCCTGTATTTCTTACTTCCTCTTTTGTAGGCGTAAGTTCAATTTCTTTTTGTTCTCCATTTCGTTCTATCGTAAGAATTAAATTTCTTCCTTCTATTTGTTGCATGATTTTATCTAAATCATTTTTGGTATGCATTGTTTTTTGATTTACTTTAAGAATTCTATCTCCTGCCTCTATACCAGATGTTTGTGCTGCATAGTTAGGAATGGTAGAATCCACAACAAAAGAAGTATAGTTTCCTACACATACCATTAAAATGTAATAAGTAACAAGAGCAAAAAGGATATTAACCATTCCCCCTGCTAATACAATTGCCATTCTTTTAGGAATGCTTGCTTTACTAAAAGAACCCTCGTTATCCGAGCGCTCTTCTTCTCCTTCTAAATTAACAAAACCTCCTAAAGGAATTAATCGTAAGGTATATTTTGTTTGTTTTCCTTGCTTTTGCCAAATAACAGGTCCAAAACCAATTGAAAATTCATTTACTGTTACTTTACAAATTTTAGCAACTAAAAAATGGCCTCCCTCATGAATTAGAATTAGAAATCCTAATACAAAGATAATTTTTATGCTACTAATGAAAAAGCTAATCAAAATAAATTCTTCCTTTCTATTTTATAATAGCATTAACAAAAAATAAGCAAAAGGAGCAATAAAAATGACACTATCAATACGGTCTAACATTCCCCCGTGACCAGGAATTAAGTTGCTAAAATCTTTAATTCCTGTATACCTTTTAATGCTAGATGCTGCAAAATCGCCTATTTGTCCCACTAAACTTAAAATGGTAGCTATTATTATTATATAAAAATAATGAAAATCCATTCCTAAATATGTATTGCATACCCATGTATAAATGAAAGTGACAACAATAGAACCAATCGTTCCTGCCACACATCCTTCTATACTTTTATTAGGACTTATTTTGCTAAATTTATGTTTTCCCCATTTTTTTCCTATGCAATAGGCAAAAATATCCGTTCCCCATGCGGCAAAAAAGACATACCATATCGTAATTCTTCCATTTAGCGTTTCTCGAATAATGGGTATATACATTAAAAACACCACAATATAGCAAATTCCAAATAAAGTAATTGCAATATCTTTTATATTATATTTCATATTACTAGCAATGACTTGCGCAAACAATACCAAAATAGCAATAGGAATCATGGCAGCGATTGTTTTTAATATGTATTCCTGTGGAATAATATGAATAAAGGCAATGGATAAAGCTGATATATAAGCAATCCATCTTAAGTCTCTGTTTTGATTTTGCTCTTTAAAACTATGAAAATATTCATGCAAACTCATAATGGCAATGATACTAACAGCAATATCTACCAAATATTTATTTCCCCATATTAATACTATTGCTACTAATGGAAATCCAATTAGTGCAGAGGATATTCTTTTAAAATCCATTTCTTTTTCCTTTCTATTTTGCACCAAATTTTCGATTTCTAGTTTGATAAATTCGAATTGCTTCCTCTAAATCTTCTTCGCTAAAATCTGGCCAATTTTTTTCTACAAATACAAATTCTGAATAAACAATCTGCCATGGTAAGAAATTACTTGTTCTTAATTCTCCACTAGTTCTAATTAATAAGTCTGGATCCGGCTGTCCAGCTGTATATAAAGAATTTGAAATCATTTCTTCCGTTATTTCTTCTACTTCTATGTTTCCTTCTTTTACCTCTTTGGCAATTTTTTTCACTGCTTTTAGGATTTCATCTCGTCCACCATAATTTAATGCAATATTAAAAGTAACACCTGTATTATTTTTGGTTCTTTCCATACAATTGCGGATACTTTTTTGCATTTTTTCAGACAAAGCGGAAATATCGCCCAGTACATTTACTTTAATATTTTCCGTATCGGCTCTTTTACTATAATCTTCTAAGTAATTTTGAAGAAGTAACATTAAAGCACCTACTTCTTCTTCTGTACGTTTCCAATTTTCAGTGGAGAAAGCATAAACGGTAATATAACCTAATCCTATTTTATTGGCGTAACGGACAATTTTTTCTAATGTTTTAGCTCCTTCTCTATGTCCTAATTTAATATCTAGACCCTTTTCTCTTGCCCATCTACGATTTCCATCCATGATAATAGCAATGTGCTTTGGCATATTCTCTTGTTCCATTGATATCCTCCTAATTTATAATGTCATAATTTCTTTTTCTTTTGCTTCTAATTTTTTATCTACTTCTTCTACATATTTATCGGTTAGTTTTTGAATGGCATCTTCGGCTTGTTTTAAATCATCTTCCGTAATGATTGCATCTTTTTGCTTTTTCTTAAATTCATCCATACCGTCACGTCTTACTTGTCTTACTGCTACTTTTGCTTCTTCTGCCATTTTACGAATATCTTTTACTATTTCTTTTCTTCTTTCTTCATTTAATTCAGGAAAATTTAATCTTATGACTTTTCCATCGTTATTTGGTGTAATTCCAATGTCAGATGCTAAGATTGCTCTTTCAATTTCTTTTAAAATACTGCCATCCCATGGTTGAATGACGATTAATCTGGCTTCTGGTACAGAAATGCCTGCTACTTGGTTAATTGGTGTTACTGTTCCATAATAATTGACAGTTACTTTGTTTAAGATGGCAGGATTTGCTCTTCCTGCTCTAATTTCTGATAAATTTTCTTCAAAAACGCGAATGGTTTTTTGCATTCTTTCTTCAATATTTGTGTAATCCATATTTCTTTTCTCCTTTTCTCTATTTTACTTTAATTTATTTTTTGAAATTATCTCTTGTAGGTATTCATTTTGCTATTTCTTTTTAGTCAAGGTTACATCTGCTGTACCGGCTATGATTAATATTATTAGTAAATATAACCAAAATACAGCACCCTTTGGCAATAAAGTAGTGATGATTGCTATTATGATTCCTAATAAAATTAGGGCAACAAAAGACATAAAAATTAAAATTGCAGTTTTTTTCGATATTTTAGTAGCATTTTTCACAATACTATTATCTATCAATATTTCCTTTGCCTGTGTATTGATATGTAACGCTATTGAATTCGCAAATTCTTTGTCTAATACTATATTTTCCATTGTGGTATTATTGGTTAAGAACTCTTTGTTCTTTAGATTATTTTTGTAGTTCTCTATTTTATATTTAAAGCTTTGACCTTCATTAGTGTAATTACTTGCTTTAAAAATTAATATTCCTACTAATAAAGTTTCTAAAATATAGAGTAATATATATAATAAAGGAATTGGTATGAATAATATTTTCATTATGCATAGGATAATAATTAATATGGTAGAGATTTTTTTATAGTTTTTTGATATTTTCGCTATTTCATTTTGTTTTTCTACATCTATGAATCCTTGTTTTATTAGTTGATTATTTAATATTTTGTTCATTTCATTAAACTGAATATTGTATAACTCAAATGTATTTCTTAATTTTTCTTCTAATTCTTTTTTGGTAATTTCGATTTTATTAGAAAATAGGAAATCTATGATTAATAATTCATAATTTTTAAGTTCCGTTGAATTTCTACTAATATTTAATTTTATTGTATAATTATATTTGTCTAAACTTTCTTTACTATATTCCATTATAATATATTTTTTGATATTGAGTTCTATCATCTCTGCTAGTATTAGGTCAGCATTATTATCTATTCCATTATCTTGTATATATCCTAGAGTGATTGCATCTTCCTCTTCTATTTTTCTTGTTGTATCGTTTATAGAAAATTGATAGTATTTTTTATATACATATAAGATAAATAGTATATTGATTAATATTAATATTATCATTTTTTCTCCATTCTATTTTTCTTTCTACAAACAATGCTTATTTAATATAAGTGCCTATTTTTTCCCCTTGTATAATTTTAATCATGTTTTCTGGCTTATCAATTCCAAAGACAATGAGTGGAATTTGATTATCTTTGCATAGAGAAGTTGCCGTAGCATCCATGACTTTCAAATCTTGATTTAAAATGTCTAAATACGTAATTTCATCATATTTTATTGCTGTCGCATCTTCTTTTGGATCGGCAGAATAAACTCCATCGATGGTTTTGGCAAGTAAAATTACTTCTGCTTCTATTTCTGCTGACCTTAAAGCTGCAGCTGTATCTGTGGTAAAAAATGGATTTCCTGTTCCACAAGCAAAAATAACAACTCTTCCTTTTTCTAAATGTTTAATGGCTTTTCTTTTGATATAAGGTTCTGCAATTTGTCTCATTTCAATTGCTGTTTGAAGTCTTGTAGAAAGTCCTCTTGCTTCTAAAGAATCTTGCAATGCCAAACCATTCATAACAGTTGCTAACATTCCCATATAGTCCGATGTCGTCCTTTCCATTTGATGTCCATAGCGTCCTCTCCAAAAGTTACCTCCTCCAACAACAATGGCTACCTCCACACCGAAATCTACCATTTTTTTGATTTCGTCACAAATTTTTCCTAAAGTTTTTGCATCGACTCCTCTTTTTTCTTGTCCTCCAATGGCTTCACCACTCAGTTTTAGTAGTACGCGTTTGTACTTTATTTCAGGCATACACATACTCCTTCCTATGATTTTATTTTTCTTTATCATTCTATCATATGGTCCAAAAAAAAGAAACATTTTCTTTCATTTTTTTTCATTTTATTGCAAAAGTATTTGACTTTATTTTTCAACATAATTTTTCTTTTTTCGTTTATACTATAAGATAAGAAAAAAATCATAAAAAGAGGAAAAAATATGAATCAAATATTAGGAAATCAAATACCCAACTCTAGTACAAGTTTCTTACCTATTGTTAAAAAATTTAAATTTATTTTTTGGATTTCTTTTTTTATCATTATCTTTTGTCTTATTTTTTACTTTTTTTTGCAATATAATGCATGGCAAAAAGAGAAGCTCTCTCAAAATTTGACCAGTTCTTTTCAAATTCGTAACTTATATGCAGATTCCAATTCTTACCATGCAGAAAAAACATTAGCTAGTTTTGAAAATAAAGAACTTTTTGTCATTGGTTTATTAAAAATTGACAAAATTGATTTACTTTATCCTATTTTATCAACAACTACGGATGAACTTTTAAAAATTTCCCCTTGTCGCTTTTATGGACCTATGCCCAATGAAGTTGGAAATTTATGTATTGCAGGACATAATTATGCTAATCAAAAACATTTTGGCAAACTTAGTGTTTTAAGTTCAGGTGATACGATTCAAATTTATGACTTAAACAGTACTCCTGTTGATTATATCATTTACAAAACTTCTGAAGTGACAGCAAATGACACCTCTTGTTTAAATCAAAATACGAATGGTGCAAGAGAAGTAACTCTAATTACTTGTAATACGATAAAAGGAACTAGAGTGGTAATAAAAGCAAAAGAAAATAGATAAAATTATCTATTTTCTTTTGCTTTTTATATTTCATTTTCCTATTTTGCTTTATTTAATATTATATTCTCTTACTTTTTTATAAGCATAAATAGCAACAACAATTGCTACTACAATTAGCATAAAAATAGCATAATCACTAGCATCTCCTGTTTGTGGTAATGCTGTATTTTGATACGTACTTCCTTGTGTATTGGTTGGTGTAGCTGCTGTATTAATCGTTGGTTGTGTCACTTCATTTGTAGTAGTATTGGTTTCTGTATTGGTAGTAGTAGGATTTGCTTGAATATTAATTCCTATTGGTCCATCTGATGTACCTGTAGCAAGTACTTTGGAAGAAACCATAAATAATGCAACAAGTACCATTATTGTTACTAAAACTTTTTTTACACTCATTTTTTTCATATTTTTTCTTCTCCTTTTTTCTTCTGAAATTATAATTAGTATTTATATTTCTCGCTTAAATTATACACTTAAAATATAAATTCTCATTTAACTGCTTTCATTGTAATCTTTTTTTTTACATTCGTCAACATTTTTTTTGCATTTTTTTATTACATTTGTTGTAGTGTCAATGATGTGAAACAAAAATATATAAAAATTATATAATTAAATTGCGTAACCTATCATTCCAAAC
>CANQTK010000057.1 GCA_947626735.1 uncultured Clostridia bacterium
AACATAAAATATTAAAATTTTTCAAGTTATCAATCGGAAGGAAATCCGATTTACACAACTTTTACGATAGTCTCTTACAAATAATTATCAATAAATTTATTTATCATCATATCATAAGTTGAAGTAGTCTTAAAAACTTTCTTCATTAAGTATTTTCTTGTATTTATTGATATATTATTACTTTGTTTAAATTCTTCCATTATTTTTGAATAATCAGAAGGATCACAAATAACAACAATATCTTTATAACTTTTAGCAGCACTTCTTAACATAGTTGGTCCACCTATATCAATAAATTCTAAACAATCTTCAATAGATTTCTTTGTATTTTTATATAATTCTTCAAATGGAAAAAGATTTGCAATAACAATATCAATAGGATATATATTTGAGTTTCTTAATTGCTCCATTTGGTTATAATCTTTCCTATTAGCTGAAATTCCTGCATAAATTTCAGGATAAAGAGTTTTTATAATGGTATCAACAGGTTTTTTATAAGATGTAATATCAGTAATATTGGTAACTGATAAATGAGATTTTTTTAATAAATCATAAGTTCCCCCAGTGGAAATAATTTCTGTGCCTATAGAACATAGAAATTGTGCAAATTCGACTATACCTGTTTTATCTGATACACTGATTAATGCTTTCATTATATGCCTCCATTCTAATAATATACTATCATAATAAAAAAATTAAGTCAATTTAATTAGAAAGAAATAAAAGTAAATGGAAAATAATTGAAAAGCAAGAATTTTTATGCTATAATACTAAATATTATAAGGAGGTTAATATATGGAAAGCATAAATGAAAAAAGAAAGAAAAATATATTAATTGGAGGAGCATGGCCTTATGCAAATAATTCTTTGCATCTAGGGCATATTGCGGGATTAATTTCAGGGGATGTTATTGCTAGATATTATAGGCAAATAGGCGATAATGTATTATATGTATCAGGTACAGACTGTCATGGAACACCTATAACAATAAGGGCCAAAAAAGAAAATAAAACACCAAAACAAATAGCAGAAACATATCATGAAGAATTTAAAAAATGTTTTGAAGATATGCAATTTTCATATGATCTATATACCAAAACTGAAGATGAATATCATATAGAAAAAGTGAAAGAACTATTTAAAAAGATGTACGATAATGGATATATTTATGAAAAAAAGGATTTACAACCATATTGTGAAAAATGTTCAAAATTTGTTGCTGATAGAGAGGTAGTTTTGCAATGTCCTTCATGTGGTAATGAAACAAAGGGAGATATGTGTGATTGTGGATATGAACCAAAAGAAGAAGATTTATTACATGCTAAATGTATTGAATGTGGTAATATAGTTACTCCAAGAGAAAATATGAATTTATATTTATCGTTAGGAAAATTACAAGAAAATATTGAAAAATATGTTAACAGTAAAAAAGAAAATTGGAGAATAAGTTCAAAAAACGAATCAGAAAAATATTTAAGAGAAGGTTTACCAGAAAAGGCAGTTACAAGAAATTTGGAATGGGGAGTAGATATTCCAATAGATGGATTCAGTGATAAAAAAATGTATGTATGGATTGAAGCTGTTCTTGGTTATATAACTGCTTGTCAAAAAATCTGTATGGAAAGGAATCTCAATTGGGAAAATTATTGGAAAAACAGTGAAGATAATCTAATATATATGGCACATGGAAAGGATAATATTACTTTTCATACCATAATACTACCTGCATTATTATTAGCTTTAAATGACAATTATAGATTACCCGATTATATGATTGCTACGCAGTATTTGAATATAAATTCTGAAAAAATTTCAAAATCAAAAGGTAATGGGATTACGATAAGAGAAATGTTAAATCAATATAATTCTGATATGATACGATATTATTTAATTGGTAATGGACCAGAAAGAAAAGATAGTAATTTTTCAATAGATGAATTTATTGCAACATGCAATGCAGAAATAGTAAATAAATATGGAAATTTGATTAATAGAACTTTAAAGTATAAAGGACTAGAGGAAATACCAAATGGTAATATGAATGAAGAAATTAAAACTAAAATTGAAAACGCATATATTGAGGTAGGACAAGCTATAAAAAATCTTGAATTTAGAAAAGCTATAGCAATTATTAGAAATCTTGTTGAGGATGGAAATAAATTTTATGAGGATCAACAACCATGGAAACAACAAAAAGAGAATATTCAAGAATTTAATAATACAATATATACATGCAGTAATTTAGTTGCAAATTTATCTAATTTATATGAACCATTTATGCCAATGTCATCAAGCAAAGTAAGAAAATTATTAAATATACCTAATGCTTCTTGGGAATATATAGAAGTACAAAAAAATAAAAAAATAGCTGGTGTAGAGCCATTATTTGAAAGAATAAAATAAAAAAATGAAGGCACCAATTGGATTCGAACCAATGATCAAGGCTCATGTAAACCTTTGCCTTACCTCCTTGGCTATGGTGCCAACTAAATTATAACATAATGATTTAATAAAATCAATACCGAAAAAAGGAGAATTTATTATATGAATAAGGAAAAATTTCTAATATCTCTACCATATTTATATCCAGTTTGTCCAATAAGTATAGACCATGCAAGAATGTTTGTTGTTGCAGATATAAATGCAAGATGGGAAAGAAAAAAAGGAAAACAAGTTTGCTTTCCAATAGCAGCTCATTTTAGTGGTGTAACGGCTGAAAAAACTTGTGAATTGTTAAACGGTAAATATGAGAAAGATAGTGAATTATATAAGGAAAGAAAGAAAATGTTAAATATATTTTCTAATATTTATAAAGTACCTGATAATATAATTGAACTATTAAAAACTCCTCAAGATATTTTATATTATTTTACATATCAAATTATTAATGATTTAAAAAATATCAATGTATCTTGTGATTTTGACTTGTTTTATACGACTAATTGTAAAGATTTTGAAAAATTTGTAAAAGTAATGTTTGAATTTTATGAAACTAATAATGCATTAATAATGAATGAAAAAAATGAATTAGCACTTAATTATAGTGATAAAAATTGGAAGGAACAAACATTAAAAAGCTTTAATAATATTGAATTTTTACAAAGTTTCCATAAAAATAATGTAATGGGATCTTTTGATAATATAAGAAAAGATTTTGGATTACTAAGAGATTACGGAATAGGTATAAAATATAATGAAAAATATGTTATTGATCCAATGTTTGATAGTGATTTATTTACTCTCTATGATTTATATATGAAAGTAAAAGGTAATAATGATAGCGAGGCCGAAAATGTTTTTAAAACACTATTTAATTCAATAAAAAATACGCCTGATAGAACTCATAATGAAATTGTAAATAAAATTATTGAATGGTTGCCTTGTGATTTATTTGTATGTGAGGAACATCTTAAAACTTGGATAGTAAAAAAAACATATTCAGAAGCATTATTGTTAAGACCCGAATTAAGAACTAAAAAATATTTTATTACAGGAATGGGGAAAATAAATAATGAAAGAATGTCATCATCACGTGGTACAGCAATACTTTTGAAAGATTTAATAGAAAAACATGGTGTACATAATGCACGTCTAATTATTTTAATGACAGGTGGACATCCTTCAAAATTATATAATTATGATTTGAATTTACCAAATGAAATAATGAAAATGACAAACTATTTTATGGAATATGTTAATTATTTATATTCGAAATATTTACAAAATACAAAAGTTGATGCAACAAATGAATTAATTAAAGAAAGAAAAGAAATAACCAATTATATTGAACAAGGATATTATAAACAAGCAATAATATTAATGATGAAAATTATTCCTAAAAATAATAGAATTATAGATTCTGCAAAAGCAAAAGAAATATTAGAAATTTATAATGAATTTTTAGATATAATTGTTCCAAATTTGTTAAATGTAAAATTATAAGGAGAATATAATGGAAAAAATAAAAGAATGTAAAATTTGTATTAATACAACAAAAAATCCATCAATAAGCATAAACGATGAAGGAATCTGTAATGTATGTGAACATTATAATAAATATTTTAAAAAGTCTGATATAGAATCAGAAAAAGAATTTATAAAAACTTTTATAACTAATAAAAAATATGATTGCATGGTAGGTTTATCTGGAGGTAAGGATAGTTCAGCTATGTTATATACAGTTAAAGAAATGGGGTTTACTCCTTTAGCATTTTCTTTTAAAATTGGATATAACGAAATGTCTGAAAGCGTAAAAAATAAAATCAAAAGAATTACTAAAAATTTAAAAGTAGATTATGAAATTATTGATATAAATAATTATATTTCAGATATAGATAAAAAATGCTTTAAGGGAATGAGTGATTTATATGAAGAAAATATATCAGAGGAATTTAAAGAAAAGTTTAGAAGAATTTATAATGAAGGTAGAAAATATTATTCTACAAAACAACAAATAGCTTTTCCTTTTGTACGACCATGTCAAATTTGTAGAAAAATAGCAATCAAGGCATATTATGAAGAAGCAATAAAAAGAAATATAAAAATAGTATTTGTTGGAATAAATGAATGGGCAAGCAATAAAGATAATAAGTATACAGCAATTAGAAGATTGAAACCTTTTGAAAACAAACCAGAAGTTTATATAGTGCATCTTCCCTTTTTAGTAAGCAGAAAATATGATGATTTACCTAAAATATTAGAGAAAATACAGTGGACAAGAGAAAAGGGAGATCACGAAGTAGACACGGGTGGAAGTGCTTGTCTTTTAGCTAGAGCCTGTGAGAAAAAAGCAAATGAAATAATGGGTTTTCATTTAGATTCTGCACGACTTTCCAGAGAAATAACAGTAGGATTTATAAATAAACAAATGGCAAAGGAAGCAATAAAAAATGGAAATAGAGAATCAATATATACTGTAAAAGAAGTTTTAGAAAGAGGTGGTATTATATGAGTGAAAATAAATTCCAAAGAAATGTTAGAATTGCAATATCTCCTGTATGTAATATGAAGTGTATTTATTGTGAAGGTAATAGTGGATTCGGTAAAAACGGGAGAACAGCTGCTATGGAAGATATTAGGAGAACACCAATATGTAATGGAAATATAACAACAAATGAATTATTAGAAATGTTAAAAGTTTTTTATAAAGTAGGATTTAATGGTATAACATTGACAGGTGGAGAGCCTACAACTAACAAAGAGTGGGATAAAATAGTAAATGCAGCTGCAAATATAGGATTTGAGAGAAGGGAAATGACAACTAATGGTTTATTATTAGGTGATTATTTTAGAACTCATGGAAAATTACCTAAACTAACTTTAGTAAAGATTAGTTTTGATACAGATAATAAGGAAGAATTTAATAAAATGACTGGTGGAAATAATTTTGACAAAGTTGTTGATACAGTAAAAACTATCAGTCCTCATATAGATATTATAAGAGCTAACAAAGTAATGTTAAGAAAGGATTTAAAAGATTTAAATAGATACATAAACTTTTGTAAAAGTATTGGCTTTACAGCAGTAAATTTATTGGAATTAGTTGCTTATCCAAATAGTACATGGACAGAAGAAAATAGAAAATTTTTTAAGGAACAATTTGTACCTTATGAAGAAATGATACAAGAATTAAGAAAAGTAGAAAACTTGGAATCAAAAAGATATAAATATGGACATATTTCTATTACTAAAGATGGTTTTCAAATAATGGCTACAGATAGTAAATATACAATTAGGGATGAACAGTGTAAAAATTGTCCAATTGATTGTCAGCAGGGTAAATTTACCGTTAGAATAGCAACAGACGGAAATATAACAATGTGTCCAGATTATAAATCTGAATTAGTATCATTTAATGGTCTAGAAGCACTTAAAAATGATACTTTAGAGGAAAAATTACGAAAAATGTTTAAAACATTAACAACAGTTCCAGAAATAGATTGGTTTGATCAATTTAGAAAAAAATATGACTTATTATAAGACTATGAAAGAGAAACAAAGACTTATCTATCTAACTTTGTTTCGAGACTATCGTAAAAGTTGTGTAAATCGGATTTCCTTCCGATTGATAACTTGAAAAATTTTAATATTTTATGTTTTA
>CANQTK010000058.1 GCA_947626735.1 uncultured Clostridia bacterium
ATTACAGCTAAATATTTAAAAAATGAATTATATATTGAATTATTATTTTGACATAAATTATATTATTAAATCGACAAATTACAATTGTCGATTTAAATATTCTAGGAAAATTTAATAAATTATAGACAGAATAACAATATTAGTGTAGAATAATTAACATAGGAAATGATAATTAGCAGATGTGGTTTTGCCACCAATTTTACGAATCTTCGTAGGAAGGGTGGTGATGTTTATGGTTAAAGTGATACTATTTTTAATATTATCATTAATGTTTTCTTTAACATTAAACGTTGCCTTGACGGCAGTTCTGTATAAGAACTGGGTTGATAAGCAGCTACATAAATAAAAAAATAAACCATTCTGCTGTGCCTAGCTAATGGTTTATTAAATCTTTATCTGGGCAAAACCACGTTTGTGGATTTGTCATTTCCTATATTTATTATAATACGTTTATAAGTAAAATGTCAAGAAATATAATAAAATTTATGATAATATATATAATAATGTAGAATAGGAGGTAAATATATGAAAATATCCACAAAAGGAAGATATGCTTTAAGAGTCATGATAGATTTAGCATTAAATAGTAATGAAAAATATATAACTTCAAAAGAAATAGCAAAAAGGCAAGGAATATCCATTAAATATTTAGAACAAATTATAGCAATGTTAAACAAGGCAGGCTATTTAGAAACAGCAAGAGGAACTGCTGGAGGGTATAAATTAGCAAAAAAACCAAGTGAATGTATAGTAGGAGACATTTTAAAAGCAACAGAAGGAGACTTAACTCCAATAGATTGCCTAACAGAAGAAGGAAAATGTGAAAGACAAAATGATTGTAAAACATATTCTTTTTGGAAGGGACTAGACGATGTAATCAATGAATATGTAAATAATAAAACATTAGAAGATTTAATAAAATAAGAACAGGAGGGACGCCCCTTTTCGTTCCATTTTGGAACGGTGGGGACACCCTTTTCTTTTTTTGCCAAAATCAAGAGATATTTTCATATAGCAATAGCAAATTTTAAAAATTACTTAATTCCTATTGACTCACTAGGAAATAGATGTTATAATTCCTACTATAACAGTAGGAAAAACAATGATTTCTAATAGGATACTGAAAAAACACTATAATTCTTACATAATAGTAAAAAAATAATATAACTGCTATAGAATAGTAGTTAGGAAAGGAAGAAAACTAAAATGAATACAATATATTTAGATAATAATGCCACAACCAAAACAGATGAAGAAGTGGTAAAAGCGATGATACCATATTTATTAGAAAACTATGGAAATCCATCATCTATTTATAAAATTGGAAGAGAAAACAGAAAAGCAATAGAAGAGGCAAGAGAAACAGTAGCACAAATTTTAAATTGTGAGCCAAATGAAATTTACTTTACCTCTGGAGGAAGCGAAAGTGATAATACGGCAATAAGAGGAATTGCCTATAGTTATATCAAAAAAGGAAATCATATTATCACTTCTAAAATTGAGCACCCAGCCGTATTAGAAACATGTAAACAACTAGAAAAAGAGGGATTCGAAGTAACCTATATAGGAGTAGATGAAAATGGAATTGTTGATTTAGAAGAAATAAAAAAGGCAATCAAACCTACTACTACTTTAATTACCATTATGTATGCCAATAATGAAATTGGAACATTGCAACCAATAAAAGAAATAGGAGAAATTGCAAAAGAGCATAAAATTATTTTTCATACAGATGCAGTACAGGCAGTTGGAAATATAAAAATAGACATAAAAGAGTTAAATATAGATAGTCTTTCATTATCTGGACACAAATTTTATGGACCAAAAGGAATTGGAGCCTTATATGTAAAAAAGGGAGTGCAGTTCAATAAGTTAATCAATGGAGGACATCAAGAAAGAAATAAAAGAGCAGGAACAGAAGACGTAGCAGGAATCGTAGGACTTGCAAAAGCAATGGAGCTAGCATATAGCAATTTAGAAGAACATAACAAGAAAATAAAAGAATTAAGAGATTACTATGTAAGTCAAGTAAAAGAAAAGATTCCATATATCAAAATAAACGGAGATATGGAAAAAAGATTACCTGGCAATAGCAATATTTCATTTCGATTTATTGAGGGAGAAAGTCTATTGTTAAATTTAGATTTAAAAGGAATATGCGCATCAAGTGGTAGTGCATGCACTTCCGGTTCACTTGACCCATCACATGTATTACTTGCAATAGGCTTACCACATGAAATTGCACACGGTTCTTTAAGAATTTCAATAGGAAAATATAATACAAAAGAAGAAATTGACTATGTGGTAGAAAATTTAGTAGAAATAGTAGGTAGATTAAGAGAAATGTCACCATTGTGGGAAAAATTTGTAGAGGAGGGAAATCAATAATGGATTATTCAGATAAAGTGATAGAACATTATACAAATCCAAGAAATGTTGGAAAAATAGAAGATGCTTCAGGAGTTGGAGAAGTTGGAAATCCAGTTTGTGGAGATATTATGAAAATGTTTATTAAAGTCGAAAATAATATTATAGTAGATGTAAAATTTAAAACTTTTGGATGTGGTGCTGCTATTGCAACAAGTAGTATTTCAACAGAAATGATTAAGGGAAAGACAATAGAAGAAGCGTTAAAATTAAAAAACACAGATGTAGTAAACTCATTAGGTGGACTTCCACCAGTGAAGCTACATTGCTCTGTTTTAGCAGAAGAAGCAATCCACGAAGCTATTGCAGATTATTATAGAAAAGAAGGAAAAATGACAGAGGAAGAAATTAAAGCTAAGTGCAATTTAAAAGAACACCATTGTGAAGGTTGCAATATATAGAAGTGTTACTTAAAAATCAAGGGAAATAGGAAAAATATAAAAATAATTTTCTAAAAACAATAGCGTGCAATTTTAAATTGCTAGAAGAAAAAAGTCTAAATTATAAAAATGAGAAGTGAACTTGTAAAGTGTAAAAAATAAGCCAGCAAATTTGACTTTTATGTAAAATTATGGTAAAATATAGCCAATACTATGTTGTTTACAATTTCACTAAAATAGTGAAATTCAAAAAAAACGTGCTTACTTAAATCACATCTTTAGGGAGGTATCATTATGTTAGGATACATCAGTTACCTTATTTTAACTTTAGTAATTGGTATTTTAGCAGTGGGTTACTTAATTTACACAATTAAAATTAAACAAAACAATGACATAAGAAGTATTAAAGTACGGATTTTACTTTCATCAATTTTGCTTGTTTTATTCATCTTTGAAACAATTCTTGCTAGCATATTAGGTCAAATAGTAATAAACCACATTCTTTGCACTATTATTTGGGTACTTTTTACTATAAATGCACTTTCAGACTTAAAGGAAGCAAAAGAAAATGCACTAAATGTCCAAAGTGCAGATTTAGAGATAATAGACCTTGATTGCGAAGAAGTGCAGAATGATGAAACAGAAAAAGATGAGCTGTAGCAAAAATAACTTAAGTAAACAACATAAAAAAAAGAAGCATGTTTTAAGAAAAAGGTGAACAAATTGTTTACCTTTTTCTTTTGCAAGTATTTGATAATTTCATATATTTATTATATAATGAGTTCATAAAAAATATAGAAGAATATGATTGTAGCAAAAAACGTAGTAATAACTAGAAAATAAGAGGGAAAAAGAGATATGTTAGAAAATAATAAAAAAGTTTTAATTCTATCATGTGGAACAGGCGGAGGTCATAATACAGCAGCAAAAGCAATACAAGAAGAACTTCTTTCTAAAAACATACAAGCAGATTTTAAAGAATACTTAGAAATTATTGATGAAAAACTAAAAGATGAAATCAATAATTTATATATAAAATCTACCAATAAAAACGGAAAAATATTTAAAAATGTATATAACTTAGGTAAAATTTATGAAAAAACCAATCTAAAATCGCCAGTTTATTTTTTGAATAGTCTAAGTAAAGAAAAATTATATCACTATATACAAAGTAATCAATATCAATTTGTTATCACAACACATTTATTTGCAGCGCAAGCCTTAACTGCAATAAAAAAGGAGCATCCTATACATTTTATGCAAGTTGCTACCGACTATGTCAGCATTCCTTTCTGGGAAGAAACCGAGCCAGATTATTTTATTATTCCAAGCAAAGAATTAGAAGCAAATTTTGTAGAAAAAGGAATGAAAAAAGAAACACTATTGCCATTGGGCATACCAGTAAAAAAGCAATTTCGAAATTCATACAATAAAGAAGAAATGAAGAAAGAATTAAATTTAGATGTTACGAAAAAATACATTTTAATTCTAAATGGAAGTATGGGTTTTGGAAATGTAAAAGAAATAGCACAAAAATTATTAGAAAATATAGAAGATGTAACTTTCATTATTTCTTGTGGAAATAATGATAAATTACTAGAAACTCTAAATAAGGAATATGAAGGTAATGAAAGACTAATAGCACTTCCTTATACAAATGAATTAGGCAAATATATGGCAAGTTCAGATATTATACTTAGCAAGCCAGGTGGTTTAACAACAACAGAGGTAGCAAATATGAGAAAGCCACTCATTCATATTATGCCAATACCGGGTTGTGAAAATGATAATGCCAATTTCTTTGCTGATAGAAAAATGTCATTAAAGTGTGATAATATAAACCAAGTAATAGAAAAAACCAAAATACTAATAGAAAATCAAGAATTACAAAAAGAAATCATAGAAAATCAGAAAAAATATATCGCAGAAGATACTTGTGAAAAAATAGCAGAAATTGTAAGAAAAGAATTAGATAGAGGTTGATAGATAGTGGAAGAACAAGTTGTAGTAGAAGAAAATGAAAATGAAGATATCATTCATCTATACGAACCATTAGAAAGCAACATAGATAAAAATTATGAGTATATTAAAGAGGGAAAAGTATTTTCATTTTTTTCTAACTTATTGTATTATGGAGTAGCTTTTCCTGTTTTAACAATCTTAAATAAAATTGTATATGATTTAAAAATAGAGGGAAAAGAGAATATTAAAAATTTACAAACAGGAGCCATTAGTGTCTCCAATCATGTTTTGATTTTAGATTGCAGTATGGTAGGCTTAGCATTTGGACTACATAAAATATATTTTACAACAAGGGAAGGGAGTTTCAAACTTCCATTTATTAGAAAACTTATAAAATTATTAAGAGCAGTACCCATTCCTAGTAAAATAGAGAATAGAGAATACTTTATAACAGCATTAGACAAAGCATTGCAAGATGGAAAAATGATTCATTTTTATCCAGAACAAGCATTATGGCCTTATTGCGAAAAAATAAGAAACTTCAAAAATGGAGCTTTTCGCTTTGCTATTAGAAATAATGTTCCTGTTATTCCAATGGTAGTTACTTTTCGAGAGCCAAAAGGAATAAGAAAGCTATTTAAAAGGAAAAAAGATGTTACATTAAAAATACTACAGCCAATTCAATATGGAGAGGAAGAAAATAGCCAAAAAGTTCGCATAGAAAAATTGAAAGAGCAAGTGCAACAGGTGATGAAGGAGAATATGTAATAATATAAATAATTGGAGGATGAAATGTCAAGTAAAGAGAGCAATGAGGTAACAATTAAAGTAATAAGTACAAAAGAAGAATTGATAAAAATATTAACAGATAAAGAATTTAAAAGAGGTAGAGAATTTTCTCTAGATGATTATTACTTTATTCCAAATGATATTGATAAAGATAAACTATCTACAAGAGAAATTTTATCAAAAGCTATTATTATAAGATATAT
>CANQTK010000059.1 GCA_947626735.1 uncultured Clostridia bacterium
GGATTTTATTGGATTACAAAAAAATTTCAAAAAAAGATAAAAAAATTGCCTACATTTACTTGACACATACGAAGTAAGTACAGGCAAGCAAATAGTATTGACAGATGTATTAGAGTTTTATATAATTGAGATACCAAAAGCAAGGGAGATACTAAAAAAAGACCCAAGTAATAAATTGACACAATGGGTCATGTTTTTAGATAACCCCAATGAAAGTGAGGTATCAAAAATTATGAATGAGAATAAAGAAATAAAAGAAGCAATGAGTGAATTAGAAAAAATAAGTAAAGATAAAGAATTAAAACGAGTAGCAGAATTAAGAGAAAAAGCAATAAGAGATGAGAAAAGCGGGCTAAGGCATGCAAGAGAAGATGGTTTGAAGGAGGGGCTAGAACAACGGAATAAAAGAAACAGAAATAAAAATAGCAAAAAAACTAAAAGAAAAGAATTTATCTATTGATGAAATCATAGAAATAACAGGATTAACAAAAGAAAAAATAGAAAAATTATAATATATTTATTATTCTAAAATACTTTCTTTTATAATATAAAAATAATAAGTAAAAAACATACAATATTTTTACAATAAAACTAAAAACGACAAAAACTGTCGTTTTTTTCTTGCATGTTTTGCTTTTACGTTATATAATAATAAAGTCTAAACAAAAGACATACATATAGAAAGAAAAGAAACTTTGAAAGGAGAAATAGAAATGATTTATTCAAAAGAAGTAGAAGAAATGTGCAAAGTAGCAAAAGGAGTAGACCATGGACCAGCACCAATTCCAGAAGAAGGAAAATGGGTAAAAGCAAAAGAAATAAAAGATATTTCAGGCTTAACTCATGGTATTGGATGGTGTGCACCACAGCAAGGCGCATGTAAATTAACCTTAAATGTAAAAGAAGGTGTAATTCAAGAAGCATTAGTAGAAACTATAGGATGTTCTGGTATGACACATTCCGCTGCTATGGCAGGAGAAATATTAGTAGGAAAAACCATTTTAGAAGCATTAAATACAGACTTAGTATGTGATGCTATCAACACTGCCATGAGAGAATTATTCTTACAAATTGTATATGGTAGAACACAATCAGCCTTTTCAGAAAATGGACTTCCAATAGGAGCAGGAATGGAAGATTTAGGAAAAGGACATAGAAGTCAAACAGGTACCATTTATTCTACCTTAGAAAAAGGACCAAGATACTTAGAACTAGCAGAAGGTTATATTGTAGAAATTGGGCTAGATAAAGACGACCAAATTATTGGCTATAAATATGTTAATTTAGGAAAAATGATGGATAACATCAAAGCAGGATTAGAACCACAAGAAGCGATCGAAAAAGCTTCAGGAACTTATGGAAGATTTGAGGAAGCAGTAAAGAAAATAGACCCAAGAAAAGAATAGAATTTCTAACAATATAAACTTTTAATTCATGAAAAATAAATAAGAGAAAGGATGAAAATAAAATGGCACTATTTGAAAGTTATGAAAGAAGAATAGAACAAATAAAACCAGTGATGGAAAAATACGGAATCAAAGATTTCGAAGATGCATTAAATATATGCAAAGAAAAAGGATTCAATCCTTATGAAATTACAAGAGGAGTGCAAACCATTTGCTTTGAAAACGCATGTTGGGCTTATACATTAGGAGCAGCAATAGCAATTAAAAAAGGTTGCACCAAAGCAGCTGACGCTGCAAAAGCAATAGGAGAAGGTTTACAAGCATTTTGTATTCCAGGCTCTGTTGCAGATGATAGAAAAGTAGGATTAGGACATGGAAATTTAGCCTCTATGTTATTATCTGAAGATACCAAATGCTTTGCTTTCCTAGCAGGACATGAAAGCTTTGCTGCAGCAGAAGGAGCCATTGGTATTGCAAAATCAGCTAACAAAGTAAGAAAAGAGCCTTTAAGAGTTATTTTAAATGGATTAGGAAAAGATGCAGCACAAGTCATTTCTAGAATTAATGGATTTACTTATGTCAAAACAGATTTTGATTTCTTTACTGGAAAAGTAAAAGTAGTAGAAGAAATTGCTTATTCAGACGGAGAAAGAAGTAAAGTAAGATGCTATGGTGCAAACGATGTTAGAGAAGGCGTAGCAATCATGTGGCTAGAAGATGTGGATGTTTCCATTACTGGTAACTCAACAAACCCAACCAGATTCCAACACCCAGTAGCAGGTACTTATAAAAAAGAAAGAATCGAAGCAGGCAAAAAATACTTTTCTGTTGCTTCTGGTGGAGGAACAGGAAGAACACTTCATCCAGACAATATGGCAGCAGGACCAGCTTCTTATGGTATGACAGATACGATGGGAAGAATGCATTCAGATGCGCAATTTGCAGGAAGTTCTTCTGTACCAGCACACGTTGAAATGATGGGACTAATTGGAATGGGAAATAACCCAATGGTAGGAGCAACAGTAGCTATAGCCGTAGCCGTAGAAGAAGCTATGAAGGCATAAAATGAGAAAGATACAAAAAATATAGAGAAACTAAGATTTTCTAGCAAATGTAAATTTTAAGAAAATCTTAGTTTCTTTTTATAACAAAAATATTTTTCGACATATATTACAACAATATTACATTTTAATTACAATAACTACATTAATATTGACGATAAAGTGATAAAATTATATACTAAAATAGTAAATATAAATTACCAAAATATACTAATATAGTAAAAAATACGTTTTAGATAAAATAGTAGGAGGAATACAAATGTTAAAAAAATTATTTGTCATTGTCGTAATGATGATACTTGTCACAGGAATGTGCGGAAATGTTAAGGCAGCAGAGCTTAAAACAAACTTAAATGTTGTGCAAACAGAAAGTGAAGCAAAGCAATTAGAAAATAGCCAAGGAAAGCTACAAAGTAAAGTAGTTTCTTGCGATAGTACAACAGGTACCATTAAAGTGGAATTATCTGTTAGTAATACGAAACCAACTTATGAAAATACAGAAATACTAATAATTGTGGACGAAAATTTAGCAAATAATCCAACCAAACTAAACCAATATATTGACCAAGTAAGTAGTTTAGCAAATATTGTTTTCAAATTAAATATAAAAATAGGAATTATTGGAATGAAAGGAACCATTAGCAATAGACAAGTAGATTCTACTGGAAAACTAGTCATTGGACAAAATGACGAGGGAAAAGTCAATGGTAGTGCAAGCGATGCTGAAGTACTTGTTCATGCAACAAATGATGCACAGGCCATTACTACTGCATTACACAATATGAATAGTGGAAAAATCACTTATAATAGTAATTTACAAGCAGCATTAAAACTTGCAAAGTCAACGTATTCTAATAACGTAAATAAAATCTTAATTAGCACATACGAAGGTGTACCAAGTACTGCAATAGGAGTTTGCAAAGAAGTAACGTATGGAGAAGGTAGCCAATATACAACAATAGAGCAAGCAGTAGAAGCAAAAAATAAAGATATCGTAAGTAAAACTAAAACAGAAATACAAAGTCTAAAAAATACAGACACTGATTTTATGCTATTAAAATTAGGAAATGCTAATTTTACACAAAAATGGTATTCACCAACAACAAAAGAATTAGAATTAGAAGTAGAGGCAAGCCAATATGCTCAAAATTTATATGGAACTACATCAAATCCAACTTATGGAAAAATATATGATTTAGAAAATAGTGCTCTAACAACTACATTAATGAAAATGTACCAAGAATTTACAAAAGTAAGAAATACAACGATTACTTCTGTTATGGCAAAAACTTATTTTTCAAAAGAGATAAGAGAAAATTATACAATTACAATAGGAGACAATGCAATAGCTCCAGATATCTCTAAGTTAGAAACAGATGGTTATATTACATGGAGTATAGATACCTTAAAGACAGGAGAAACGGCAACATTACAATATACTTTAAAAATAAAGGATATGAATAACCAGAGTTTATTCAATAAAACAGCATTAATTAATCAAAAAGTAGAATTAACTTATCAAGATGGAAAAGGAGAAAATTATACGGCTACATTATCAAGTAGCCCATCTGTTCAGTTAGTAAATAAGCAAGAAGAACAAAATAAGGTCGATACAGAAAAAGATAATAAAAATGATACTGCTACTGAAGAGAAAAAACAAGATCCTACAACAGCAAAGGGAACTATACCACAGACTGGTATCAATAGAATTGTAGCAATAAGTTTGGTAAGTGCTATCATAATTGTAATTGCTATTCTATATAAAAAATATCATCAATATAAAGATATTTAAATCAAAAAATAGAAAAAACAAAGTAAAAAATTACTTTGTTTTTTTCTATAACAAAAGCTGATTTAGCATAGAATAAAATGAAAAAAAAAGTATACGAACAAAAATTTGAAAAATTTTCAAAAAACTCTTGACAAGAAAAATAAAAAAAGGTAAAATGAATTCATCAAAAAAACAAACAAACATTTGCAAAACAAATATTTTATAAGGAGTGGTTAAAATGAATTTATTTTCCAATAAAAATAATGTTATTACATACACAGTAAATAAGGAATTCATAAGCAATTTATATATCTCTGTGCAAAATGGAGAAGTGGTTATTAACGCTCCTTGGTATATGGCAAGTTCACAAATTCAAAGAGTAGTAGAAGAGAAAAAACAATGGATTCTAAATAAAATAAAAGAATACGAAGAATCTTGTCAAGAAAAAACAAACAATCGAAAAGTAGAAACCATAAAAGTATTAGGGAAAAATTACGATGTACAAGTGCAATATAGAATACTAAAAACACCTAGTTTAACTTTTGAAAATAATCGTATTCAAGTGATACTTCCAATGCAATTTAAAAAGTTAGAAAATACGGAAGTAATTTCTATACTAATGAATAAAATGTATGAAAAAATAGCAGAAAAAGAAATCGAAAGAGCAATGGAAAAAACAAGATTATTATTAGAATTAGCACCAGAAGATTACACAATAAAAAGAATAGAAGGTGTTTTAGCAAAGTGCAAAGAAGGAATCATTACAGTGAATCCTAATATTGCAATGTATCGTAGAGATATTATTGATTACATTGTATTACATGAATTTTGCCATTTAAAATATAAAAATCATACAAAGTCTTTCTATCAAATGCTAAAAACTTATATGCCAAATTATGAAGAAAAAGCAAAAGAATTAAATGGAATTGCGTACTAAAATAAATAAATTGAATATAATAAGGCAGGAGGAATTTAATATGGATGGAATTTATGAAATTAGTATGAATACCCCAATGGGACCAATGGGAGGAAAAGTAACACTAAGGACAAATGGCGATACCATAAATGGAATATTAGAAATAATGGGAATGAAAAATAATCTAGGAAATGGAAAAGTAAAAGGAAATCAATGTTATTTTAAAGGAAATATTAAAAATAATGCACTAAATATTGAATATGAAATTATGGGACAATTAACAGGAAATATATTAAATATTTATGCAAAAACGAATATGGGAGAATTTAAATTACAAGGAAAAAAAGTAGGGTAAAAAAAATAGTTCTAACATTACAAGTTAGAACTATTTTTTTTGTGTAAGTGTTTTTAAGTTTTGATATTTCAATACTGGCTGGCAAGTTGCACTATCTTTTTAATATTTTATTTAATTCATTTTCAGCTTTTTTTATAAAATAATTATTTTTTTCTATTGGTAAATCAA
>CANQTK010000060.1 GCA_947626735.1 uncultured Clostridia bacterium
TTCTTTAAAACTTTTTATCCTATATAATTCTTCACAAGCATTTATAATTTCATCTTTTCTTTCATCTGCTGATTTAATTTCCATTTGTTTTCTCCTTTTCTTAAATGCTTTTTATTATATTAATTGTATTCATTGTATTTGGAAATCCTATATATGGCAAACATTGCAGCATTGTAGCTAATAGTTTTTCTTTTGAATTTCCTACTTTAATATTTCCAAGTACATGTGCTTTTATTTGAGTATCCGCTCTCATTGTTGTTAATCCAACCAATACAAGTAATTCTCTTGTTTTTATGTCTAATCCTTTTCTTGTATAAAAATCTCCAAAGCCAAACTCTGTTAAATATTTTGGTATTTCTGGTACATCAGGATATTTTTCTTTTATTTCATCTCCATATATTGGATTTTGAATTGCAAATCCTTTTTCAAATCTTGTTTCATCTGTTACTGTTCCCATATTTTCTAATGGTAACTTAATTTCTCTTGATTGAAAAACCTCATTCATTGTACTTACTGCATTCAATGTTCTTGGGAAACCTATAAAAGGTGCCAATTGATAAATTGTTTCTCTTATTTCTATAGGGGTAGCTCCTACATTTAATGCTGCATTTATATGAGCTGATAATTGAGGAAGAGTTTGTAATACTGCTAAAATTGTTACTGTAATCAATTCTCTTTCTTTCATATCTAGCTCTTCGCTACTATGAAATACATCTCCAAATATAAATTTCCTTAAAATCTCCATTAATTCATGATCTATTTCTTTATTTGCATCTGGCAATTCTCCAAATAGTTTGTTAAAAACTTCTTTGCTTTCTTCAAAACGATTCATTTTGATTTCTCCTTTCTCTGACATATTGTCAGTATTATAATATGTTACTTCTGACATAATGTCAATACTTTTTAAAAAATTTTTGATATTTCAAAAAAATAGCTTATGCTTTTGGCATAGCTATTTTTAACACTTATACATTAAGTATCTACTCGACAACTTACTATCTTGTGTTTTGATTACATCATAAATATACCAATTACATTAGCAATAAAATGTGAAATCCAACTGCACCATGCATTGTCTGTCTTCTTAAATACAAGACCATAAAATATAGAATTTATAAATATAAATATTAAATCATAAATAACAATTAAAGGATTATTAAAATTAAAATGTCCTAAAGAAAATAAAAACGATGTAATTATTAATGAAGGTATAAATTTTATAATTTTTGTAGTTTGCTTTTGAAAAAATGCTCTCCACGCAATTTCTTCTCCTAATGCTGCTATCGCAAGCATGAATATTGTTTTTATTATTTCTGATGAATCTATAAAATTTGTTCTATTGCCTAAATGCTCAATATATTCAGGTAAAAATCTTTTTGCAGTTATAAAACATAATATATTTAATAATGCAGGGGTAATTGATAATAATATCACTTTTACATCTTTAAAAGAAGAACAACTCTTTTTTATATCTAATCCAGATGTTACAACCTCATTTGTTTTTCTAGTAGTAAAATATGCTATAATACCTACAATCACTGATATACCTGCTAATTTTAAGACTTCTTCATTTACTTTAATATTTAAAATATTTGCAAATGATAAAATTGTCATTACTATTAATAATGCAATTACACTTTTATTTAATTTCTTCATATCTTTCCTCCTAATTAATTTTATAAAAAACTTTTTCTAACATATCAATACAATATTTTTCATTATAATTTATAGAATTATTTGCTAACAAACTATCAAGTCCGTGTGCTGTAATAAATAATAACTTAAATCCCTCTTTTATAGTATTTTTGTCAATTTTAGTTTCTTTTTCAATTATTTTCAATATTTCTTTAAGTCCTTCTTCATTATTATCTATTAAATCATCAAAATTAAAATTTGAAAATTTATCACTTTGAAATAAAAACTTAAATAAATTTTTCTCTTGCTCTGCAAATTTAATATATTGGAGTCCAATATTTAATAATGGATTATTGTTAATATTTTCTTTCATTAAAAATTGTGAATGATAATTATCAACTATACTATATAATTCTTCTTTTAAGAGATTCATATTTTTATAATGATACATTATCGGTTGTGTAGAACAATTTAGTTTATTGGCTATATTTCTTACATTTAATTTATCAATGCCTTCTTCTTTTATAATTTTTAGTCCACTTTTTAATATCATATCTTTTGATATTTTAGGAATTGGTGGCATACTATCAATTGTAATTTGTATTATTTATTTTTTATATCATCTAGTATTTGTTTCATAGTTTTTCCACAAATTATTAATTATTGTTATGATTATATAATAAAAGACAGATAATTTCAACTAATTATCTGCCGTACTTATTGTAATTTATTATTTTCCTACTGTTACATTTCCACAATCGCAATTTATTTTTAATGTTATTTCTGAATTTCTATTATTTTGAGATATATTTGTTTTTCCCAAATCAACATTTGCTTCTATATAAATATCATTCGTTTTATTTATATCTACATTGCCAAGATCTGCTTTAATTGTAGAATCTTCTTGTATAGATATTGTATCAATTTCTATATTACCACAATCTGCTTTAATATCACATTTATTCAATATTTCTTTTATTTCTGTATTTCCTAAATCACATTTCACAGTTACATTTCTTATTTTTCCTAATTTGACATTTCCGCAACTGCAATCTATATCAACTATAGCATTTTCTAAATCTAACATTTCACAATTTCCATAATCATTCTTTATTTTTATTGTTTTATTATATGTAGAAGGAATATATACTACAATATCTTTTTCTATAACTCCAAAACTAAAAAAAGTAAATTTTTGATTATTAATATTATCAATAGATAAATTATTTTGGTTAAAATTAACATCTACATCACTTTCATTTTCTCCGTAAACAACTACTTGAATATTATCTTCTGATGTTTCTCTAAAAATAACATTTCCTGCATCTTGTCTTATATCTATATTATTTATATCTTCTACGCTATATGTTTTATCAAAAATTATGTTAGTGCTTTTCTTTGTACCGAAAAATAATATCCCCTTTATCCTTCCTGTTAAACACATTACCAAAAACATTATTAAAAAGAATATTATAATAGAAAGTAAAATTATTAGAGTAATAATTATTCCTTTATTCTTCATTTTTCTCATCTCCTTCTAACATAAATATAAGTTTAACAATTTCTTCAATCATTCCAATAATTATGAATATTACCCAAGTAATATGCCAAGCCATTGTTATAAAACTTACTATAAAATATATTGCAATTCCTATTCCACCAATAATATCATTTATTTGTTTTACTATTTTATCTTGTTTTTTTTCTTCTTGCGTTTTTTCAAATTTTGGAATAGACATATAATGTTTCACAATTCTAGTTACTCCCCAGCCAATCATTATTAAAAAAGTACAACCAACAACAATTGGATTCCACATCATTACAGCAGTACCAATTCCTGCATACGCAACAGCCACAATGAATATTAAAATAGAACTACAAACTACTTCGGCTGATTTTTGCTTTATTTGATTCTTAGTCATATTTTCATAATTATTTTTATTCTTTTTTTCTTCATTATTGTAATTATTTTCTTCTAATTTTTCTTGTTTTTCTCCTTTTAATAATTCCTCTGTAGATATTTCATATAATTCACATAGTGGAAGTATCTTGTCAAAATCTGGTGTACTTTGATTTGTTTCCCATTTTGATACTGTTTGTCTTGTTACATTTAACTTTTCTGCAACTTCGTCTTGTGTTAAATTTTTCGTTTTTCTTAATTCAAATAATTTTTCTCCTAAATTCATTTTCTTTTCCTCCCTTATTCTGTTTAAAATTATACTTACTTTTTTAGTTGCATTCTATCAATTTGAGTTGGAAATTTGTCAACTAAAATTAACATTCTAGTATTTTCAATATGTCTAGAGGCTATTTTTTTAATTATTTTTTTACTTTGCAAATAATTATAACAAAAAAGTGATTAGTAATTAACCACTTATTCATATCTCTTTTCATAGTTCCTCGTACAAATGGAGGTGTTCAAATGAAGAATTGGACAGAGTGGTTTGATTCTAAAGCAAAACGGAGAGCTTTTATCAGAACTCGCCGTAAAAATGCTAAAGCACAAGGAAAGCAATTTCGTGTGTTGAAACGTTCTTATTGTATACAGAGATGTACTGGTAAAATAATGTATTTTGCTGATCTTGCAGAAGAATAGTTTTCACAATAAGGTGGTTAATCTATCAAGATTAGCCACCTTTGTTTTTTATTAATTATTATTATATATTATCTGTTAAATCTAATAAATATATATTTCTTAAATATTCTCCAAGATTTACAGTTTGCTTAACTTTTGCTCCAGTAAATGAAAATGTCTTATTTGAAGCAATATTTTCAGGGTGAACAGTTATAACTATATATTCAATATTTCTATTCTTAGCTTCTTCAATTAATCTTTTTGATAGTTCTTTCATTATTCCTTTATTTCTATATTCTTCTAAAACCAATGCGCCATCTAATTCAGCTACACTATTACTATCTAAACTTAAAATTTGTTTTAATTCTTCAACATAGTTTTCACTTAAACATAATTGAGCTGTACCAACTAACTTATTATTATCATAAGCACCATAGACAATTACTTTGCTATCATCAAACATCATATCTATTTCTTCTGTAGTAAATGAAATAAAAAATTCTTTTCTCTCTAAATTTTGTAAAACCTTATCTATTAAATTTATTAGACTTTCTTTTTCTTCAATAGTAATTTTCCTATATTCAATCATTACTTTTTTCTCCTATCTTTATAAATAAAATAATTATCTTTCATAATCTAAATTTTCTGGCTTAACTTTTTTACTACTCTTACTATTAACTTATTTTAAGATATATTTTTTCGATTTTATTAAGTTCATTTAGAATTATTCTATGTCCATCTTTAGATAATTTATAACTTTCAATTAGCTTTTCTAAAAATTCATTTTCTGTTATTTCATTTGTTTCTATATCATAATTTATACCATTAAATTTAAAATTAGCTATATATCTATTTTCATATTGAGATATTTCTATCTCTGTATTTCCTATTTTTGATTTTTCACCTTTAAATTCAAATTCATAATCTCTAAGTGGTTCTTCATCTTTACAATTGCTATTATAATTTTTCCGTTGTTTTCTGTTTTATATTCAAACACATAATCGTGTATTTTATATTCATCAGGTAAATTACCATCTTTATATCCTCTTATCGAACTTGAATAAAAGTTTGATGAAATAAATTTATCTGGAATTTTTGCTTCAAAATTTTCTTTGCTAATACCCATTTTGTTTTCAAATTCTTCTAGTATTTCTTTCCAAATATGCTCTGGTAATTTTGGACTATAATTTTCAATTTTTACATCCATATCTACACTCTTTAAACTTGCTACTTTGTATATTTTTAATTCTGTTTTTAATAATTCCTCTTTATTTTTGTTTAAGTCTGTTATTCCATTTGCTATTACAATTTGTCGCTTTAATAATATAATTTATGTCAAAATAATAATTCAATATATAATTCATTTTTTAGATATTTAGCTGTAATTATTCCTCCATTTAATTCAACCAATTGTTTTGCTA
>CANQTK010000061.1 GCA_947626735.1 uncultured Clostridia bacterium
TCCCGAGTTTGACACTTATGGAAATAAAAAACGGTTACAAACCCAGTAATAATGCGGGCTGTAGCCGTTTTCTCTTTGGAAGAGGTTTGTGCTATTTTTTTACTTCTTCTGTTTTTGTACTTTTTATTATGCTGCGCATAGCCGATCTTGAGATAAATTCATAATCCGTGCGAAAACCGAATGCCTTGTGCAGCTCATCCGTCAGGTTTGTTCTCTTGTAGGAGGGGATATAGCCGCTTTCCTTTGATAGCCGCGTTACCTGCATGGAACGGAGGGTACCCAGGATCTCGCTGCATGTATATTTATTTCCTGTCTTTTTCTCGAGCAAGCGGTACACAAGCAGACTGATATAACAGATAAGGAAATGTGCCCGGATGCGGTCTTCGCGCCGGACATAGACGGGGCGTGCCTCAAAATCTGTTTTCATGATCCGGAAGTTTTCTTCGATCTCCCAGCGTTGCCTGTTTATTTTTAAGATTTCCGAGGCATCCCCATCAAGGTTGGTTATGACCGCATAAAACCCGTCATATTTTTCTTCTTCCGATATGCGTTCCAGATCCAGATCATAGATCTTCCTGCCTGCAACCTCACCCTCTTCGGTTATGGCGGTAGACCGGATAAAACGGGCGGGATCATTCTGGTTTTTGCCGCGCCTTTTCCTGCCCGGCTGTTCCAGCATCTTTACCGCACGTGCCACCTGCTGTCCGCGGATTTTTTTCTGATATGCCTTGTATTTGGGAGAATAGGTCACAATGACAGTTTCATCCATGGACCCATTTACAACAGGCACTTCTTTGTAAAAGACGGTTTCGTAAATATCCGGATCGGCTTCATCAAGGGTGGATATATTGATGAGCTTATCGGAACCGGGCCTGTGGAAGTTCCTTGGGTTTAATGCAGCCTGCCTGTCTTCCGCACGCATCTTTTTCAAAGACTGCGTGATAACATAGGAACGTTTCCCAAAGCTGTTAAACCTCCGGTTTGACCTGCTCCCGAGGCCGGCATCCGAACAGAAGATAAACTCGCTGCATGCAAAGTCGCGTATTACCTTTGTCTCCAAAGGCTTTAAGGTCGTCTGCTCATTCTGGTTTCCAGGGAACACATCAAAAGCAAGGGGGATCCCGTCAGCATCCATAAACAGGCCCATTGTAACGATGGGATTTGGCCGGTTTTCCTTGCTTTTCCCATACTTCCTGAAATCATCATCCCGTTCGATTTCAAAGTAATAATTCGTACAGTCGTAGTAGAGGATTTTTCTATTTCTTGGATGTACGAAATTTGAGTTGCGGTAAAGTTCTTCCTGGATAAAACCGGATTCCTCCGCCATGACAGAAAGTGCGCGGTAGACGTTCTGCAGATCATATCTGGGCGGTTCAAGCAGCGTCTGGCAGTAAGCGTAGCTGCCCAGCCTGCTGGAAGGGGCCAGGATCCTTGAAAAGATTTGATCCGTAAGGATAGCGTTGAAATCATATGTGTATTTATGACGTGTGGAGATCTTGCGGGAAATGGAACCTATTTTTAAATCCGTACACAGTTTTTGGAGGAAGAGATAACCGACCTGCAGGCAGCGCTCCTCATTTTTGGGGATATAAGCGCATTTTGATAAAGAGACGGTGACGGAGCTTGTTTTGGCGTTGTATTCGATCGTGTCTTTTTCAGCCTCAGCCCTTGCCCATGCCATCATAGCATCATAATCCCCGGAAAACTGATCTAAAAGGTCATTCAGCTTTCCGAGTTTCCTGTAGATCTGGGTAGCAGTTTTTCCGTTGTCTTTTCGGTATGAACGTTTAATATAGACATCTTTGTTATCTGTGCTGCCTGTAAGTGAGATATACATATGGAACGCCTCCTTTTTCAGTATAATCTTATTATATCACAAAGCGTACAAAAGCGCACGTATTATTTTCAAAAATTTGACAAAAAAATAAGCCATAAATGGCTTAGATGAAGGATTTTTGCAGTTAGGCTATTTAAAAGAAGTGTCAAACACCCGTGTGATAGTATAATAAAATAGGCAGACGAGCAAATAAAATTATTATTTAGGTATACGATACAATTTTTGAGATTTATAGAGTGATGATGTTCGCTGGGAATAGGATAAAAGGTATATGTTTTCATAATATGAGTATATGTTTTTTTGAAAAAAATATACGGAGGAAAATGAGAATGGCAAAGGTTTTTTTGTCACATAGTAGTGAAGACAAAGAATGGTATGTAAATAGTGTATACAAGAAATTGGTAAAGGCATTAGGGGAAGATAGTGTTGTGATTGATAATGTGATGTTTCAAGAGGGCAGAAAAACTGTCGAAGAAATATATTATCAATTAGAATCAGCAGATTTGTTTGTGATTTTTCTGTCCGATAAGGCTTTAGTTTCACCATGGGTACAGGATGAATTAAAAAAGGTTGAGAGTATAGTTGAAGAAAAGAAAAAATATCAGATTTGCCCAATTATTATAGATGACATTGTAAAATACGATGATGATAGAATTCCTACATGGATGCAAAGAGAATATAATATTCAGAGAATATGTAGCCAAACAAAAGCATATAACGTTATTAGACAACGTATGATAGAGATATCTTATAAGAAGCATCCCAAGTTAAAAGAAAGAAATATGTTATTTGTTGGAAGAAATGAATATTTACAAAATTTTGAAGAAAGAATGGATGATTTTGATAAAGAAATACCAGTGGTGGCTATTGCATCTGGAATTGAGGGGATTGGAAGGAGAACTCTTTTAAAGCATAGTTTGTATAAAAGTAATATTGTGAAGGACACTTTCCCATTTTCAAATATTGTATTGAGATCGGATGAAAGTATTGAAGATTGTATTTTAAAACTATATGATCTTGGGTTTATTATTGATATTGAAATTACAATTGAATTTGTCGCAAGCTTGGATATGAAATCAAAGATATCTCTTTTAAAAGATATTATTGTTCACTTGCAAAAAGATAAAGTATTAGTATTTATTCTTGATAATGGATGTATTGTTAATCATGAGGGAGAGATGGCTGAATGGTTTAATCAGGCTATACAAGATTCTGAGATAGAATCCAAAATTACATTCTTATTGGCATGTAAATTTAGGTATTTTGATAGAGGATATACAAATGAGAGGATATATAACATTGCTTTGCCAGAGTTAGATATTAAGGAGAGGAATGGATTATTAAAAAGATATCTTGAATTAGAAAATGTGGAGTTAGACACGGAGAAAATTAAAGTTGTTAGTAATCTTTTGACAGGTTTTCCAGAACAAGTTTTTTTTGCTGTTACAATGATTAAGAAACAGGGATGGAATTTTTTTTATAATAACACTAATGATGTTGTAAGTTTTAGTGATCGAAAAGCGGCAATTATGGTGCAAGATATTAGAGATAATGGGGAACTGATGGAATTTTTGGCTCTTTTAGCATCTTTTGATTATATTAGTATTAGCTATATTATGTCCATTGTATCTGATAGTTCTAAATACATGCAGTATGTTGATGAATTGTATTATCGGGGAATATGTGAGTATGTAGGTGTATTACGTGAATATATTAGAGTAAACGATACTATAAGGAATTACCTTCTGCGAAGTGAATATAAAATGTCTGAAGCACATGAAAAGGCGCTTCAAAAGAATGTACATGATATTGTAAATAATATTGATGATAGAGATTACGATATTCCGGAATTATTGCATAGTTTAAAAACTTCATTGATTAATGGGATCGATATTGACAATAAATATATTATTCCTTCAATTTATTTAAAAACGATGAATGACTTGTACAATACCGGTAGGAATAATGAGGTTGTACAGTTCGCAGATAAAGCAATACAGGGTTCTTCGTTTATGGACAAGCGAATTGTTTTTGAAATACGATATCTGTTGTGCTTGGCATTAGCAAAACTTAGGAAAGAACGATTTAAAGATGAAGTTATGAAGATTGAAGGAGCTGATCACGAATTCTTATTTGGATTCTATTATAGACAGATTGGAAGATTTGATAAAGCTTTAGAGCGTATTAATAATAGTTTAAAATTTAGGGAGAATTTTTCCAAAGCGAAACGAGAAAAAGTCCAGATATATATAGGAATGCAGGATTATGAATCGGCGTTAGAATTAGCAAGATTAAATTATGAAAGTTATCAAGATAATCCATATCATATACAAGCATATTTTACTTGTGTAATAAAATCAGATAACGTTGAAAATAAAAAAGAAATTCTGAAAGAATTAATTGATAATATGGAGAGCATTGGAAGCAACGTATCAAGAGAATTAACTCTTAGGTTTAAAGCGCAATATGCTGCTTTTATTAAAAACAATTACGATGAGGCAACAGGATATGTTAATCAAGCAATAATAATGAATGAAAACATTTACTATGCAAGGTTAGTTAAATTTGATATTGCCGAGAGATTTGACGATATTGAAATGATGCAAGAAATTGTTGATTATTTTAGAAAAGGCGAATTAAAACAGAGGTATCATGACAATATTGTTTGTATGGATTCTTTGATTAAAGCTAAAAAAGGCGATTGTAATGGTGCAATTGACTACTTTAAAATGCATATTAAAAACTATACAGACGAGGCTAAAGATCGATTCATAATTAGGCTTAATAAATATGCTTCATAATTGATAGAGAAGAATATGTGCTAACTTCGATAAAGAGAAATACTTTAGTGATTGACATTTTGTATTTATTTCGGTGAAGAATTGTGAGCTTTATCAAACCTTTTTTCTATAGCATTTTATTATTAACTTAGAGAGTCTTGCTTTGATTAAAATAATTGATGGTAACTTAGTGGGTGGGAATTATGAGTCTATGAAAGTACACTCTTATGTTAAATCGCGAGAAAAGCTAGTCAGCAACCACCAGTTGAACTGGTGGTTGCTGACTTAGTACAATAAATCAGAGGATGTATGGCGCAGTTGAAGAAGCGCATTATAAAATGACAAAATACTATTCGCTAGAGGAATGGGGCGACCTAATTTAAACAAGACCTACTTTGGATAAAATGCAGTCCGAAGGAATATTGCGATTGGAAGGAAAAGGACTGTACAGCCAGGTATTATAAAAATAAATGCGTCCTAAATGCGTCTTGTGATAACACCATGATAACAAAAAATCCAAAAATCTCAGATACGAGGTGTATATCCAAGAAAAAAGTGTTGAAAACGTCCCTAAAATCATATAAAAGCATAACGATTTTCGGCACAAAAGTCCGTGAGGGTGGCAGAACGGTTGGATCTGGTCGTGTGGCTACGATTATTGAGTAATTGAAAAATGCAGTAAAATTAAGACTTCCGAGTGTATGCTCAGAAGCCTTTTTGTATGGTGAGTGGTGGCGTAGGCTGCTCGTGCTTCTAAAATGCTTCTAAAAATTTGGGAATTGTGCATCCAAGGAATAAAAAAGTGCAGAATAGAAACTGAAAACGCTGTATTTGATACTTGAGTTTCCGCAAACTGCACCTAAAAAGCAGCTAAACCTGTCCAAAGTGCCGCTCTGCCGATTTTTTGAAAGAGT
>CANQTK010000062.1 GCA_947626735.1 uncultured Clostridia bacterium
AGCCAACCTCCTAGCTGTTTTGACAACTCCACATCCTTTCCCACTTAGCATATATTTTGGGACCTTAGCTGGCGATCTGGATTCTTTTCCTCTTGCGTATGGACGTTATCACCCATACACTGACTGCTGAGTATGCTAACATTGGCATTCGGAGTTTGATTACTATCAGTACAGCTAGGTGCCGCCATCTAATATTCAGTGCTCTACCTCCAATGCGCTAACCTCAACGCTAGGCCTAAACCTATTTCGGGGAGAACCAGCTATATCCAAGTTCGTTTGGAATTTCACCGCTATCCACAAGTCATCCGCTCATTTTTCCACATAAGTCGGTTCGGCCCTCCATTTGGTCTTACCCAAACTTCAGCCTGCTCATGGATAGATCACTTGGTTTCGGGTCTATCGCATCATACTAAATCGCCCTATTCAGACTCGGTTTCCCTACGGCTCCGTCTCTTCAACTTAACCTCGCATAATACAATAACTCGCCGGTTCATTCTGCAAAAGGCACGCCATCACCCATTAACGGGCTCTGACTCTTTGTAAGCACATGGTTTCAGTATTCTATTTCACTCCCCTCCCGGGGTTCTTTTCACCTTTCCCTCACGGTACTTGTTCACTATCGGTCACTAGAGAGTATTTAGCCTTACGAGATGGTCCTCGCGGATTCCGACAGGATTACACGTGTCCCGCCGTACTCAGGATACTTCACAGAGTTCACAGAATTTCGTCTACGGGATTATCACCCTCTATGATTTAACTTTCCAGAAAATTCGACTATTCTATGGATTTGTAACTCTTATAGGCGAAGTCCTACAACCCCAACCCTAAGGTTGGTTTGGGCTATTTCCGTTTCGCTCGCCACTACTAAGGAAATCGATTTTTCTTTCTTTTCCACCGGCTACTAAGATGTTTCAGTTCACCGGGTTGCTCCCACATACCTATGTATTCAGTATGCAGTGACTAGGCATTACCCTAGCCAGGTTCCCCCATTCGGAAATCTCCGGATCAAAGCGTACTTACAGCTCCCCGAAGCATATCGTTGTTCGTCACGTCCTTCATCAGCTTCTAGTGCCAAGGCATCCACCATGCGCCCTTAGCAATTTAATCACCATTTGAATTTTTCCTAATTTGATGAGATATTCTAATGCAATATATCGCGACTCTAATCAATTTATCTTTCAAAATTGATGCTCATAAATATATTGCTATCACATTACCAAGTTTTCAAAGAACTATTTCTAGGCATAAAGCCTAAAATTTGAGAGAATGATCTCTCAAAACTAAGCAAAAAAGTCTAATTAGTTAGTACGCAAATAAATAATAAATCTTTCTCCATAGAAAGGAGGTGATCCATCCCCACGTTCCCGTAGGGATACCTTGTTACGACTTCACTCCAGTCACCTGTCCTACCTTCGCCGGCCCCCTCCAAAAGGTTAGGCTACCAACTTCGGGTATTACAGACTCCCATAGCGTGACGGGCGGTGTGTACAACACCCGGGAACGTATTCACCCTGACATTCTGATTCAGGATTACTAGCGATTCCAGCTTCATGAAGTCGAGTTGCAGACTTCAATCCGAACTGAGACTGGCTTTGGAGATTTGCTCCACCTCACGGTATTGCTTCTCTTTGTACCAGCCATTGTAGCACGCCTGTAGCCCTAGACGTAAGGGGCATGATGATTTGACGTCATCCCCACCTTCCTCCGATTTGTCATCGGCAGTATCGCTAGAGTTCTCAACTGAATGTTAGTAACTAGCAATAAGGGTTGCGCTCGTTATCGGACTTAACCGAACATCTCACGACACGAGCTGACGACAACCATGCACCACCTGTCACCCGGATAACCTCCACTATATTTCTATAGCTTTGCCAGGGATGTCAAGTCTAGGTAAGGTTCTTCGCGTATCTTCGAATTAAACAGCATGCTCCACCGCTTGTGCGGGTGCCCGTCAATTCCTTTGAGTTTCAGCCTTGCGACCGTACTACTCAGGCGGAGTACTTAATGTGTTAACTTCAGCACCGGTTTCCCGACACTTAGTACTCATCGTTTACGGCGTGGACTACTAGGGTATCTAATCCTATTTGCTCCCCACGCTTTCGTTCCTCAGCGTCAGTAATGGCCCAGCAAGCCGCCTTCGCCACTGGTGTTCCTTCTAATATCTACGCATTTAACCGCTACACTAGAAATTCCACTTGCCTCTACCACACTCAAGTCTGCCAGTTTCTAAAACGAACCGAGGTTAAGCCTCGGGCTTGAATCTTAGACTTAACAAACCGCCTACGAACGCTTTACGCCCAATAAATCCGGATAACGCTCGCCCCCTACGTATTACCGCGGCTGCTGGCACGTAGTTAGCCGGGGCTTTCTGGCGAAGTACCGTCACACTATCATCATTACCTATGATAGCTATTCTTCCTTCGCAACAGAGTTTTACAATCATTAAGACCTTCATCACTCACGCGGCATTGCTCGTTCAGGGTTTCCCCCATTGACGAATATTCCTAACTGCTGCCTCCCGTAGGAGTTTGGACCGTATCTCAGTTCCAATGTGTCCGATCAGCCTCTCAGCTCGGATATGCATCGTTGCCTTGGTGGGCTATTATCTCACCAACTAGCTAATACAACACAAGCCCATCCTAAGGTGGAGCCGAAGCTCCTTTTAGCATAAATAGTTATCTATCTATGAATCATCCGGTATTAGCTATCGTTTCCAATAGTTGTCCCAGTCCCTAGGGTAGGTTACCTATGCATTACTCACCCGTCTGCCACTAAGCGGAAAATCCAAATCCAATTTTGTGCAAGCACGCAATCTTCAATGGGCCGCTTCGTTCGACTTGCATGTCTTAGGCATGCCGCCAGCGTTCATCCTGAGCCAGGATCAAACTCTCCAAAAAAAATAAACTTAATAGTTTTTTGTTTCGTTTGAAAATTTGTCCTAACTAATTATGAATTGACTTTTTGCTCAGTTTTCAAAGATCATTTCCTACCGCTTTCATTTTTCCACGCTAATAAAATCATTAGTTTTTTCAGCGGTAATACTAATATATCAAATGTAATCTTTTAAGTCAATACTTTTTTTAATTTTTTTTAAAATATTGACAGAAGTCGACTTGCTATTGAATATTTTTTATAAATACTGGTCGTCCTCTCAAAATTACCCGTCTAATATATCAAATTTTGCGAAATAAGTCAACAATTTTCGCAACTTTTTTTGATTTTTTTCGTTTTTTTAGCTTTTTCCCTTATTTTTTAACTTCATATCCCCTAAATCCATTAAAAAAATAAATTGCAAAATCAAAAATTAACCAAAAAATCAAAAATATTAAGGAAAGAAAAAAGTTAATAAAATGTTTTAACTTTCCTTCCCTATATAATATATGCACCTCTTCATAATTAATGACTACTTTCACTGATTATTTTTATGCTTTAAATTTTGATATACATCTTCATACTTTAAATTTTTATCACTATCAAACATTGGAATATGTTTTTGATAATCTGTAATCAAATCCGATAAAGCCTGATTAATTACAATATCTAGTTCATCAGAATAATTCATTTTCTTTTTATGATATTTATATTCTTGTTTATCTAATATTTTAAAACTGCCATTCGGAAATATTCGCAGATCTAAATCATAATCAATATATTTAATTGTATTCTCTTCAATTATAAAAGGTGTGGCTATATTACAATAATATGTTATTCCTTCTTTTTTTAGCTGAACGATAATATTATACCATTTGTTTTTGAAAAAATACATAATAGCAGGTTCCTTAGTACGCCAAGTATTACCTTGCGTTTCCGTAACTAAAGTCCTTTCATTTCCAAAAACAATATAATCTCTTTTTATATCCAATACTAAAGCTTCGTCCCAGCATCTATGAATTTTACCATTATGTTTATAACACTGAATCTGCAGCCTATCTCCTACTTTTATATTATCCATTTATACC
Organism: uncultured Clostridia bacterium; assembly: GCA_947626735.1. Lineage (GTDB taxonomy): Bacteria > Bacillota > Clostridia > TANB77 > CAG-508 > UMGS1663. The sequence goes on from CANQTK010000062.1 coordinate 3,960, forward strand.
ACCTATACATTATTATAACTTGTTTTGAACAAAAAAGAAAGTCTAACTTAATAAGATAGCCTTTCTTATATGTCTACTATTATATATTAGTATTATTTGATAAGCTCATTTATGGCAGTTTGTAACTGATTATCATTTTCTTCAGTTGGATTTTCCGCATATTCCTTTGATAAACTAACTTTAATATCTGGTTCTATTCCTTTTTCGTTTATCCATTTGCCCTTTGAAGTGAGCCAGTTTTTAGTTGTAATTTTATATTGATTACCATCAGTCAAATCTTGCATTTCCTGAACAGTACCCTTACCATATGTTTTTTCTCCAACCACTATAGCCTTATATTGTTCACTTAAAGCTGAGGTTAAAACTTCAGATGCTGATGCGCTACTATTATTAACTAAAATAGCTATTTTTACTGTTTCATCCTTTTTACCTTTAGAATAATGTTTTGTTTTTAAATCACCTTTTTGAATTTGATATATTGGATGGCTTGAATCTAAAAACATCGATAATATCTTTTCAGCCGTAGCTAAATAACCGCCAGAATTATAACGCACATCAATAATTAAAGAATCTATTTTTTCTTCTTTTAGCTTTGCAAGTTCTTCTTTAAATTGTTCGCTAGTATTATTGGCAAATATTCCAATTTGAATATATCCAATCTTTTTATTTTCTTTAGCATAAATAGTGGATGCGACTGATTTTAAATTAACTTGCGAAACTTTAAGTTTAACCGTAGTTTCCTTTCCGTCACGTTTATAAGTTAATTTAACACTCTTATCTTTATCTTTAATAACTTTATCAGCGAATTCATCTACATCCATTTTATCAACCGATTTGTCATTATAAGCAGTTATTATATCGCCAGCTTTTAATCCTTTTTTAGCGGCGGCGCTGCCATCAAATACTCTGGATATAACAATACCTTTTTCATCTTTATAAACTTCAAGTCCAAATCCTTGATAACTGCCTTCTAAATTAATATTAAAATTCTTGGCAGCATTTTTAGATAAAAACATCGAATTGTCATCTAACTGACTTAGCATTCCTTGCAAAGCAGCATCAAATAATTCTTTTTTATCAATCTTTCCATTATAATTATTAATAATATATTGATAATCGTTAATAAATTCTTGAAGTTCTGATTCAACCTTATGCCCACTTTGTCCAAACATTCTACTAGCGAATACACCGCCTAATACTAAACTTACGGAAATTGTGATAAGCATTAAAATGACAACTTCATTAGTTCTAAATGTTTTATTAGATTTTTTCGTCTTCTTATTTTCTTTTTTACTATCAGAAGTTTTTG
>CANQTK010000063.1 GCA_947626735.1 uncultured Clostridia bacterium
TGGTACTTTTATTATTAGATTTCTTAATGCTGATTTTTCAGATGAAGAAAATGCATATAATACCTTTTTTGTATATTATGGATTAGAAGGTTTGAATAATATTGATAAAATTAAACAAAAATATCCTTTTGAATATACTTCTAGATATGTATCATCAAAGAATTTCTTGGATTATTATAATAAAGCCTTTAAACTTGTACAAAAAGATTATATAAAATTTCAAAATGATATTCGTAATACAGTTGATTTTGTATTTAATTTACATGGAAACAAACATTGCTTAGATTTAGATAAAGTTCCAAAGTTTCTTGCCTACACTACAGCTGTAGATCTAATTGGGCAATTTATCTCTAATATTCGTTTTTCTATTGTAAAAGGGTATGAACCTGAAGACATAAAAAATATTAAAAATAATAAAGAAATAGAATATTTAGCTTATGAAATTGCAAACGAAGAATTAAATAATATAAATTCATATTTATATGAAAGTACTTCTCATTTAGCACTTATTTATGTTGCATTAAATGATTTAATTAGAAATTCTAAAAGAAATATAAGTATTTGCCAAAATTGTGGAAGATATTTCTTGCAAAATTCTGGCAAAGAAATCTATTGCGAATTACCTAATTTAGATGGAAGTGCAACTTGTAAATCTTATGCTTCTCGTAAAATATATGATAGTAAAATAATTGAAGATATTGCAGAACTTACATATAAAAGAGAATATCAAAGAAAGATAACACAAGTTTATCGTGCAGATGATTCTGAAAAAGCTACTATGAAAAAAGATTTTGCCTCTTGGAAATTAAAAGCAAGAACTCAATTAAAACAATATAGAGATGGTAAACTTACTGCGGATGAATTTTGTAGTTGGATAGAAGAAAATAAATAATCAAAAATGGAGGGTATTCAATAAGAATACCCTCTAGTCTACTTTGCGTAGGAGTTTAATCCATCTAAACGTATAGCATTCAGTTCAAATGCGTTTAAGACATTATTTTCATATAATATCTTATATTCATTCGAAATACTTGAACCGAATATTAGTATGTCATCGCTACAAATGGACACTCCTATTCCATATCGATATAGTTGCTTGATAGGATGGTTACCAATAGACTGGACACGTGATAAGAAATAGTTACTCGATGGACACATAGTCAAAGATATTTTATTTTTTACCAAGTAATCCATTAGATTTTCGTCTTCTAAGGCAGATATCCCATGATGAACAGCATCTAGCTCTAAAGTTTTAATTGCATTAAATATTGCATTAGCATGTGAAAATTCTCCAACATGTGCCTTTTTTATAATTCCATATGAGGAAGCAATATTATATATTTCCTTAAAATTTTGAACTCCAAGAGTTTCATCACCAGTTATGTCTAAGGAATAAAACATACCAGTATCTAAAAGTTTTATTACCAAATCCTTTAGGTCTTCCGAGTATTTGTTCCTATCCAATGCTAACTCTGGGTAAATTGCCATGGAGTCAGAAAATTCTTGAATTAACTCATAAATGAATTTTATAAAGTAATCCAATGAAGGAAAGTTCTTTTTAGCACATGTTGCTATATTAGGAGCAAAGACCTTTATTCCATCTTGTTTTGCTTGCTTAAAGCAAGCATACATCCGATATTGGTAGTCATTAGGAGCTTTAATATTATCATCACACCACTTATTCATTTCAGGAATAGACTTAAAGCGTCTATCTAACTTTGGTATTTCTTTACCTGATAATTCTCTTATTAGTTCACGTGAGCCACCAAGTGGTGTATGATTGTGCAAATCACTTTTTGGAATTTTGGACAGTGCTTGAATATCCAGTTTTTCTAATGCTCTAACGAAATCAAAACTCTCTAATGTAGTATTATCGTCTTCATAACTTTTTATATGAGATATAAAGTATAAAAGAGCTTGACGATCTTCCTCGAATGTAAAACTTTGCAAAGCAATATTAATTGTAATAAGGTGTGAATTTATTACTTGTAATGAATATTGCTTGTATGGAACATAAGAATAATGCTTTTCTCCATATACAAAATGTGTTGGAATTGAAGTTTCGTTACTAGGCAACCGTATTATATTATGTTCTTTAACAACCAAAACTCGTAAATAATTGTCTATTGTAACTATAGTTTTATGAAATTTCCGCATAATAGATTCTCCTTTCGATTTAAAACAAATTATTGTTAAACATCTACGCCAAAAGGCTACATAATAATTATACATTATTGTTTCAAAATCGTCAATATTATGACTAAAATCGACAAATTAATTATATTGACTTTTAGCATTATACATGATATATTTACAATTGATATAAAGGAAAGGGGTTTTATTTTATGAATAAAGAACAATTATTAAATTTGTTAGAGGAATTAAATTTGCCTAAAGATGAATATTATGTATTATCTGGAGCGTCTCTTGTAATTAGAGGTATTAGAGAACAAGCTGGAGATTTAGATTTATGTATTTCAAGAGAATTATTTGAGCAAATAAAAGATAAATATGACTTAACAGAAGATAAAAAAAATGAATGTGGATTTTATCATATAAGTGATTCTTTAGAAGTTGTTGTAGATGAAAAAGAAAAATTTAATATGGAAGTTTGTGAACCATATAATTTAGAAGACTTAAATACTATTCTAGACTTTAAAATAAAAAGAAATAAACCTAAAGATCAAGTAGATATAGAAAGAATTAAAGAATATCTAAAGAATAAAAATAATTAAAATAAATAATAGTACCTCTTAGATTGTGGTACTATTATTTGTTATGATAGGAGAATTTAATATGATGGATAATGATAGAGGATATCGTTTAAAAAATGGTTTAATTATACCAAACATAGGATTAGGAACATGGCATATTAAAGAACAAGAAATTATCGATAAAATGATTTATAATGCTTATCAAGCTGGATATAGACATATAGATACTGCATCAAAGTATCAAAATGAGAAACTTATAGGAAATGCAATTAAAAAGTATAATATTGATAGAACAGGTTTATTTTTAACCAGCAAACTTTGGAAAGATGATAAAGGATATGAAAGAACTCTAAAAGCAGTTGAACAGATTCTAAATAATTTACAAACAGATTATTTAGATTTACTTTTAATTCATTGGCCAATGACATCAGAAAATTGGAAAGAGTTAAATATAGAAACATGGAAGGCTTTTGAAGAATTATATAAAGAAAAAAAAGTAAAAGCAATAGGTGTAAGTAATTTTATGGTTCAACATTTAGAGGCGTTATTACCTAATATAGAGATTTTTCCGATGGTTAATCAGATAGAATTTCATCCTGGATTTATGCAAAAAGAAACATTAGAATACTGTGCAGATAAAAACATTATTGTTGAAGCATGGAGCCCTCTGGGGTCTGGAAAAATCTTTGATAATGATGTTTTAAAAGAGTTATCAATTAAGTATAATAAAAGTATCGCTCAAATTTGCATACGATGGTGCTTACAAAACAATGTAATTCCTTTGCCAAAATCAACCAATAAAGAAAGAATTATTAAAAATATATCAGTTTATGATTTTTCTATAACAGAAGAAGATATGAATAAAATAGATCTATTACCATATATAGTTAAATAAATCCTCTTACCAAATAGTAAGAGGATTTGCTTTCGAACTTAGTTCATCATTTTGAGGCAGAAATTTTCTGCTTCTTTCTTCATGAAGGAAATTCTGTTGTGGTACTTTCCATACATGATAGGACTGTCATCATCAGGGACATCATCAACACTTTTTATATCAGCATAATACGTATCATTATAATAAGCAATAGCCTCTTCAATGTGCTGATTAGAAACATCATAATGTCCCAATCTAATGAGGTTGAACAAAATTTTCCAGTCATCCATGTTCAACTCTTCTTTTTTGGCAAAGTACTGACTGATAATATCAAAATCAGAAGCTCTGTAAAGAGAGTTGATTTCCTCGGTAGAGGAATGAATAACACTCAAAAGGTTTGCAGGCAAGAACGAAATATCGTCTTCAGACAGGATGCCATCCTCAAAATAATCCTTAATGGCTCTTACTGCATAATACAGTTTTGTTTTTTCTTCTTCCATCAAGAAGGCTCCTGCATAATCTCTTAAGTTCATTACCTTTGACCGCAAGACAGCTTTTGGATTTACTGCACGGATAATCCTTTCACGATAGTAGTATCCTTTATCTAAGAATGAGTAGCTGATGATATTCTCAAAAGTACCCTTAATAAGATCTTGATAAGAATCTACATATACGTTATAAAGACTATCCCACTGCTGATTACCCCATGTAGTAACGTTCCCATTGTAATCAATCCAAAAATCAAGTCCAAGGGAACCATCACAGTTGGTCAGAATAGACGGATTTCCGTACTCACTGGCACTCATGTCTTCCTCGAAAACATCAAGAGACCTTTGAATGTCTTCTGTAAATTCATTCAGGTCAATTTTCAGATTGGAGAAAAACAGTTTAGAGCGACCCACGAGGATTTCATACCCATCATCAAACCTCAACTTAGCCTGTTTAGGAAGAATCTTAATGATTTCCCTATTGTCAGAAACTGACTCGATGTCACTGTAAATTACTTCACAGTTACCAATTTTCTTGGCCACCTCATCAAGAGTAGGGTCATTTTGCATAGTATGAATCCTAAGCTGGAAGTTCTTACAATGACTGTAATTTTCCCTAAAAACTCTGATGATATTGTTGATAACGTCAAATCCTAAAGGTTCGTAGTGGAAGCTGTCAACACTAAGACGAACAACCAAAACGATGTCATCATCTCTACTAGTATAGCTAGAATAGAGTTCATCGATGGTATCTTTGGCACTTTTGTAAGTCTTTGCCCAAATTCCACTTGTTACAATAACAATACGGTCTGTCTTTACTTTACGAATGAGTTCATTGACAATGTCTTTGCGAATCATCGGTTCTCCACCGCCAGACAGCATCAAGTAAGAATTGTTGGAGTCGTTGATAAATTTTATCAAGCGCTCAACACCATACGGAGAAAATTGATATCTCTCAGCAGGAACTCCATCATGATACATGTCAG
>CANQTK010000064.1 GCA_947626735.1 uncultured Clostridia bacterium
TTCAATGAAAGTTGGGGATAATATTTTCTTGGGGATAATATAAAAAATCATGAATTCATGATTTTTTATAAAAATCGCAGATATAACCGTCTGCCCGGAGATTAAGGCCCGAAGTCCAGTCGGGAGTCCTACTCATCTGCTTACACAGCACATCGAGGGAAACTCTGGAATCAGCCTCAATAACAAGCTCATCATGGATGTGCATGACGATGGAGCAGTGCCGCAGCGTTTTCATGGAACTGCACAGGATGTCGCGGGAAGTCGCCTGCACGATATTTTCCACGAACTTGGGGCCGTAGGAGTCGATACGCTCCCATTTCTTTGTTGCGCCTACGCCTTCGTAGGTGATGCACTGACCGCCGAACCGGTTTGTGCCGATTTTCGGCTTCACATAGACGAGATTCCTGCCGGAGGGCAGTGTGATGAATAGCATTCCTGACTTATAGAAAAAAGTCAGGCCGTAGCTGTGGGATATGCGCTTGTGATTCACCGCATCGGTGACGGCACGGTCTACATCCCACCAGAACTTCACAATGTGGGGATTGGTCTGCCTCCAGGCGGATACAAGCGGCTGTAGTTCATCCTCCGAAAGTCCCATCTCCAATGCGCCCATTGACTTTAACGCGCCGACAGAGCCGCCATAGCCGAGGGCAAGCTCTGCTATCTTGCCTTTTTGCCTGAGATGTCCGTTTACACCGTGCTTTTCCACAGGTACATGGAACATCTGGCTTGCGGACGCACAGTAAATATCGCCGCCTTTCTCGAACACTTCCTGCCGCCATTTTTCTCCCGCATACCAGGCAATCACCCTCGCCTCAATAGCGGAGAAATCAGCTACATAGAATTTATGGTTTTCTTTCGGGATAAAGGCCGTGCGGATAAGCTGTGAAAGCGTATCCGGTACATCCTCATATAAGAGTTTTATCGAATCAAAGTCCCCAGAACGTACCAAAGCTCGTGCCTGTGTAAGGTCAGGGAGATGATTCTGTGGCAGATTTTGCAATTGGATCAATCTGCCGGCCCATCTGCCTGTGCGGTTTGCTCCGTAAAATTGAAACATTCCGTGGCAGCGGCCGTCAGCGCAGACACAGTTTTCCATTGCCTGATATTTCTTCACAGACGATTTTGCAAGCTGTTGCCTGAGCGTCAGCACTTCCGCAAGTTCGGTTGGAGCGTCCTTCAGCAGAGCTGCCACAGCTTTCTTGCCGAGAGTATCAGTTTCAAGCCCATTGTCGGCAAGCCACTGCTTCATCTGATGTACGCTGTTGGGATTGTCAAGAGCCGTGATTTTTCGCATGGCGGCGGTCAGCTCCTTGCGGGAACGACTGTCCATAGAGATGGCATTATCCACGAGCTGCATATCGACACGGACGCCGCGGTCGTTTATTTCCTGGTCGATGTGGTATTCGTCCCATACAGACTCTGGTACTGGAAAGCCGGATAACTTTTCCTGTATGGCCATTTCAACCTCAACGTCACGCCTGTTGTACGCTTTGAAAGTTTTCCATTTTTCAATGTTGTCAGAGGGCAAATTTCTTGTCCGTCCACCGTTCACCTTTGTTGGAGCGCAGGGAACAGAGAAGTATTTTATAAGCGTTTTGCCCTCGTCCATTTTCTGTTCCTCAAGTTTTAGGATATTGCCCACGTCTTTGAGGGAAAGCGGTAGTCCCATCGTAGCCGCCCACACCATAGAACATCGCCATCCTGCGGGATTCAGGAACATCGCTGTCTCCGTGGAGAGTGGATGCCTATCTCGGAATGGATCAAGGCTCCGTCCGAGATCCCGCAAATACCTTGACAGGCAGATGCGCTCGAAATTGGCGTTAAAAGCCCACTTGGTGACGCTATCATCTGTCAGGGCATCGAGGATTTCCTCCGGGATTTTCTCGCCCTGCGCAAGGTCGATAATCGTTACCGGATCGCTATCCACTGCATATCCGAAGAGCAGGATTTCAAATGCGGAAGACTCGGCATAACGGTATACTCCGCACTTGTTCAGGTCGATGTCCGAAAAAGTCTCTATATCAATATGGATATTCTTCATTGCTTTCACCTCGATTCAAAGCAGGGCGGCAGATAGGGCATCCCTGCCGCCCGTCGTCCTTACTCCTTTTTATCCTGCATATGCTTCTCAGCTTCTTCTTTTCTCTTCCTGCGATGGTTGGAAATCTTGCATCCGATCCACGAGACAAGAGTGGAGAAGAGGATAACAACATTGATTGTTGTGCAGGTAATAATGACCTGCTCATATACTTCCGTCATAGTTCCACTCCTTTCAGGACAGGAAATCGTCCGCATCCTCAATGGCGGCGAAATCGTCTTCTGCCGTACTGCGGTTGCCGAGGGGCTGGCCGTCACGCACTTTCTGGATATTGCCCAGACCGCAGGCTACGCCCTTGTTGCCATTGGAGTTGAAGGCGTAGAAATTAATGGACACCCTTGCGTACACGCCGCTGTAGATCTCGCTGCGGTTCATGATGGGGTTCACGTTCTGATCCACGATTTGAGGAGGTGTCTGACTGTTGGCGTTGACGAAATAGCTGTCCGCATAAGCCTCATCGTCGCGTTCCGTATCGCCATCGCGCAGAGGAAGCTTGATGGCAGCCTTGTTCGGTTTCTTGCCGCCGAACTTCGCCAGTCCTTCTTCAATTGCCACATCGACAGCCGCATTGATGGCGGCGATAGTCTTCTTGTCGCTTTTGGGGATGATGAGGGAGACGCTGTATTTCTCAGCGCCGCCGTTGATGGATTTCGGCTCCCACACGTTTGCGTAGGAGAGTCTGACTGTGCCGGTTACTACCTTGGTTTTACTGTTGTTTGCCATGATTACATTACCTCCGTAATTTTCTTAAAGTCTGATTTTACGTCGTTTCCTATGATTGCCGTTCTCCTGTCCGTGTCGGGCACGAGAGTCGGCTTGCCCTGCGGCTTGACTACAAGCCCGCCGAGTATATCCTTGAATTTCTTCTTGCCCATCAGCTTTTCCATCTCGGTCAGCGAGATGAGGCTCGTCTTGAAGATGTCCGTATAGCCTGCGTCCTTCGCGGCTTTGATGACAGCATCTTCATCGCTGTACTTGCGATTGCTTCTGCCTTCGACCACCTTGAAGCCTTTCCACCGCTTGCCGTGGTTCAGGGCAGCGTCCGTGGCATATGTCATGATATCGTTTGCCCATTTTGTGAGGTCGGGAATCCTCGGAAGAATGTCCTCAATCTCCTCATCTGTGAGAATGGGAGGGAGCGAGAATTCCTGCTTCGCAAGCTCCAGTTTCGCCTGCGCCCTTGCGCGGCATTTGACCGCCGCCTTACAGAACAGGCACCAGTCGCCGCTGCAAAAGTCACCCTCGCCGGCATCCGCCAGTTCAGCTTTTGGCTTCAGTTCCTCTTCAGCCCATTTGCGAAGCTCATTGACTGTTTCTGTCCAGGTACTGACATTCTCGCGTCTCGGCTGGAAAATCGTCATCGCCACTTCCTTGAAGTCATAAAGTCCATCGTAGATATCCAGCGCACCGAGAGCGTAAAGTTTCATCTGCGGATTTTCTTCCGCCTCGACTAAAACTCCCTGACCGTATTTGAAATCGATAATGTGGAGTTTTTCGTCAGAGACGATGAGACAGTCGCAGGTGCCGAACGAGTCGGGGACGTAAGCTGTAAGGTCAAGCTTTGTTTCAATGAACACCTGCGCGTCCGGACAGGTTTGCCTTTCCTGAATCAGCTGATCCAGGACATAGTCCCTATAGGCGTCCGTCAGTTCTTCCATCTCATCACTGTCATATTCGGAGACTGGACGGCGGCTTCTCTGCTTCAATGCTTTTTTGACTTTGTGTTCGCAGAGAGCGTGTGCGGCAGTTCCTTCGGCAGCGGCGTCGCTTTCCTTTTCGGAAAACTCAAGTTCCAGCCTTGCGGATCTGGTGCAGTGCAGCCAGCGGTCGGCGCTTGACGGGGAGAGGATGGCGTGCGTATTAGGTGGCATTCCCCAACACCTCCGCTTCTTTCAGCATTGCTCCGTACTCAGACGGATTGATGTCAGATAGTTTGCTGCCGCCGTGTCTGGTGATAAGCTCGCGTACCTGCGCTCCGTAACCGTCACGGCTTTTTGCCGCAAGCACAGCCCGGACATCCTCCAGACGAATCGCTTCTTTTGGCTCCTCCTTTTCAGCAGCGACTTTCTGCACAAGCGTTTCCGTGGCTTCTGCGGCAGGCTCGTCGCTTGCCATTGCGTCTGCAATTGTCTGCAGGTCGTTGGCCACGGCGCGGACATCTTCGATGAGGTCAAGTAACAGCTTGATTCTGCTCATTCGCGGTTCCTCCTTTCCTTTGACTCATGTTTTCGGGTTTCATCTGTATCACCGCCTTTCTACGAGGTTTTCTCCCTCACAGGTCTTCCGTCAAAAGGAAACTGCCCGATTCGTACCCCTTGAAATAAAAAAATCCGCACCGTTCTCAAAAAAGAGGGCGGCGCGGTATGCGTTCCAGATGTTCCGAAAGTGCCATGGTTTTCCTATATATAAAAAATGCCTGTATATAGAGCCCATATTGCTATTACGTATCTTTTTCCTTTTTATATGTAATAAGTGGAACAGTTGGCACGTGAAGTTAAAATTTGTGAGGGAAAATGGGATAGGCAGCGTTCCCTTTTTCCGTTCCAAGAGTAAATGAAATGGAACAGGAACAACATTTTCTTGTTCCGATGTTCCAAAGGGCAGGAGTGGAACTGTGGGGAATTAAACATGGAGAGATTAAAAGATGGCACGGTTTGGCATAGTATGGCACACTTGACTTATGGTATGATTACAATAGAAAAATAGAATAAGACGAGCCTCATGGGAGCAATCCTGTGGGGTTTTTCTTATGCTTGGAAAGAGAGGTGATTTGTATGCCGAGGAAACCGAAACGTCCGTGTTCCTACCCCGGCTGTCCCCGTCTGACGG
>CANQTK010000065.1 GCA_947626735.1 uncultured Clostridia bacterium
AAAATCTACTACTTTTGGCGGAAGCTGAGGGATTTGAACCCTCGCGGCCCTTACGAACCCTAACAGTTTAGCAAACTATCATTTATGCCTTATATTTCCCTAAATCTCAACACCTACTTGTTCTAATCAAACAAAAACCAGTTATTTTCCAGTTATATTTATCTAAAAAAATGTACTATACTCATATAATAAGTATAATACATTTCTTTATTCTTTGCAACAATGATTTAATTTATACAGGTGCTACTGCTATTCCTTTCATTATATTTTGTAATGCAGTAAGTCTATTGGTATTGGTTTTCTCTGCATAGTCATTGATTTTCTCCTGTTTAAATTCTGCATAATATCCGTAAAGTTACTTTTGGGTCTTTATGACCTAAAAGCTTCGCCATATATTCTACTGGTACATCATTTAATAACCCTGCACAACAAAAACTTTTTCTTAAACAATGACTAGTAATTTCTTCCCAATCTTTTATTTTTAATTCTTGCATAACTTCTTTAACTCTATCATTAGTTGTGTTCTTACCTAATTGCTTTCCGTACCACCTACCTGTGAATACAGGGGCTGTTTCCTTAAAAGGAATATTACTCTTTTCTGCCTTTTGCATTTGTAATTTCTTATGTATCTTCAATATCTTCATAAAATCTTCATCTACTTTAATTATCCTATAACTTGATGATGATTTCAATGTTGAATAATCACTTTTCGTTCCTTGTGCTTGTATATGTCCTTGTTCATCAATATCATATTGTTGTATAGTTTGATAGTTATTTGAAAAACTTATCTCGCACTTATCTTCATCTATATCTTTCCAAATTAAACCTCTTATTTCAGACACTCTTGCTCCAGTTATAATTTGTGTTAGTACATCTATATACCATTTTTTTAAACAATACTGTATAACACTTTGTATATCAGTTTCTTCAATAATCTTTCGCTTAAATTTTGCCTTTGATGATGGAAAGTTTATAGTTTCATCTTGTAGTGGGTTTTCCTTTATTATTCCATCTTTTCGTGCATACATCATCATATTGTATATATGATTTCTAACTTGTTTAACAGTATTTTCTGCAACTTCTTCATACAACTCTAATAACTGTCTTTCTATAAAGTTAAATGTTAAATCTCTTACTTTAACTTTATATTCTTTACCATTTTGTTTTATTGTCCCTAGTTTATCCTTGATATGTTGACTTTTCTGCACATAATCACTAAAAGTTGAATCTTTAATCTTTGTTCCTTTTTCTCCTCTTCTCCTATGATTCCACAACCAGTAATCTACATACTCATCTACTATAATGTTAGGGTCTATTTTATTTACACTTGCAATTAAATCTTTATCTTGAATTAAAGTAATTTCATTAGTATTTTTATTGATTTTTATATCTAATACATCATTATCTAGTGGCTCTAATGCTTTAAGTTGATATTTAATATGATTTATTTCTGCAATAGTATGTCTAGTAAAAGACTTATCTATGCTATCTCCATTCTTCTTCTTGACACTTAAAGTTCCTTCCCAACTGTCTTTTCTTTTATTTAAACCACCAAAACCTTTAGGTTGCCTGTCCTTACCACTCTTTACTTGTTTGATTTTACTACTTTCCATTTCATCTACCTACCTCTATTTAATGAATTTATTAGAATTGCTTAAAAACCATTCTTCTAATGCCCTTTTATTTATAACTACTCTTCTTTCAAACCTAATACAAGGGAAACCCTCTTGATGACTTAATTTAGTCATCAACTTATTATTTATCCCTAATAACTTTGCTGCCTCTTTTATATTTAAGTATTCTTTATCTTCCATATCTATCTCCATAAATTATTTATGGTTTGAAATTCGTTTACCAGGAACTTATACTAAATCTTAATAATAAGTTTGTATTTTTAGTAGGTTCCGGTGGGAATTATGATATGGTATGATGTAATAGGCTCTAATTCTAGTTTTCTAGCTTATGGCTAGTTTTATGAATTGTCAAGCCCTCTTCTAATACTTGCAATTTAACCACCCCCTTAATATTTGGTATGCCCTAAAGTAGGGCATTATAATATTTAATAATCTCTAACATTTCTTATCTTTTTCCATTTGTACTCTTGATGGTACTTTTCAACTTCCAAACCTTTAATTTGTAATTCTGTTATTTTGTCTGCAAGTTCTTCATCTGTCATTTCTATATAATTGTTCCATTTTAATATTTCTTCTTCTGCTCCATCTAACATATTTAGTTCAATAATTTTCGCACTAAAGAAGTCCATAACTATTCTATATTTCTTCTTTTCCATCTCCTACTTCCCCCTTTTCTATTGCCATTTGATATACTGCCTCTCCTATTAAAGTTCCTAGATGTAAATCATTTCTTCTATTTCTTGTATCTATATTTTGTTCTACAAAATGAATATTTACATCTTTTTCTCTTAATTCTTTGATTATATCAACTACACATTTACTGCATTCGCCTAATTCATATACTAGACTAATAACATTTGATACAAATATTTCATCATATACTCCTTGTTTTGCCAGTTCTATTGTATCTTTCAATGATGTATTTCTTTCCATCTCTGTATAGTTTCTATCCTTTAATAAACTTTCTAATGCTTCTTTCTCTTGCATTGTCATTCCTCTTGTGTCTAAATTTTTAATATAATTAAATTTGTTCTCCATTTTAATTACTTCCTTTCAAATTTTAATTTTGGCTGACATACCGTAAGTTTTACGATATGTCAAGCCTTTTTATTCATCAATAAACATACATTCTTCTTCTAAACAATTCTCTGCCAAGATGAAATTTGGAATTTCTGTATAAGTAGTATCTGCAATATTTCCCTTATCATCTCTCCAAGTCTGTCTTAAAGTTAATGGGTTAATATTTAAACCTCTTATCTTTTCAATGTACCTGTTGAATTTACTATAATTCTTCTGTTGCTTTCCTGTACTATTTGTTACTATATCTGTATAAATATCTCTTGTTTTACTGTAACCTCTAGTATTGATGGAATCTAATACATTACATAGTTTTACTTTCATATTGTCTTTTAAATTGCTTTGATTTACTTTTTCTTTTGCTGTATCTATTCTAAATATTGGCTCTGTAAAGAATGCTTTTGTTGCATAATAATCAAAGTATTCTTTTGCTTTCTCTTTATCTTTGTAGTTATGTATTTTTTTAGGAATTTCTTTTGCTTTTTTAAGGGCATTTAATTTACTGTTAAGAAGTCGAACTTCAAATCTAATTGTATGATAGTATTTTTCATAATCTAATTCATCAATTTCTCCTCTTTTTAAAGAATGTTCTTGGTCTTTATGTTTATCATACATTACAAATTGTGCAGTTTTGTTAGATTTTGATTTATATGCTTTTATATATTCAAATTCTGTATCTGCTTTATCTTCTTTAGAATAACAACTTCTAATAATAGTATCTGGTGCTATATCTATAATTTGCTTGATGAGATAGTATTCCTCTAAAGTACGATATTTATAATCTCTTTTATAGTCAATTCTACCAAGAAAAATATAATCATCTATACTATTTAAGTATTTATCTTCTATGTGAAAGTGTTTTGATAAATACTCTTTTAATTCTTTAATTATAGTTGCAGGTTTCCTAGTATAAATTACATTATGTTTTAATCTAATACTTAAATATCCTGTTAGACATCTATAAGAAAAACCATAAAATGTTTCTTTCGAATTATAAGGGTTAGTAATTTTAGTATTATAATAAATGTCATCAAATGTAACAATTTCATTGTTTTTTGGAACTGTCAATTCTTTTTTTTCTAAACTTGATACATTCTTAATTTTTCTTAATACCTGTTGTCTTTCTTTTTCATCTTGTATCCAAAGTTTAGTTGCTACTATTAGTGTTGCTGTATCTGTATAACCTGTGTCTGTATGTTTTTCTACATATTCAAATGATACTCTTGACAACTTAATCACTTCCTTTCTTTTTAAATTTTTATACTGTTATATAAAAATGTGTTATAAAACAGGGTTTTATATATAAATATAAAAATGTAGTTTAACAACACATTTTAAAAAATTAACAAATGATGTTGCAGTATAAATAAGTTATAAAAATGTGTTATAAAAAAAGATATTTAGGTAAACTCTTTTTCTTTTACACAATTTATAGTCTAACTGTTGACAAAATAACTTAAAAATTATATAATGTTTACAAATAAAATGTGTTATGCTTTAAGTGTTGATGTCAATGTTCTAAAAAATGTGCATAAGTATTTATTAACACTTGCACTTGCTAATCGATTAACTGTTTATAATGCTATTATATCACTTTTTTTATAAAAGTCAACACTTGTTAATATGATAATTTCGGCTGTCGACACGAAAAGGGGGAAATGATGATAAAGACTGTATATGTAAGATTTGATAAGTTTAGAAATAAAGAACAAATTGGAAACAAAAAAGATGATGTTGTTGATAAAGATTTTGGTTATACTCTTATGGACTTCATCTCTACTGATGTAAAACAAAGGTATTATGATATAATACAAGGTGCAAATAAAGAAAACCATAAGGAAATATATCAACAAGTAAAAGACCTATTTAATCAAGATGATACTTTACTATGTAAATTATTTGACAATGATTATGAAAGGTTTATAAAG
>CANQTK010000066.1 GCA_947626735.1 uncultured Clostridia bacterium
TATAAAATATCATTAAAATTATTTAACTTCAATTCTAAATTTCAAAATTAAATTTATTTATAGGAAAATAAGGTTACTATTCACAGTCCAGATGTAGCTTAAAATAAAATTATATGAAAAATAGTCTTTAAATAAAAGGCTTTTTTAATCTTTGAAAAAGTGATAAGCTTAACTCAAGGTAGTGATGATATGGCAGCTAATTATGAAAAAATGTTTGAAAAAGATTATCAGAAATTAACAGAAAAATATGATAAAAAAAGTAAAGATTATAAATTATTAAAGTATGAACATCAATTATTAGAAAAAAAATATAAAAAAGCAATTAATGATTTTGATTCTAAAGCTCAGAAAAAATATCAACCATTATTAAATGAAAAAGAGAAAATAATTACAGAAAAAGAGAAAATTATTGAAGAACAAGCAAAAGAAATATCAAGATTAAAAGCTTTGTTAAATATTGATGGAACTAATTCAAGTTTACCAACAAGTCAAACCCCAATTAACAAGAAAAAAGTAATACCTAATACAAGGGTTAAAACAGGTAAGACAAAGGGCGGACAACCTGGTCATAAAAAACATAAATTAGAAAAATTTGCAGATAATGAAGTTAATGAAAATGTAGAACACACATTAGATGCTTGTCCATGCTGTGGTGGTAATTTAGAAGAAGTTGGAGAAATATGTAAAGATGAATTAACTTATTTATTTTTACCAGTTAAAAAAAGACATCATTTTAAAAAATATAAATGTACTAAATGTAATAAAGAATGCCATGAATCTATTCCGACGAGATTAAAGGAAGAAAATCAATATGGAAGCGAAATTCAATCAGTAGCATTATCATTAGCAAATGAAGGAAATGTCCCAATGAATAAAATAAGAAGACTAATCAAAGGATTTTCTAATGGTGAAATAGATATGAGTGAAGGATACATTTCTAAATTGCAAAAAAAGGCCTCAGATAAACTAAATCAATTTAAGAAAGATTTATACAAAAAGGTTCTGCAATTAAAGGTATTATATTGGGATGATACAGTAATTATGATTGATACTAAGAGGGCATGTTTAAGATTCTATGGTAATGATAACATTGCCTATTATACAGCTCACTTAAAGAAAGATGAGGAAGGAATTAACGAAGATCAAGTGCTTACGACATTAGCTGATGATGTAAAAGTAATGCATGACCACAATAAAATAAATTATAAATATTCATATCAAAATCTTGAATGCAATGCACATTTAATACGTGATTTAGAAAAATGTAAAAATAATACTAGTCATGAATGGTGTAGTAAATTTAAAGAATTAGTTCAAAAAACAATTCATGATAGCAAAGAGTTCATATCACAAGACCAAATAAGGTTTCCTGAAAATTACATAAAAGATTTTGATGAACAATATGAGAGTATTACCCTAGAGGCTATTGAAGAAAATAAAACAAAACCTAAAACACATTATGATAATGAAGAAAAAGCCTTAATAACAAGAATATTAGAATATAAGGGAAATTACTTTTTGTGGTTATATGATTTCACACTTCCAACTAGTAACAATTTAAGTGAGAGAGCATTAAGAGGTGTAAAATCTAAAATGAAGGTAGCTGGTCAATTTCAAAATATATCTTATGCTCAATATTATGCAGATATAAAAACATATATTGAAACATGCTACAGAAATAATATAAATCCAACCGAAGCATTGATAAGATTAATGGAAGATAATCCATATACTGTTGCTGAAATATTTGGAGAAGTGGAGAACGATGCCTCTTAAAAAAACAGATTAAAAAATTAAGTTTTTTAATCCGTTTTGTCGTGCCCTTTCACTTGGACCGTGAATAGTAACTCCTTTTTTTCTACTTTTAATCCTTTTTCATATTTTTTAGTCATTTCTAATGTTACAGAAGAATTTTCTTTCCAAGTTAAATTTTTCATAAATTTAATGCAAATATCTTTATTTTCTAATAAGTAGCCATTCCAAATATTTTCAAGTCTTGCCCATAATCTTTCTACTGGATTATATTTGCTATGATATGGCGGATAATAAATTAACTCTATTTCAATATTATATTTTTTACTCATTTCTATTAATCCCTTTAAAAAAATAGTTCTAACACCACTGTTATCTGGACCATTATCTAATAAAATGGCAAGCTTATTAATTTCGGTGTTTAAATATTCTCTTCGATAAAATTCTTCAATACAATCAACTAAATCTAATGATGTTGGTTTTTGTTCAAAATTAAAAAAATATGGTTTATTCTTTTTTAAATCTAATATTCCAAAAGGTATTAAACATTTATTAGTTAAATTATGATCAGTTGCTGAAACTTTAGTTCTATTTTTTCCTTCTCTTGAAAAGGGACCTAATAATACTTTATCTTTTGTATCGATTGAAACAAGAGCAGTTTTATTATCCTTCATTGCTTCTTCTTTCTTTTTATGTACATTATCAAAAATAGCATCAGTTTCTTTTATTTTCTTTAATGGTTTTATTTTCTGAACTTTTTTTAAATTATAGTCCATAGAATTTACCAAATTATTAAGTGCACTTTCTGAAAAACTTTCATCATTATATTTTCCAGTTTCTACTAATTGTTTTTTAATTTCTTTAATACTCAATCTTACATATTGTTTTTCACTTTTAAATCTTGGGTCAGTAATACAATGATTTTCAACTATTTTGGTTATATCTTCTTTTAAAGTTGGATATATTTGAAATAAGGATTTTCTTCCACATTTATTTTTATTAGATAAATTAGGTAGTTTGTTTTTAACCATTAAATAACATTTATTTACATACCTCCAGCAACAACCACAAGCATTAGCAATAGCTGAAATACTTCTTTTTCCTAAATCTAACACAAGAGTTCCAATTAATTCACGTTTTCTCAAATAATTTTTTTCATTTTTTATATATTCAATTTGATTTTTATACGGGTGTAGATTTTTTTCGCAGGTAAAACGTATGCGTGTTATACTGTAATTATAGTAAAGGTTGGTAATATAATTATGGATATAAGAAAAGAATTAAATAGTAATATAACTGAAATGGAAAAAAAATTTGATCGATTAGTTAATGAAAAAAGTTTATCAATAGATGACATAGAAGACTTATCGTTAACAAGCTCTAAAAAATGTGAGCAACTAATTAATAGTCATTTAGAAGAATTATTAAAAAAAAATATTAATGAAAAAGAACTAATCAATAAAAAAAACAAGAATGGAAAGAAAAAGGATACCAATTAAAAAACCAAGGTTACGAAGTATTAAACTTCATTTTATTAACAGGAAAAATAAGAATTAGAAGAACTATTCTACAAATAGTTGATGATATAAAATTAGAAGAATATAATTTAAAAAGTAAATTAATTGTTCCATTAGATGAATATTTAAAAATAGATAAATTACCTTTTAAAGTATCTATAAGGGCAATGATAGAAATAGCCTTTTGGGGTCAAAATCAAACATCATTTCAAAGAGCAAGTGAAATAATTAAACGAGTTTTAAACATTGATATATCAAAAAACAATGTTTTAAAAATAACTAAATTTATTGGAAAAATAGTCTTTGACTATAACTACGATAAGGCAAAAGAAACTTGGAATAATCGAGCTAACATAAATATTAGTTGTAATGATAAAAAAGGTACTTTATATATTCAAGCTGATGGAGCAGCTGTAAATACAAGAGTTGAAGATGAAAACGGTTCGACTTGGAAAGAAAATAAATTAGCTATATTTTTCTCGGAAAAAGATTTACGCAAAAGAAAAAATAAGGCAAATTTAATTCAGCATAAAGAATATGTTTCCTATGTAGGAAGTGTTGATACTTTTAGAATTTTATTATTTTATAAAGCAGTAGAAATAGAATATTGGAAATATGAGCAAATAGTATTTATATCTGATGGAGCCACATGGTTAAGAAACATGATTAATGAATTATTTCCAGAGGCAACCCAAATATTGGATAAGTTTCATTTAATAGAAAATATATATGATTATGGTAAATTTATCTTTAATGATGATATAAAAAAAGTTGAAAAATTTAAAGATAAAATAATAGGATATTGTTATTCAAGAGAATACAATTTAATAGAAAAAGAACTAAAAAAATACAAAGATAAAAAAATACCTCAAACAGTTTGCAATTTACCAATTTACTTAAAGAATAATAAAGATAAAATAGATTATTCAACATATGAGCATAATGGTTGGTTTGTAGGAAGTGGAGCTATTGAAAGTTCAAATAAAACCATAGTTCAACAAAGATTAAAACAAGCAGGAATGAGATGGAGTATCGATGGAGCTAATTATTTAATTGCTTTAAGGTGTTATCAAGAAAGTGGTCATTGGGATGAAATTGAAAAAATAGTAGTCGACCATTTAAGTCAATGACTACTATTTTACCTACAAAAATTTTTTACACCCGCATTAAACATTAAATTATTAGACTTGTTCGGAAACTAAAAATGAGTTATAATGTAAAAGTCAAACATGAATAATGGAGAATAGAAAGTAGCCTTTATGGAGTAACTAAATTCATGTTTGACGATTTGAATTTCTTCATAGTTATTCCATAAAGGTTATTTTTTGCAA
>CANQTK010000067.1 GCA_947626735.1 uncultured Clostridia bacterium
AAGCAATGGATTTTATTGGATTACAAAAAAATTTCAAAAAAAGATAAAAAAATTGCCTACATTTACTTGACACATACTTTTTAAAGCAAAAACAAGTTACGTCTATTTACAAATTGGTAAAAATATAGTATAATAAAATATAGGCATTTTATTAATAAAGTAAAAGGAGAGACAAAATGAAAAAATTGCTGCAAAAAACTTTATTCATGGTAACCATTACAAGTGTATGGTTATTGGGTGGAACAACAGCTTTTGCTGCCACTGAAACAGCCACAAAGCCCACAGAAATCATTCATAGTGAGGACTGTCCTTTCTGTGACGGTCACGAGCTCACCGTGAAAGAAAAATGTGAGGAGCTGATCGTCAAAGCCTTAACGGACGAAGACAATTTGTTAGCAGACGGGTTTATTACAAAAGAAGTGTATCTTCTTCAGTGTGAACCTTTCGAAAAAGCTTTGGACCGTTTAGAGGTTGCTTCTGAGCAAGAGGCATTGGAAATCTACAAATGGATTTTATGGTGCCACTTCGACGAAGTCTGTGAAGAAGAAGCAGATGGCGAGGTAATCGATGAGGAATTTTTGGATTATATTATTCAAGAAATTGAAAAATATAACACAGAACTCTTCGAAGAAATTCAAGAAGAGCAAAGCTTGACGCTTTGCTCTTCTTCTTTGCTAAAATTTTAGAAAAAGTAAATAAAAAACTTTTAACATTGGACAATCGGTGTTATAATAAAAAAGAAGGGAAAAAGAAATGTTTAATATAGAGCAAGAACTAAAAAAATTGCCGAATAAACCAGGTGTATATATTATGCACGACAAAGAAGATAACATTATTTATGTAGGAAAAGCGGTTTCTTTAAAAAATCGTGTAAGGCAATATTTTCGAAAAAATAAAAAAACAAAGCGTATTGAAAATATGGTTTCTTTAATTGACCACTTTGAATATATTGTGGTAGACAATGAAGCAGAAGCCCTTATTTTAGAGTGCAATTTAATTAAGAAAAATCGCCCTAAATTTAATGTATTATTAAAAGATGATAAAACTTACCCTTATATTAAAATTAATGTACAAGAAGATTATCCTAATATTTATATTACAAGAAGAATTTTAAACGATGGTGCCAAATATTTTGGCCCTTATGCTTCGGCAGGAGCAGCCAAGGAAATGGTCGACTTTATCAAAGAAAAATTTAAAATTAGGCAATGTCGTAATTTTAAATATAAAGATAGACCATGCTTAAATTATCATATCAAAAAATGTTTAGCACCTTGCCAAGGCTATGTTTCTAAAGAAGAATATCATGTACAAATAAACGAAATCATGATGCTATTAGAAGGAAAAACAGAAAAGATTATGAAACAATTAGAACAAGAAATGCAAGAATTATCTAGCCAAATGGAATTTGAAAAAGCAGCTTATGTAAGGGATAAAATGATTGCCATCCAGCGTATTTCTGAAAAACAAAAAGTATCGAATTTAACCGAAAATGATATTGATGTAATAGGGTTTGCAAGAGGCGATTTTGAAGTTTGCATTGAAGTTTTCTTTGTACGCAAAAGTAAAATGATAGGAAGAGAACACTTCTTTTTAAAAAACATGGAAGATGAAACAGAAGAAAGAATTGTTTCCGAGTTTGTAAAACAATATTACATTGGAAGAAGCATTTTACCTAACAAAATAATGATGAAAGAAGAAATTGAAGATAAAGCGTTAATAGAAGAATCATTAAGCAAAATCGTAGGAAGAAAAGTAGAAATAAAAACACCGCAAAAAGGCGAAAAATTAAGATTAGTAGAAATGGCAGAAAGAAATGCACTAATCACTTTAGAAAATAAAAACAAAGAGCAATATAATGTTTTAGCAGAATTAAAAAAGGTGTTAAAATTAGACAAAATGCCAAGAAAAATTGAATGTTACGATATTTCAAACTTATCTGGAACAAATATGGTAGCCGGTATGAGCGTTATGCAAGATGGTAATATTAAGAAAAACTTAGCAAGAAGATTTAAAATTAAGACGGTATATTCTCAAGATGATCCGGCTTGTATGAAAGAAGTGATTCAAAGAAGATTAAAACACTCTATTGAGGAGGAAAATGGAAGTTTTGGAAAATTGCCAGATGTGATTTTTGTCGATGGGGGAATTACGCAAATAAGAGCAGGGATAGAAGCAGTAAAAAGTTATAATTTATCGATTCCTGTTTTTGGTATGGTAAAAAATGAGAAACACCAAACAAGAGCTTTAATGGATGAAAACAGAAAAGAGCTTACGATATCGCAAGAATTATTAAACTTAATTACGCGTTTTCAAGATAGTGTACACGATACAGCTATTGGCTATCATAAAAAACTGAGAGAAAAAGAGCTAACGCATTCTGTCTTAGATGATATTGTAGGAATTGGGGAAACAAAGAAAAAACTACTAATGCAAACATTTGGCAGTGTAGAGAAAATTAAAAATGCAAGCATCGAAGAATTAACCAAAGTAAAAGGAATTACAGAAAGTTTAGCAAAGAAAATAAAAAATAATGGTTAAAAATTTTTCATCTACCATATATATCTATTCTATTTTTAAGTGAGCTTGTGTGGGGACCGACAAATTATAGTCTGTTAATCAATTTTTGTATTAACAAAAATTGATTTATAGACTATTATGCAGTTGGGACGAACGCAAAAAATAGAATAGATATATATGGTAGATGTAAAAATTAGTAAAAGAAAGTAGGAGAAAAAATGCCAGAACCAATTGAAGTAACAAATATGAAACAAAATTCTAGCAATCGAGAATATGTACTAAAAACAGTAAAAGAAAATGGAAAATTATTAGAATTTGCAAACGAAGAACTAAAAAATGACAGAGAAATTGTGTTAGAAGCGGTAAAAAACAATGCAGAAGCACTAGAATTTGCCTCCGATACTTTAAAAGAAGATAGAGAAATTGTATATGAATCGGTTAGTAAATTAGGCTGGACTTATTGCTATGCAAAAGGAAAGTTATTAGAAGATCGAGATTTATTAATAAGTGGATTAAAGGTAAGTGGGCAAATTTTATATTATGCAACGCAAGAAATGCGAGATGATAAAGAAGTTGTAAAATTAGCGGTAGAAAACAAACCAATTATTCTAAAATATGCTAGTAGCAGATTAAAAAATGATAAAGAAATTGGACTTATTGCTATGCAAAAAGATAAAAGTGTATTTCAATTTTTAGGAGAAGACTTAAAACAAGACGAAGAAATAATAGCGTTAAAATAGTCACTAGAAAGAGTATATTATGTGTGAATTATAAGTAAAGTCAGAAGGAAGGAAATTTAAAATGAAAAATCCAGAAATTGACATAATTTAAAATACATGCTATAATTTTTTTTGTAAACATTGTATATGCAACATAGTTTATAATAAAACTATGCTATATAAGGAGGAAATTATATGCCAGGAATGTTGTATCATCTTAGTTTTGCACAACAAGTCTATTCTAAGCTAAGTCCTATTCTTCCACTAGATAAAATCAATTTTATAGCAGGAAATTTAATTCCGGATTTAGCAGAAGCAGACAAGCAAAAAACGCACTATCGTAAAAAAGCATCCAATGGCATACTATGGGTGCCAGACTTAGAACAAGTGAGGAAGGAATTATATTTTCCAAATGATTCTATCAAATTTGGTATGTATTCTCATTTGTATTTGGATTATTACTTTTTTGAAAAATTCTTAATTCCTTCTTTTCTTTGGGATAAAGAAAATGGAAAAGTAATTCATCCAAAAAATAAGAAAGAGTGGAATTTGAAAGATTTTTTCTCTCGAGCGGGACTTTATAGAGGTTATGGAGAAATTAACTATCTTATGATTGAAAATCACCATGTATCGCTTGAAAGCGTAAAAGAAATTCCAAAAATTTTACCAAATACAGGAATTCCCCTCTTTGATAAGAGAGTAGAAAAAACATGGAAAGAGGAATTAGAAGACTATTTATCCAAAAAAATAGAATATACTGGAGAAATACTAGACTATCCTAGTTTTTGGGATTTCCTAAAAGAAACCGTAAAGCAATTTGTAGAAGACGTTTTGAAGAATTAAGTAAAAAGTTACGCAAAGTCAAACTTTTGCGTAACTTTTTTTGTATTATAGGAAAGTTCTATTTTTAAACTAAAATAAGGACAAAAAAATAGGCATCACAAAAATGCCTCAAAAATATAC
>CANQTK010000068.1 GCA_947626735.1 uncultured Clostridia bacterium
ACCAGGAACCAGATCATCAAGTGGCTCAAGGAGCCGCATTCCGACTCCGCAGAATACAAGATGTGGGGCAACGGCGTTTGTCTTAATATCGTAGTTATGATCATGTTCGGCATTAAATGGGCGGCAAATAAGGAAAGTTGAGCAAATAACTTTCACATAATATCCCAATGGTATCCATCTGCGCATGTTAAAATATCTCCCGAAAGGAGGGCTATTACATGCCAGAAAAAATACTAACCCAGCTTGTTGCTCAGGCTACTAATATAATGCATGAGCAAAACTACGATGAGCGTATGATTAAATACGACGTTTCAGTGTGGAGGAGGTTCCTGGAGTTCTGTGACACAAAAGGATATAGACTGTACTCCCCTTCATATAAAGAGGAGTTCATCACACAGATCAGGAATTCCACGCCTCCACTGAAAGAATCCACTATTGCACGAAAGGTGACCGCTTTGAAAAAGCTCGATCTCCTCGCAACCAAAGGATCATGGACAAAGGGTGAATTAAATCCGTTATCTAAGCTTCCTCCGGAGTTCAATGATTTTCTGGACAAGCAGGATGAATATCTGGTCAAGACAGGTCATTCCGATTGTTCCCGCGAAACGATGCGTAAATCCGTTGCTTTTGTCATGCGGTATTTCATCAGCAACGGCGTACAGCATCTTTCAGAAATCGATAACGCACGAGTGTCGGCATACCTGTTGACATTGAGCGGGCATGCGAAAAGCACAGTTCGCGGGGAACTGAGCCGGTTGAGAATGTTTCTTTCATATCTCCAACTGTTTGGATATACTACAGAAAACCTTGCTGAGCGCGTGCCTGAATACCGTCTGGGCAACTCCCAGAGCATGGTGAAAATCTGGGAGTCCGATGAAATCAATAAGGTACTTGAAACCATAGACCGTTCAAGTCCCAAAGGAAAGAGGGATTTTGCCATGGTTTCCATTGCGGCTGAGCTTGGTGTCAGGAGCAAAGATGTCTGTGATTTAAAACTCACAGATATCGACTGGGACTTATGTTCCATCTCGTTTGTTCAGAGCAAAACCAGGAAGCCCAATACACTGCCGCTCAGCGAGAAGATTGGCAACGCTATTATTGACTACCTCCGTGTCAGACCGCAGACCGATAGCCAGCACCTGTTTGTAAACCTGAATCCACCGTATGGACGGATGAAATCATTCAACTCATCATTTGAGAAATATGTCGCCCGCTCTGGAGTAAAAGTTCAGCCGGAGGCGCATCATGGGCTGCATTCATTAAGGGCGACCCTAGCGACTAAGCTGCTTTCGGTTGACGTATCGCCTGATGTCATCTTTTCATTCTTAGGCCACACAGACAGGAATTCATTAAGCCATTACATCCGGCTGGATGTTGAGAACCTGCGCGAATGTGCCCTGTCGTTTGAGGACGGTGAACTCATATGAGCAGGATATATAACTACCAAAGCGGCCTGGCCAGCCAGATCAATGCATTCATAGATGAGAAGCGGGCATTAGGATGCAAGTACGAAAAAGAAACAAAAAGTTTCTGGGAGCTGGATAAATTCCTTGTATCGCAGGACATCATTACTCCGGTACTCCCGGAAACTGTCGTCCTTAAATGGATTGAGCGAAGGCCCAACGAAAAGAGAAAGAACCAGCGGTGGAGGCTTAACTTTACGAAACGATTTGCTCACTATCTAAGGCTCAATGGTTATGAGGCATACTATCCGCAAATATCCATATCTTCAAGGGATGATGCAGATTTTGCCCCGTACATTTTCACGAACACAGAGCTTGCTGCTCTAATGAACTACTTTGAAAACCTCCCGCCCAGCAGACAATACCCAAACGGGCATATCGTCTTTCCATTGCTGTTTAAGACACTGATGTGCTGCGGATTGCGTGCTGGCGAAGCAGCACAGCTACGGGTTAAGGATGTAGATCTTGGGCGCGGCGTTCTCATGATACGCACCGCAAAACACGACAAGCCCCGTTATGTCCCGTTATCCGTCAGCCTTTGGGCGGAATACGAACAGTATTTCCAGAAACTGCATACCGCAAGTACGGACGAAGACTACTTCTTTCCAAATGCGCGGCGCAACTTCCACCATACCAACGTCATCTATGACAGGTTCAGAGAAGCATTGTGGCACTGCGGAATCGAGCACAAAGGGCGCGGTTATGGTCCCAGGGTTCATGATCTGCGGCACACCTTTGCAGTCCGCTGCATGCAGAAGCTTCAAAAAGAGAAGGGCGACATCGTAACTGCTCTGCCTTACCTTTCTGTATACCTAGGACACCATAACATTGGCAAAACCCAGGTATATCTGCGCCTGGCAGCAGAGTATTACCCTGAATTCCTTCAAAATGAAAGCAACTATCTTGGCGATACAATTCCTACGTGGGAGGTACCAAATGAAAACAACTGATTTTGCAACACATCTGACCAGCTTTCTGGAACATTATCTGCCTGAACTAAAGAATGTCAGCGCAAACACTGTCTCCTCTTATTGTGATACATTCCGAATATTTCTTGTTTATTGCCAGGACATCGAAGGAATGAAGATTGAACGATTCAAGTTAGATGACCTGACAGCGGAACTCGTGGATCGGTTCTTACAATGGCTGGAGACCGAACGGAACAATGGAATTGCTACCCGTAATCAGAGGCTATCTGCAATCCACTCCTTCGTCCGGTATGTCCAAGTTCAAGAACCTAGGCTTCTTCTGAATTTCCAGAAGATACTGGCGATTCCCGTGAAGAAGACTGAGAGAAAAGCAATCAAGCCTCTTAGCAAGGAAGCAATTGCTGTGATCCTCCGGCAGCCGGATATCTCCACACCGCAGGGAAGGAAAGATGCTACGATCCTGTGTTTCCTGTACGATACTGCCTCTAGGGTTCAGGAACTCTGCGACCTTCGCATTGAGGATGTCCGTCTGGAGCATCCAGCAAGCGTGAAGATATATGGTAAAGGGAGGAAGACACGGACTGTGCCGCTCCTTCCATCTACTGCAAAAAACCTGAAAAGTTACCTGACAGAAATGCACTTGCTGGATCCCGAAAAAAGTCATCTGCCATTGTTCACCAATCGTGATGGCAAGAAAATGAGCCGTGCCAACGTCACATACATCCTTGATAAATACGTCAGGGCTGCTTCGGAACTCGACCCTTCTATTCCAGAGAGGATTACCCCTCATGTAATGCGGCACTCAAAGGCAATGCATATCTATGAAGCTGAAAACAACCTGATTTATGTCAGGGACATTCTTGGGCATTCAGATATCAAAACAACGGGTATTTATGCCCAGTCAAGCCTTGCGATGAAAAGGAAGGCTCTGGAACAGGTATCTGATTCACCTGTTCCAGACATCCCATCCTGGCAGAAAAGCAGGGACATGATGGAATGGCTTAAGAGTTTCGGCGCAGCAAAACAGTAGGGCATTATGTTAAAGGCAGATCAGGAGAAATCCTGTTCTGCCGCCCATTTAATGCCAAACATGATCATAACTACGATATTAAGACAAACTCCGTTATGTACAATTCAACATAACGGCGTGGCTTTGCCGAATGTCTGCTTTGTGCTTTCGGGGATCGTGTACTATGCACAGTTCCCGGAATTTTTATT
>CANQTK010000069.1 GCA_947626735.1 uncultured Clostridia bacterium
ATGTTTATTACAAATTAAAAGCCAAGTTTCCCAAAGCCGAAATTGTCATTACTTTAGGTGAAAAAGGAGCTCTCTATTGTTTGGAGAATCAAATTAAAGTTAGTCCTTCCCTAAAAGTTCCAATTGCTGACCCCAACGGTTTAAAAGATATTTTTACCGGTGCTTTTAGTTATATAATTGCTAATGGTGGGGACATCGAAAAAGCCGTAAAATATGCGAATATTGCTGCGGGACTATCACTAGGTACCGTTGGAACGCGCTTATCAATCCCTTCGCTAGAAAATGTTGAAAAATTATATGTCCAAAATTACGAATAATCCCTTTTTAGCCAAATGCCCATATCTTGATATCCATCAAGAATACAGTAGCATAGCTAGAATATTAATTGAACAATTCATCGCGGATAATCTTAAACTCCAAAATTCTAAAATAATCATTCTTCACGGTAAAGGTACCGGAGTTTTAAGGAAGACGACCCACGATGTTCTCAAAAGTCACCCTAAAGTCAGCAAATACTATTATGATGGCATTAATGATGGGATGACTATTGTTGAATTAATTATTGACAAAAATGATGGAAAATGTTAAAATAACTGCTCGTAAGCATCAAAGAGTAGACACAATTTGACATTTTCCTATTTTTATGCTATAATGCATACAAGAAAAGAAATTAGGGGGTATTGATATGAAAGGTTATGTATTAGATTACATTGACGAAAATGAATTTAAAAAATTAGAAAGAGCATTAAAGAAATACAATATGTTGGCATTCAAAAAGATTAATTTTGAGTATTATCCCGCATTACGTAATGGTAAGTTTTTAGGAGAATTAGTATCACAAAACAAAAAAGAACACACTGCTAAATACGAACTTAAGTTACCTAGTGATAAAATGTTTACTCAAGTTCACGGTGATGTTAAGTTAATATATACCGTATACGAAAAAGAAAAAGTCGTTATGCTTGATACTATTACACCATCTGATATCTTATTAGAGGGTCATAAATCCGAATTAACTACTTATAAAGGTATAATGATTTCTAAAGCCAATGCATCTAAAGATATGTTTAAAATTGATTTATTAAATATGCTACAAAATAAATAAAGCCTTACTTTAATGTAAGACTTTTTAATATACCAATTATGATAAACTGTATATTAAAAACTCGTACGATAGTGGTACGGGTTTAATTGATTTTTAAAAGGAAGAAGTACGACAATTTTTCCTTTTACAATCATTTATTTAAATAATATTTATTAATAGCTTTAGTCAAAAATTTACAACTAGCACTTACTCGATCTGATTTAATAATTTCTTGATATTTAAAAAAATTATAACCCAAGCATTTTGTTGGTTCCATCACTTTAATATTACCACCAATATATTTAGCAAAGTAAATAACAAATATCCAATTAGTATCGTTTTTAAATAAGTGATAAATTCCTATAGAATCACTAAACTCTAAATTAATTTCTTCGCCTGCTTCTTCCTTTATTTCCCGAATAATTGCGGATTTAAAACTTCCATCTTCTTTATCAACCTTTCCACCAATATCCTCAAACAAACCATTCTCATCCCGAGATTTTTCTCCTCTTTGTTGTAAAAGTATTTCTCCATTAGAGTTCTCTATATGGGCAATGACTCCGATTTTTTGATTAGGAAAGTTAAATTTTTCTAAATCTTTAAATGTTGCTTCGTGATCTAATAAATAAAAATGCATTAATGTACCACCTATCTAATACTATATCGATTTTGTAAATGCGAGCACGCCAATCAATTAAAAGTATATCATAAAATCAAGTATTTTAAAACTCGAACTATAACAGCCCGAGTTAACTATCAACTTGGTGCGAATGACGTAGTAATCTACAACTCTTGTATAAGTACAAAATGATACATAATATCACTCACTATCGGTAATATATCATAAATCTAAAGTTTATAACATAGTTTTACTAATTTTTTTCTTTTTCAACTATACATATTTATGAGATTCATTCAAATCTTGCTGAACATTTTGAAATGTTATATTTTGATTAGGATGCTGCTATAATGCACTCAATTTTTCTTTGTTAATAAATGGTTCTAATTTATTCATATCTGTTATATCTTTTGGTCTTTTAGTATAACTTTTTAAATTGTAGACACTTTCAATAGAACTAGTTCTAAAAGAAGTATCCAGATATGTAGTTGGAGTTTCATCATATCTTAATGAAGTTCCTATAGGATCTGATTGTCGTTCTAAGACATCTACAACAACATCATTATTTTCTATTCGGTGAGAATATTCTCTCATAGTAATAGAACTATCTTGTTCTCTTCTAAAACAAAAGAAACCTAAGTGAAATTCATTGTTTGGATTTTGCGCTAAAACTGTATGAGGAGGTTTATTTTGTTCCATTTCTAAATATCTTTCCAACGAAGGAAATCTATCATCTTGAAATTTATAACCAGTCAATTCCATTATTTCAGCTAATTTAGGAATATCTTGCTCATTGACCATAATATCTATATCGTCATGATATCTAAATAAAGGTTGGTTTGTTTTTAAAAAACAAGGCAAAGCACCTACAATATAATAATCAATACCATATTGATTAAATAAAGTACAAAATTGTCTTAAAGATTCATTAACTAATTTATGATTTTCTTCTAATGAAATATTTCCTTCAATTTCATTGGAAAACATTTTCTCTATAATTATTTTCATTTCTTCAACTGATGGACAAATTGATGTATTAATATTGCGTATTACAGTTAAAGCATAATCATATAATTCTGAATTACTTCCAATAACTCGATATGCAGTAGAAGACAGTTCTTTAATTACTTCTGAACCAGGCATATCCTTATATTTATTAATCAATTTTTGCTTTTGTTCTTCGCTTATACTAACCACTCTAGACAAGGCATCAATAGTATTTATAAGTTGTAGTTTTTCCATAATATCACCGACTTTAACAAAATAGTTTCTATTTACTATATAAGTATATCGTAAATTTATTTTTTGTTATATTTCTATGTAAAACCGTCTGCATTTTTACAATAATCATATTCATCCTTAATATAGCCATTTTGTTTTTATAAATAATACCATATGTATATAAAATTTCCTGAAAATTTTATATTTTTTTGAAAATATTTTGTCTTTGACAAAATAATTAACCACCTAGGTATTTTGACAATCGTCAATCAAAATGCCTTACTGAAAAATAAAAAAATTAATCAATGTTCGATTGTTTTATAATGATTGTTTTATAATATCAGCTATAGTATAATATTTGTAGGAACATTTGATGTGAGTGTCTGCCTCCAACCTTGAGAAAGAAAGGAGGGATACAATGAAAAAAAGAACTTTTATTGTAAAAGTCCTTCGGCTTGTTGCTATCATTTTATTACTCCTTACCTTATTGGTAATAGCAATAAAAATATGACACTCAATCAGCATTGATAGAGTGTCAAATCTAAATTCTTAGAGGCGACATTCACTTGCGACTCAAATGTTCCTCTTTTTTATTTTATGCAAGTTTCCTTGACATATTCATCATAACATAAAAAAGAACTTTTTGCAAGTTCTCTATATAAAAATTCGAAAAAAGTATG
>CANQTK010000070.1 GCA_947626735.1 uncultured Clostridia bacterium
TTGACCGCCGCAGAATTTCTTCTACGGCGGTCGTTTCGGAGTATTAGATGAAGTCCTTCAGGGCTTCGCGCAGGATGGAGAGCACCTTACGCTTTTGATAGCTAATGGTTGACTGACATTTGCCCATGTCTGTAGCGATTTCGCGTTCCGTCTTGCCTTCCATGATAAGTTCACAAATGCGCTTGCCGCATGGATCAAGGCGGTTCAGTTCGGCGTACAAAGCATCCAGCAACTCCTTGTCCATCAGAATAGATTCTGCAGACGGTGCGTCGTCTGCCAGTGTGCCGCCAAGGGTAAGCTCGTCGTCCTCGCCGCCGATAGACGTGTCGATGGAGCCCTTCTTACCGGCAGCGTAGAACGGGCAGCGGGGACAAATCCCGTCGCATTTCCAAAGCTGTGCTTTGGTGCAGTGGCACTCGCCGTTCTTCCGGGCATGGTAGCGGATGTTCCAGATGGGCTGATAGTAGGCTCTGTAAACTTCCTCGCTGACCTCGATGGGGTTCCCGTCAACTGGGATAAAGTACTTCTTGTCGTTGTTTTGCATGAAAATTTCCTCCGTTCGATTTGCTTGGAACGGAGGAAACCTTCATGGTCAGCTGCAAAATGGGTATAGAAACCTAACCACAGTCCCGACGGAGATTTCTCCGTTCCGGTCTGCAGCTTCCTTATCCAGTAGGCAGCTGTGCATATTAACTTGTCCCGTCAAGCGGCACTGGATCGTCCGTGGCCAGCGGACGTACCGCTTCTGGGCGTGAGATTTAACTCACAGATACTATTTTACTGAAAACCAGGATTTTCACGAGGAAGTGGGATTTCTGGTTCAAGTGGCCGAAAAAGCCTGAAAAATAGGCAAAAAAAGAAGACCCTCATGTCTTGAAAGACATAAGAGCCTTGATAAATCAGGGTTTTATTCCGGAAGTGCGACTTCCGAATTATTATTCAGGAGCAGTCATTTTGTTCCCGTTTTTAGGTAGTTGTTGCGGAATTCCAGCATCTTGCAACTTTGCATTCCACATATAGATGTTTTCCATGTGGTGATTATCGATTAGATACCGGTAAATGAGATATTCCTCATTGGCGACCATGATATTGTACCCGGCCTTGTTAATCAGGTCGTATGAGAAAGATGGGTGCAGGTTCAGACCAATACAGAGGGCAAGTACACTCTGCAAGGTAGGCTTGGCATCTTTCTTGTTGCGGTAGTCCTGAATCATTCGGGAGCTGATACCGGTGCGTTCTTCCATCTTCTCGTTGGTATATCCGCGACGTCTTATATGATAGTCGAGGGTGCCACAGAAAGAGGAAGGGACTTCTGCGAGGATATCCGATACCCGTTTTGCTTCCGCTGCGATGGCAGCCATTTCACGGGCACGCTTCAGGACATCCTCGTTTTTGCCTTCCTTAGGATTGAACTTTGCCTCCACGAAGCTCTTCGAATCAGCATCCCGGCAGAGAAAACAGATTCGGTAGAAGGAGTCATCGTAATGACTGCTGACTCTCGTCGTGCGGTCAAATACCAAACAGCATTCATCGACATGTTCTAATGCATAGTCGGTAAGGGTTGGTTCCGTATCCTCAACGATACTTACATACTTAGGATCGTTGATAACGAACAGACCACCGGCGTGAATGAAACGTCCTGCTTTAAAATCCTCAGCAAGGTCGGAGTTAAACAGGGACTCAATGATGATGTTGTTTCGGTCGATGACAAAGGTTTGGTCCTTTTTCAGACTGCTTTTTTTGAAAGAAAATGGTGGGTAGTTCTTACCATCGACAAAATTGAAAACACCGGCAGCCTGCTCAAAACCGAGCTCAACAGCACGGATCTTCGCAGCTGTAGTTGAAACCTTGAAAAAGTCAGCGAACTCACTGATGGCAAGCTCCATGACGAATCCATCTCGGAGACGTCCTTTGTAGGACCTGTGAAGCCTGTTCAAGATTTCGGAAAGTTTTGCTTTACCCGTTTTTGCAGGGATCAGAATCTTGGGTACCAGCGCATTAGCTTGCCACTCCATCCAAGATAGTTCATCTTCGAGCTGGTTGGATTTCTTCTTATACTCTTCGACAACGGCGCAGGAGATGGCTTGAATATCAGGATTCAAGAGCTTCTGAAGCTCGAAGAATTTATAGTGTTTGTCCCAATGGACACACTCGTGGATTACAGTATTGTTGACTGAACCGATGTTTCGCATGAAAAAGACATTGGGGTTAACAAGAATGGTTCCGGGATAGATGGTTGCATCCACTGTTTCTGTACATGCCTTATTTTCATATACTTCGACTGTGGCATCATTGAAATAAGTGCGACCAAAGATGCCATCTGGTAACGGAGCATAATAAACAGTTAGCTCCATATTTTCGACGATCTCTTTGATGGGGAGCGGCATGGGCTCCTCTAACGCACGGGGACAGTATTTTTCGAGAAATCTCTCCGCATGCTTATCGAGATCTTTTGCGTAGATGTACGGGACCAAGTATTTAGTGAGCGCATCTTCTGCCCGAAACAGTTCTCTTGAATACTCTGATGCATATCCAATGCTGACTTGTTGGAGCCCATTTCTCAAAGTTGCCGAAAAAGGTAATGAGACCCAGCATTCAGTAGAATCGCTTTCATAGTCACGTCGGCCACGGCCAGAGATTTCGATTTCTGCACGAACTGTAACTTTGCATTCAATCCGGTCTGTATCTGACTCGTGGAAATTGACACCCATGACTTTGAAATCATTCAATTCCACATAGGAAGGATCAGGAACAACCGAAGTTGATAGATCTAAGCGACCTTTATTGTTGTAGAGGTATGATTTAATTTTGCTGAAAATCTGGTTATAGTACACGTCCTCAAGATAGGCCGCAAACGTATCATACTTCTTAGACAAGACGCACCCTCCTAACCGAAAATGATTTGAGTTCACATATTATACCACATCTACGATGAAATTTCAACCATAATCAGTGTAAATTCGAGCATTTTCAAAGAAAACCTCTTGTATTTTGCGCACTTCTGTGATATAATATTTTAGTTGAGATCTGAAACAGGCTTTTTTAGATTTAAGGAAGGGAGATCCCGATGGAAGTAAGTTACAAAAAGCTATGGAAGCTGCTAATAGATAAAGATATGAAAAAGAAGGATTTACTTGCTACGGCTGGTATCAGCTGGGCCTCCGTTACGAAACTGTCCAAGGGAGAAACCGTGAGCATGGAAGTCTTAATGAAAATATGCAAAGCATTAGACTGCAACATCGGAGACATTATGGACATTATTCCGGAGGAGGAAGCAAGTAGTGAGCAGCAGTAACACAATCATCGGTCACGCCAATCCACATACGATTAAGAAATTCGAGCTTATCGAAAAGTATGTAGAGGCATGGGCACATAAGTTACTTCAAAATCAATATTGCTCTGGGCTTGTTTTTATTGATTGCATGTCCAACAGTGGAGAATACGTAGACGATAACGGGAAGCAGGTGTTCGGTACGCCGGTCCGTGTTGCCAAGTATCTCCGGAATGTTGCTGGGCAGTATCCATATAAGCAGATCGACCTGTATTTTAGCGATTTGTGTTCCGCCAGAACAGACCATCTAAAAAGTTT
>CANQTK010000071.1 GCA_947626735.1 uncultured Clostridia bacterium
AGCGAATTACCGACGTGATAGATACGACAGTGAAAGCGGACGACGGCTATTACCTGAAACCCGATACGCCCACATACGAACGATTGAAAAAGGCAATCACGGACGCTAAGCAACTCTATCGCTTTGCGGATTTCGGAATTCAGGCAAGCAAGGACGGCATCGCCTTCACGTTGAAAGCGAATATGGGAACGTACCCGAATCGTGTTCCGATCATCAAGGACGATTTCGGGATACGGACGATAACGCCCCGTGAGTGCCTGGCTCTGCAAGGCTTCCCCGAAAGTTACGCATTCCCGGATACCGTCCCGAAGCGCGAGCAATACAAGCAAGCCGGCAATACGGTGTGCACATCGATAATATATAAAATAATAAAACTCTTGTGAGGTTTATATGTCTTTTTATATTAGTAATTTAATAATTCATAATCGTGCTCCATTTAAACATTTGAAGCTTAGTTTTAAGGATAAAGACATAATAGTGTTAAATGCAATTAATGGCGGTGGTAAAACAACAATACTATCTTATATTGTTGATGCATTATACGAAATAGCAAAACCCTATTTTGAGTATGAATTTGCAAATAAGAAGGATGATTTTTACAGAATTTCGTCTACAATCTTTAATTTAAATCCCGAACAAGCATCTTTTGTCTATATTAGATTTAATATTAACGGAGAAAATATAGATTATATTGATCTTCGCAATAAACTAACAAATGATGAGTATAATGAGGTAATTGACCTTGAAAATAAGATACCATATCAAGAGCTCGATGCTAAAATTAATGATAATCTTTATATAAAAAAAGTTTCTTCTAATGTTACAAGGGAAAAGGCTTTAGCACTATTTAATTCTCATATAGCAACATATTTTCCGTCGTATAGATTTGAATATCCTGGATACTTAAATGATATTTATAAAACGCAATTGGATTTTAATATCGATGCAAATTTTTCAGGATATTTACCAAATCCGATTGAAGTCGTTAATGATCTACCGCAAGTTGCAAAATGGATGTTGGATGTTCTCATCGATTGGCAAATATACAAACAAATGCAAGAAATCACAACTCCCGATGGAAAAAAACATCAAATAGATTTGTCCCCTGAAAATTATATTTGGACAAACCTTAATTCAATTGTCAACCAATCTATAAAAAATCATTTTGATGGAACATTACGACTTGGTGTTGGGAAAAGGGATGGGATTGGTCGGCGTATATCAATTATGTTGGAAAAAAACAATTCGGAATCGGCAATATTATACCCATCTATCCTTAATATTTCCGCAGGTGAAGCTGCCGTTATTACCATTTTCGGAGAAATATTAAGGCAAGCCGATCGATTAAATTGTTATACTAACGTCAATGGTATTGTAATGATAGATGAAGTGGATAAACATTTACATATTAAATTGCAAAAGGAGGTTCTACCGCAATTATTTAATTTGTTTCCGAATGTGCAATTCATTATCAGTACCCACTCCCCATTTGTAACAATGGGATTATCTGACACGCTAAAAGAACGTAGCAAATTTTTATACTTGTCAGATGGAGAAGGAGTAGAATTGGAAGAACAAGACAATCCATTGTATGAAGAAGTATATAATCTGATGATTACGGAAAATGACAGATACAAAAAATTATACAATGATATTATTAAATCTTCAAAAAAGTGCAAACTCCTAGTTGAAGATACCTATGCTCAAATCTATAAAATAGCGTGGTTGAAATTAAAGAATATTTCATGTGATGAAAATGATTTTGAAGAGTGCTTTAAAAAAAATGCCGATTTTGAAATATTGAGCGGTTATACTGCGAGCGGAGTGGCTGGACTTATGAATACAACGGGCACACAAATATATGAAGATATGAATATAATTGGTCTATTTGACTATGATGAAGAAGGCTCTGAAAAATTTTATAATCTGAAGGAAGGCTTTGTTAAAAATAATATATATGGCAATTTGGAATCTGGGTTTTATAGACAGAAAAAAACAAGCGGTAACACAAGAATGTATGCTTTGTTGTTGCCTATACCAAAACGATTAAATGCGTTAATATCTCGTTCTAATAATAGTAACGATAAAATATGGAAAGGTGATGGGAAATTTTCTAATTATGTTGAAATAGAATCGTTATTGTCAATGGAATATCTTGCAAGTAGTTGTAATTATGAGCACGACAATATTAATAGCTTTGATTTCTATAAAGCAAAGGATGATAAAAAGAGCACATTATGGAAAGACCTTCTGACACAACCCAAAGAAGTGTTTTATGATTTCACCCCGTTATTTAAAAAAATACATGAATTATTTGAACTGGATACATTTTAAAATCCTGGCAAAGTATGAACAAGGAATGTTCTATTTCTTACACATGAATAACATCAAGCAGCATTATGAACAAAGAAGTCAATAGAAAACTATCGACTTCTTTGTTTGACTCGCCCAAAGGTGTATTCCGATATTAATATTAAATTAAGATTTTTCTTGATTCCCTATGGAATACACCCTTTCGGGTGGCATTTCATCTTTGATATCAAATCCCCGTTCTCCCCGCACTTTTAACAACACAGCGCGGAGTATTGCGAAACGGAATTTGGTTTACTCGTTATTTTCCGCAAGCTCGATATATTCCTTCAGCTTCTTCTGAAGCAGATTTTTATCGATGAGCTTGAGCTTGTACTCCGAAACCATAGTGGGCGATAGAGAACGGCTCAAAGCGAATTCCACGACCTCGTCGTCCTTCTTGGCGCAAAGGATTACGCCGACGCTCGGGTTTTCGTTGGGCTTCTTAACTTCGCGGTCGAGAGCTTCGAGATACAGGTTCATTTTGCCGACATATTCGGGCTTGAACTCGTCGATTTTGAGTTCAAACGCCACAAGGCACGAGAGCTCGCGGTGGTAGAAAAGCAGGTCGATATAATAGTCGTGCCCGCCCACCTGCAAGCGGTATTCCTCGCCGATAAACGAAAAGTCCTTGCCTATTTCCAAAATAAAATTCTTCAGATTGTGAACTATGGTCTTTTGCAAATCTTTTTCGCTGACTTGTTCGGGTATGTCGAGAAATTCCAAAGTATACGTGTCAAGAAATACATTGGACGTACTCTTTTTCGCCTCGGCAATTGCGGGCGTCGTCGGCTTATGGGAGAGCATAAACCTTTCATAATACGCGCTGTCTATCTGACGGGCAAGCTCGCGTGCGCTGTACTTCTCTTTTACGCACAACGCCATATAAAAATAACGTTCGTCGGCGGACTTGCAAGACGACATTATCTTGATGT
>CANQTK010000072.1 GCA_947626735.1 uncultured Clostridia bacterium
TGATTTTCTACAGCCTAACCATCAATAACATACTAAACATAATAGTATTATTAATATTAGCAGGAATATCGATTTCAATGCTAGCAGGAGAAGGAGGAATACTAACAAATGCAAGAGAAGCAAGAGACAGAACAGAAATAGCAGATGTAATAGAAATGGCACAAATAGATGTATTAGATATACAATTAGCAAATAATGGAGAAATAAAAGAAAGTGAATTTAGGGAAGTATTATATAGATATTTTACATATGAACTAGAAGATGACATTGTGCCAGATGATTTATCAGAATTAACATTAACAACAAAAGATGAAAAATATAGTGGAATATTAGCATCAGAAATATACAGTGGAACATTAAATGATAAAAAGACAAATACATTAGCCGCAGGAGACTTAGCAAGTAGAACAGAAGGAGCAGAAGGAACAGGAGAAGGTTCAATAATAGGAGCAAAAGTTACAGGGTTACAAACCGTTGGTACTTTAGAAAAAACCTATGAGTGGCAAATATTTGATGTAGATAATGATCATATATATTTAATAGCAACAGACTATATACATACCAATGATTGTCCAAATAAGGGAGAATATACAATCTTCAAAAATAGTACAGACTACAAAAACTCAATGGATAATGTAATAAAGGGTTATCCAAATGGATCAGAAGTTATAGCAGAATCAATGAGATCATTAAATACAGATTGGTTTAGCAGAGAATATACAAGTGGAGAAAATAAAAATATGCAAGCAGTAGCATATATGTTAGATACAGAAATATGGACGCAAGAATTTACAGGAAGTGCAACCGGAACTAACCAAGTAGAATATGTAGTAGGAGGACCATCAATAGAGCAAATATTTAAAGCATACAATAAAAAATATGGGACGCAATATAGTGCAAAAGCATTTAGTAATATAGGGTATAAAATAAGCAAAACGCCAAGTGAGAATGAAAGTGATTATAGTACTTCTATATCTGGTATGTTAAAAACAAGTGATAGTACATTTGTAATAAGTGATACATCTAAAGCATCTGCTGAATGGGTTGCCAGTCCGTCCGCTTATTATACTGGCGATGTAATGTATGTTCTTTATGACGGATATGTTGACTATAATAACTATAGCTACTTCAATTCGGGCTTTCGTCCCGTAGTTTCTCTAAGATCTGATGTCCAATTGAAAGAAACTGAGGATGGGTACATAATCCAAGAATAGGATGCAATTAAAATAGTAGAGTAAATGCGGCAAAACAGGCTTCCAAGTCTGTTGCCGCAAAAGTTTGGAGGATAGTCGATGGATTCAATAAATAAGGTAATAGAAAATATAACTGACGACCTGACATAATTTGAAAAATGTAGAAAAAGAGTATAATTGAAAATATAAAAACGCGCCCAATATTTCGAAAAAGCTGAATTATGGTAAACAGACAAGAATCCGAAAATCATTGGGCGCGTTGAAATTAAGGATAAGCCAATTATCCCACATTATGTATACCGCGTATACTATTCAATTAAATATCATAGAGCAGAAAATCAAACTTGAGTTTGAAGCTGGAATAATTGTAATATACCAAGTTGAAGATGGTAAGTCCAAGCCTGAAAAACGAGTATTTTCTAACGATTTTACCGCTTTTTAGTTTACGAGAATCACGAATATTAAGACAATAATGATGTTTATTTTTAGAATAATCAATACCAATTATAGTTAGCCAAACGAGAGCCACACACATAATAGTAAATAAAGAAATGAAATTTTCAATTTTGTGAGTATTAGTGGATTCAAGCCTAAAGCCATTGTTTTTTTGATTTTTAAAGATACTTTCAATTGAGCCAAAACGATAAGAATAATTACGAACAGCACGATTAGGGGAATCATTAGTAACAAGATACCAAGTATCGCCAGAATCGTTAGCTTTTGCAACAACAATATTAGTTTTAAAAAGTTTTCTTGTGAAAAGAACATCGTTTAAGTATTTTCCAGAGTGTTTCAGTGGTTTAATGTCTCTAAGGTGCTGGGTACAAAGGTTTTGATTCTCATCAAAAAAGGAAAAAGTAAAGAAAGATTTAGTACGAACACAGAAGAAGGCATTGATATCTTGGATATAAGATAAAATTTCAGTATGGGTAAACCATCGATCTGCTAGAAAAATAATATGTGAGTCAACAGGGAAAAGATTTTTGCAAAACAAAATGCCCTCTTTAATTAAATCAAATTTATAAGCATCAGAATTGTGACGGTTCTTGAAACATCTGAACCACAGAGGAATGCCTTGTTTACCAAGACGAAGAGCGAATAGAAGGATAGTAAATTTATCTTTACAAAACATATGGTCAAAAGAGATATGAACTTTTTTATCAGCATGTTTAATACGGTACCTAGAAATGATAAACTGAATGAGAGAGGCATAAAATTTATATGCGACATTAGAGAAAGAAGAGAAGAACCTCATAAATCTACGTTCTAAAGAAGAAAGAAAAATAGGATAAGAAGTATCTTTAAATTTACGAGCAATATCAGCGGACACAACAGATTCGGCATCAATCATAGCAGTAATAATAGAAGATAAATTTTTAAGATGCGGGACAGAAAGAGAAAAAATTTTTCCAAAAATATGCTTAAAAAAGCTTGAAATTTTATCGTGAGTATAATATAATTTCATAAGAGACAACTCCTTTCTGGTATAGTTATTATTAAAGTGTTTTTTTTGAATTATATCATAGGGGTTGTCTTTTTGCAATAGTTCAAAAAGCGCGAGAATCGAAAATGAGAGTGCAAATAATTTATTCAACAAATATATCGAGTAGATGCAAAATAAAAAAGTGTCAGGTTCTCAGCTAATTTTCGCGGATTTAATCAAAGGGCGTTTGTAAGCGATGGATAAAACCGCATATAGACCTCATGTAAAAGAAGATGTAGAATAACATCATAAAATTTACAAGGAGGTCTTTAATTATGTTTATGCAAAATACATACACAACAGAAATGAAGGAACAATACATAGAAGAGTACAGAAATTCAGAGTTATCTGTGCAAGCATTTGCCAAACAAAAAGGAATACCATCATCAACCTTTAGAGGATGGCTAGACCGAGAAACAGAAATCAGATTTGGAGCATTGAGTACGGAAGAAGAAACAGCAAAAGTAGCATCTCAACGTCCATGCATTGTATTTATAAATGATAAAATTAGGATTGAGTTAAAAGCAGATTATGA
>CANQTK010000073.1 GCA_947626735.1 uncultured Clostridia bacterium
TTTTACTATATTTTTTAAAAAAAGAAAAGACTATTGAGCAAAATATTTTTATATACTTTGTCAACAGTCTGAAAAAAGCTTATGAATTAGTTCATAAGCTTTTTTCTTTTTATTCTCCTACACTAGGATTTACTTCTAAATCTTTCATGCTTAAGTTAATCCTTCCTTGATTATCTATTTCAAGTACTTTGACTCTTATTTCATCTCCTACCGATAAAACGTCTTCTACTTTTTCGACACGTTTGCTTGAAATTTTAGAAATGTGTAATAGTCCTTCTTTTCCTGCTCCTAAATCCACAAAGGCTCCAAAGCTTGCAATTCTTGTAACAGTTCCATCATAGATGTTTCCTGCTTCAATTTCTCTTGTAATGTCTTCTATCATTTTCTTTGCTTTTTCTGCATCTTGTCCTTCTACGGCATAAATGCATACGCTTCCGTCTTCTTCAATATCAATTTTAACGCCTTTTGCTTCTTCAATAATTTTGTTAATCATTTTTCCG
This sequence comes from uncultured Clostridia bacterium, assembly GCA_947626735.1. Lineage (GTDB taxonomy): Bacteria > Bacillota > Clostridia > TANB77 > CAG-508 > UMGS1663. The sequence continues at coordinate 501 of CANQTK010000073.1, forward strand.
CCAGGTCCGATAACATCTTTAATTTTATCTACTGGAATATGCATTGTGGTAATTCTTGGTGCATATTTTGAAATATCTGCTCTTGGCTCTGAAATTACTGGTAACATGATATTATCTAAGATATAGTCCCTTGCTACTTTTGTTCTATCAAATGCTTCTTTGATAATATCGTAAGTTAAACCATCACATTTAATATCTACTTGAATTGCTGTAATTCCTTCTTTGGTTCCTCCTACTTTAAAGTCCATGTCTCCAAAGAAGTCTTCAATTCCTTGAATATCGGTAAGCATGATATAATCGTTTGGATTTTCTTTGCTTGTAATCAAACCTGTTGAAATACCTGCTACTGGTCTTTTAATTGGAACACCTGCATCCATTAAAGCTAACGTACTTCCACAAATACTTGCTTGTGAGGTAGAACCATTTGAAGATAAAATTTCAGATACGACACGAATAGCATAAGGAAATTCTTCTTCGGATGGAATCACTGGTACTAATGCTTTTTCAGCTAAAGCACCATGACCAATTTCTCTTCTTCCTGGACCTCTTGATGGTCTTGCTTCTCCTACAGAATAAGATGGAAAGTTATATTGGTGCATATATCGTTTTCCTGTTTCTTCATCGACTCCATCTAAAATTTGTTCTTCGCTTTTCATTCCTAGGGTTACAATCGACATTGCTTGAGTTTGTCCTCTTGTAAAAATAGCGCTACCATGTACTCTTGGAAGTACTCCTACTTCACAAGAAAGTGGTCTTATTTCATCTATTTTTCTTCCATCTGGACGTTTATGCTCTTTTAAAATCATTTCTCTAACACATGCTTTTTCTAAGTCATGAATACTATCGGCAATGTCACGCTTGTCCTCTTCTGCTTTTTCTTCTCCATATTTCTCTAAATAATAATTGTTAATATCTTCCGTTAATTTTTCGATGTTGGCATCACGTGTTTCTTTATCACCTGCTTGTACATCTTGATACATTCTATCTTTAAATTCTTTTTCAATTTCTTCGTATACTTCTGGTTTTACGGCAAAAGATAAATACTCAAATTTTTCTTTTCCGCAATCTTTTTGAATGTCAGAAATAAATTTACAAAGTTTCTTAATTTCTACATGTGCTGTTTTAATGGCTTCTAACATGGTGTCATTTGGAATTTCGTCAGCTCCTGCTTCAATCATCGTAATTTTTTCTTCTGTTGCAGCAACGGTTAGTGTTAATCTTGATTTTTCTCTTTGTTCTACCGTTGGATTAATAATAATTTGTCCATCTACGTAACCTACGTTTACTGCTGCTGTTGGACCTCCAAATGGAATATCAGAAATGGCAAGTGCTGCTGCAGAACCAATCATAGCACATACTTCTGGGCTATTGTCTTGTTCTACCGATAAAACGGTTGCCACTACGCATACATCATTTCTAAAATCTTTTGGAAATAGTGGACGAAGTGGTCTATCAATCGCTCTTGATGTTAAAATTGCTTTGTCTGCTGGCTTTCCTTCCCTTTTCATAAAACTTCCTGGTATTTTTCCTACAGCATATAATTTTTCTTCATAATCTACAGATAGTGGGAAAAAGTCTATTCCTTCTCTTGGCTCTTTTGATGCTGTTACATTGACCATAACAACGGTATCTCCATAACGAACCATTACACTACCATTGGCAAGTTCTGCAATCTTGCCTGTTTCAATGGTTAATTTTCTTCCTGCAAGTTCTGTTGAGTATGTTTTAAACATAAATATCTCTCCTTTTCTGGCTTTTTGCCTATTATATTTATTTTAATCAATACTCGTCCTTAGTGTAACCTCTACAATGCATTATAGAACATAATGCATTGTACAAGCTACTAGCTAATTCAAAGTATTGATTGAAAATAGCAAATGAAAAATAGGACGTTTCACTTTATGAATAGCAAAACGTCCTTCTTGACTTTTATTTTCTTAGTCCTAATTTTTCAACGATATCACGATATCTTTGAACATCTTTATCACTTAAGTACTTAAGTAAGCTACGTCTTGCACCTACCATTTTTAAAAGACCTCTTCTTGAGTGATTGTCTTTTTGATGTACTTTTAAATGTTCTGTTAGTTCATTGATTCTTTCTGTTAAAAGAGCGATTTGCACTTCTGGTGAACCAGTGTCTTTTTCATCTCTTTTATAAGTATTGATGATTTCTTGTTTCTTTTCCTTTGTCATAATTATTACACCTCCTATATTTTTTATTGGCCTTAAACTGAGTTTTAGGGCAGGTGTCCTTTCCAAAAACCAAGTATAAGGTAAGTATGCTTATTGAAAGCATAACTATATTATCATATTTTATAGCATTTTGCAATAGTTTTTGTGATTTTTATTGCAAATATAAATGGCAATAATAAATTTCCGGTTTATTATGCACATATTTCACTTAAGATTTCGTTGGTACTTTTATAATTAA
>CANQTK010000074.1 GCA_947626735.1 uncultured Clostridia bacterium
AATGCTTCAAACTCAAAGCTTTCATACCTATGTGTGCCTTGTGAGCGAAGCGAGAAAGGAATGGAATTTTTTATGAATTTTAAAGGAAAACAATTAAAATCCAAAATATTTTTAATCTTAAGTCTTGTATTTGCAATTTTAACTTTAGTTGGTGGATATTTAGTAATTACTTATAAATTAGATAATGCTGGATATTCAGTTATACCAATGTTATTTACATTAACATTTAGTATATTATATAGAAATAGCAAAAAAGATAAAGAATAATACAAATTACAAGTTATAGAGCAGATTATTAGGTAATAGTTAAATAAGTAACATATTAATAAAATTATACTAATCATTCAAAAAAATTAGAAATAATATAGACAGAATTATTATAGAATAATGATTATAGGAAATGATTAAATAAGCAGATGTGGTTTTGCCACCTAAATTTTACGGAATATCGTAAGAGAGGTGGTGATGTTTATGGTTAAAGTGATACTATTTTTAATATTATCATTAATGTTTTCTTTAACATTAGACGTTGCCTTGGCTACAGTTCTGTATAAGAACTGGGTTGATAGTAGGCTACATAAATAAAAAAAGCTCACATCTGTACATTTGACGAGTCAGATGCGAGTTTTCAAATCTAATTCGGCAAAACCACGTTTGTGGAATTGTCATTTCCTATATTTATTATACACGGATATTTTATAAATGTCAAATATTTTAAACTATTCTATTTGTAAACTTCAATTGATTAAAAAAATTGTACTACGTTTGCATGGCTTATTGTATTTGGAGCGGACGTCGTAGTTATCTATAACTTTTTCTCTCCTGATTGTTGATACAAATATCAATCAATTTACTAAAGTATATCATATTTTTAATACATTAATATTTCTCGAACAAATTTTATAAAAACAGGAGAGTGAACAATTTTTGTTTTATTGAACACTCTCCTTTGCATTTTTAATTGTCAAAATCATCAAGTCTTTCTTGAACATTCATGTTGAGTATGAAATCGAATAACAACTGTAATTCAATAACCTTTTTCTTTGGATTCCTTAAATACTCAGTTAAAGGTTCTAATTTTTCGATGTATGGAGTGTCGAAATTCTTACTTGTAAATCCATCATGATATGTATCTGGTTCTTTTTCAATTTGCTTATCTGAGAAGATTTCATAGTAGTTTTTGTTTACTTCTCTAACTAAAAAATACCATCTTACACATCTCGGTCCTGCTCCTGTTTCATCATTATAACTTGAAATGATAGTGGTTGTTGCGACTTTTACCTCTTCGACTTTTAATGTAACTGTTTTTTTTGCCTTCCGTTTGTTAAAAAATTCCATTTTATTCCTCCATTCTTAAACAATTCTGGAGGTTTACACAGCCCTCCAGAAAAATAATAATTTTTTCTGTACTTTGCTGTGTAAAGTACAATAAATTATTTTTATTATACTTCATTTAGTCTTAAAAGGCAATATTTTACATAAAATTATTTTAAAATATAACGCTTATCAAGTGAAAAAAAGGCACTAGAAAAGATATCTAATGACGTTAAAAGCTTTACAAAATTAGAAAAACATGATATTATTTATATAATGGCAAAAGTCATTGCAAAAACAATCACTAAAAAATTTTAGGAGGGAAACATGAAGCGGAATGCAGAAAGTATGTCATTTGAAAAAAATTTAGATGGGTACGAAAAGGTATCTGCTGGGGAATATGCAAGAACTCTGTCTGTCTATACAGATAAAGATGACCATAAAGCAATTATTCCACCTGGATATACAGTATCTGGACTGAAACAGGAAAACACTATATGGGGGAGAAATGATGGTCTAGTAATATATCAGATTCCGCCAGAAAAATGGAAACTTACGGGGGACAAAAAAAGTATCTGGGAGGATAGAAAAACTGTAAATTTTTTAAAGAAGAACTGTAATCAGTTCGTTTGGGTACCGGCAGGTCTTTTAGAAAAGAAGCTGATTTTGGGAGAAAACGAAAAATCTCAGTTTGGCAGGGATAGTGGTGAATATGGTATACGTGAATTTAATTCTCGATATATAGATCCTATTCCAAAATCTCAGGTAGAAAGCGTTAGAAAGTATGGGGGATATTTTATATCTAGGTATGATATTTCCCATAGGGAAGGTAGTGACGTACCATTGTCTGTAAAAGGGCAATTTCCATGGACGAATATAAATTTTTACAATGCTAGGGCAGTTGCCACAAAATTAGCAAACGGCAATGGTGTCATGAGTCATCTATTGTATGGAGCAGAGCAAGATACAGCAATAGAATGGTTTTACCAAACTGATCCACAGAGAAGCTCGGATAATTTTTTTTATGCAGCTAAATGGGGTAATTATGGTTCTTATGACGCGAGCGGAGTTTTAGCTTATGACTATTTATTTGTTACAGGAAAATATGAAAAATATCGAAAGCATAATCTTTATGACTTCGCCGGAAATATAGCAGAATGGACGCAAGAGAAAGGAAGAGAAACCATAAGTGGAGAATATAATTGCTTTGTAATAAGAGATCATTACAAAGGATTACAACATTCTCCAAAGCAGAGGTATGCCGAACTACCAACAGAAGAACGCATATATCTAGGATTTAGAGCTGCCCTTTATATCAAATGAATATCAAATGCAATCATTAAAAGCATATCCAAGAGAGACTTTGAAATTTTGAAGTCTCTCTTGCTTCACTTTTTACGTAAAAAAAAGCCTATTTTTATCCTTTTACAGCCGTTCTCAAAATTTGAATACAACAAAAAAAATCAACCATTTTACTGATTGATTTTGTATCTACTGTTCATAAAAAGTTCGACAAAAACGCATTATGGAGCCTTTAACGGGAATTGAACCCGTGACCTCAGCCTTACCAAGGCTGCACTCTACCAACTGAGCTATAAAGGCA
>CANQTK010000075.1 GCA_947626735.1 uncultured Clostridia bacterium
TTGTAAGGTATAAAATCCATAGCAATAGTTCTCCTTTCAGTTTTTATTGGACAACACTGAAAGTAGCTAAATATCAATGAATTTTGCTTTGCGGAAATTTGCGGAACAATTTTTTTTAAAGATTTTAAAAATTGCGGAACATTTTTCTGAACAAAATATTGGAATTTTTGAGAATTTTTCAGAATGCAAAAAAATTATGCTATTCTCTAAATCCTTTAGAAAATAGCACTTTTGAAATCTCTTAACTGTTTTTGAATTTTCTTGAATTTCCTTCAAAAACGGTCATTTTTGGTCGAGGCGACTTAAAATCACACCTTGCAAACCATAGGTATATCAGCATTTAAATGCGTTATTTCATTTCTAGAACATTTTTCTAGAAATGATTTGCTTTTCATTATTCTTAATCCTTCTGTATCATTCCTTAGTATTATCTAAGGTTTAAATGATTTTTCTTCTTTAGTATATTGGTTTATAGAATCTCCCAACTCCATTTTAACTCTTTCAACATATTTTTGCAACTCTTTTTTCTGAATTTCTATAGGAATGTCTGTATATTTATCAATTGTCATCCTTATATCTGAATGTCCCATAGTTTCTTCCATAACTTTATAATCGGTTCCTGAACTATATATATTGGTAGAAAATGAATGTCTTAATTTGTGGTTATGTGCATTATCTTCTATTCCTATTCTAGCACATATTCTTTTTAAGCAACTATTTAAAGCACTATCTGTAAAAACATTTCCTTCTTTATTACAAAATAATAAATCATTCTCATTTGGTTTCATATTTTCAATAGCATGTTTTAAAACAGGCTCTGTAAGTTCGGTCAAAACAATATCTCTTTCTCCACTAGGTGTTTTTGTTCTATTTCCTAAAATAGTATGACCTTCTTTGTCTTGTGTAGTTGTCCTTTTTACATGTAATAATCCTTTTTCAAAATCAATATCGTTTTTCCTTAACCCTAATACTTCTCCTATTCTTAACCCACAATGAATTGCAATTAAATATTCATCTCTATGCGAATACCTAAAATCTGGACTATACAAATATTCGAGCAATTTTTTGAAATCTTCAAAAAGAAATGATTTTACTTTTTCTTCTTTAGCAATACTTTTAGGCTGTTTTATTCCGTAATATCCCGCAAAGAAATCTTCTGTAATATACTTTCTTTCGAAAGCAATTCCAAAGGCTTGTTTAAGCATTTGATAATCCTTCTTTAAGGTATTTTGAGCATATCCTTTTTCTCTTTCAAAATTTAGAAAGTCTTCTAAATCTTTTCTTGTAATTTTGCTTATTTGCTTATCAAACCAACTGCCAGAATTTTTCTTTACTCTCTTTAGAATTTCATTATATGTTCTATATGTGTTGTCATTATTAGTACCATTATTGTTTTTTTGTTGCATAAATTCTAGTGTGATTGCCTCAATGGTTTTAATATCTTTATTTTTATTGTTAGTTTTTGAAGTTATTCCTCCAGGATGATCTTTCTTGAATTTTTCAGCATTGTATATTGCCTCATTCATATCCTTTCCTGTGAATTTCTTTCTAATAGTTTCTCCTGTTTCTTCATCTACTCCAACTGGAATTGTAATAGAATATTGCTCTGTTATATAGAATTTATCGCATAATTCATTATTGGCACATTCTTTACATTTTGGGCATTTTCTCATAAGGTCAATACTTTTTCTGTTATTACAATAATCTTTATTAATACATTTTGAACATATAGGGCATATTTTTCTGTCATTTTTAATTCTTTTTGTTTTTACTAGATATGGCTTTTGCTTATTATATCTACTCTTTTTTCTTGTCATATCAATATTCTCCTTTGAATTAAAAAATTTTGAAGAATACCTTGTCAAATCAAGTTTTTTAGATTATAATAATTGTAGGCAAGGTATTCTTGCTTATACATATAAGTCTTAAGCGTATTGCTTAAGCAATTGTAGAGGATTTAAAGCGCTAATTTAAATCTTCTTTTTTATTTAACTTCTTACATTATCTAATATTCTTTTTAAGTTATCTTCGCTTATTAGTAATTTTCTACCTATATACTTTGCGTTTGCTTCTTTAGATTTAATCATAGCATAAGCAGTATCTTTACTAACATGAAGACCTTTGCAAATATCTTCTGCAGAAAACATTTTTATTCCTTCAATTTGGTACATAATTGTCATCTCCCTTCAAGTAAACATTGGTAATTTACATTTATCTCATACCCTAAATCACTATGGGCTTTTATTGGTCGTTGATATATTTTATCAATTCTCTGGTCTTCTGTCTATAACCACTACCCCATCCGAGCTAGCTACATTCATTGCGTGCGATGGTACTTTTAAACCACTCAAGCTGTGACTATGTAGGAGTGCATCTCTGCTACTATCCAATAACGGTATATTCAATTATCAAAGTGCTAAATATTTTTATCTCTTACTTGACGAATACTATAAATTAGTTTATAATATTTGTGAGAGATATATAACTATCTTTTGACTTCATAAACATAATACTACGAAAATTTTATATTGTCAATGAATTTTTGAAAATATTTTATTTTTCTAACAAGATTGCTGAGGTGTAATTTATGAATATATTAAATGTAAATGTTCCAAAGGACAGAATATCAATGATTTTTGACCCTTATACAGAGGCAGAAACATGTTGTACAACCTTATACTTACATAAATCTAATGTTGTACTTGAAAAAGGAAATAAATATACTGCTAAATTAGAAATCGATTTAGATAAAAATCCTAAAAAAGCTAAAATGATTAAGCAAATAATAGTAAGAGAG
>CANQTK010000076.1 GCA_947626735.1 uncultured Clostridia bacterium
TTAGAAGATAAACCAAATTAAAGAGTCTAAATTTAATTAGGCTCTTTAAGAGCGGAATTTATTCCGCTTTTTTATTTTAATTATTTATTGTCATCACACATTTTTTGTGAGCAATTTGCCATATAGAATTTCTTTTCTGCGAGTTTATCTTGAACACCACGAAGTGCTTCACCAAATCTTTGGAAGTGAACAACTTCTCTTTGACGTAAGAAACGAAGTGGATCTAATACGTCTGGGTCATCTTTACAAAGGTTAATTAATTTTTCATAAGTTGCTCTTGCTTTTTGTTCTGCGGCTAAATCTTCTTGAAGGTTAGCAATTGGGTCACCTTTTGCAGCAATATAAGCAGCAGTCCATGGGTTTCCAGCAGCAGATACAGGATATACGTCAACACCATGGTCAGTATAGTAATCACCTAATCCTGCTTTTTCAATTTCTTCTGGGCAAACACCATCCGTTAATTGATGAACAATACTTCCTACCATTTCTAAGTGAGCAAGCTCTTCTGTACCAATATCATTTAAAATAGCTTTTGCATTTTGGTCTGGCATACCAAATCTTTGAGATAAATATCTTAAAGAGGCAGCAAGCTCGCCGTCAGGTCCACCATATTGACTAATAATATATTTAGCAAGCTTTGGATTTGGACATTTAATTTTAACTGGATATTGTAATACTTTGTTATAAGTCCACATTAATAATTCCCCCTTTCCCAAGGCCATCTTTCGTTTTTTGTGAAGTAAATTATTTGTTTATATATTTTTTGTATATAAAACATTAACAACTAAAAAATCCTCTTTCCTTTAAAAAATAAAAAAGATAAAAAATAATAAAGAATATAATTTAGGGCAATTCTTTATTTATTTTTCTATCTTTTACCATTCTAAGCACAACAAATAAACTTAGGGGTTATGGGCATTGTGCTTTTAACTACACTTGTCATAAAAGCAAGTATTTTGGCATATTTATATGCCTATACCTAAAACAAATTGATATTATTATTGTTTATAACAATATAAATAATTAGGTTGCAAAGTAAAAATGTTAATCATTCTTACTTCACTTTGTTTTAAATACATTTATATTTTATACTCTTTTTATAAGGATTAAAATATAGGAAATAAAAATATTTTTTCATTGATATTTAAAGCATTTAACAATTTTTTTATATGAAATTAATTTTTGAAATAAAATTTTATTTCGACAAATAAAAATCAATTATAAAATGTCAAATAATGTCGAAAAAAGGCTTAAAAATAAAGGAATAAATGATTGACAATTGTAAAAATTTGGTATATCATTTTTTTAAAATAGAGCTCTATAATATCATAAGAAAGGAAAATAAAATATGAAAAAAAATGATACTAAAAAATTAGTTATTTTATTACTTATGCTTACTATATTTGCAATATTTATAGTAAATAATAATGTTATGGCAGCATCTATAGAAGAAACACAAGATGAGCAAGAGATTATTATTGAACCAGAAGATAAAATTATGATGTATGATGCTAAAACAAATGAAACAACGGAAGTTGATATGGAAGAATTAAGACAAGCACTTGGAGCAAAAGCTAATTCAAATAAGATAACTGCTAGTTTGCCTTCTAATCAATCATTAAGATTAAATAAATTACTAATGGGTAATCAACTAAATTCTTTAAATAAATTTCCATCAACTGTAAGCAAAATAAATCAAACAAATATTGTTCCTTATGTAGCTGTATGTAGAATACAGGTTTATGGTAACCTTGTTGACCAAACATTTCCAAATGGAACAGCAGCAATACTTGGAAAAAATGTTGCTTTAACAGCTGCACATTGTGTTTTTGATAAATCTAAAAATAATGAAGTTTTTAAGCAATGGACTATCTACCCTGGTTTTAATGGTAATTTTTATTATGGAGGCGCGACAGGTTGGGATAAGGTATACTACTCTCAAAACTGGATGGATTCTCATAAAGTTGAAGATGACTGGGCAATTTGTGTTTTACAAGATGATCTTGGAACTAAAATAGGATGGCATTTTGGGGCAGTTTGCTATAGTTCTAATTCTGAATTAAATGGAACTGAAATTAGGTCTTTAGGTTATCCTTATAATTCTAATGAAGGTTTTGATCCTAAAGGTTTATATCAATATGAATCTACAGGTAAAATAAATTATGTAACAAGTGGTTTATTTAGGACCGATGCTTATACTTGCGATGGATTTAGTGGGGCTCCTACTATTCGACCAGATGGGTATATTGTAGGTATTTTGAATGGAAAGGGTGAAAAAGGAATGTATTGCAAACGACTTGACCAAAACATAATTGATATATTGAACAGTTTAGTAAGCTAAAGTTAAAATGCAAATACTTAATTATAAATAGAATAGGTTTGTTTTAAACCTATTCTATTATAGTTATGTATTAAGAAAATGTTTTTATTTTAAAACTTTTATCAATTGTCCATGATATATAAAAAATAGAATAGAATTGTTAAAATATTCTATTCTATTTTTTATTTTTAATTTTCATCATATTCATGTATTCTTATAAATCCAAATAAATATACTGAATAACCAGTTCTTGCTGTTATTTTATCTATTTGCCATTTTCTACAAT
>CANQTK010000077.1 GCA_947626735.1 uncultured Clostridia bacterium
ATATATTTTTAATAATAGATTCTAAGCCTTTGTCTCTTTCTATTCCAAATATATTACTCTTTTCTCCAAATTTTAATTTATGAATAATATCTAAACAGTCTTGATATTGAATTATTCTGTTGTCTGTTGTTCCTTTAATTTTTTTCAAAGTTCTATGGTCATAATCATCTAATAAATCTAATGCTTTTGAATAATTGCCTATAACTTTTAAAATCTCTTTTGCGTCATTTGCTTCTAATCTTTCATCCATTCTATTGGCTATATCAATTAACTTTATTGTTTTTTCTAAGTATTCCAATCTTTTTTGATTAACAGCATAACCTTGTAGCATATAATCTTTTAATATTTTAGTTGCCCATTTTCTAAAAATAACACCATTTTTAGACTTTACGCGATAGCCAACAGATATAATCATATCTAGATTATAGTAATTTGTTGGCTTATCAGAAAATTCGGAATTTCCGAATTTAGCTAAAGTATCACTTTCTGTAAGTTCGCCTTCCTTATATATATTCTTTATATGTTCATTTATAGTAGATTTAGCCTTCCTAAATAATTTAGCCATTTGTTCTTGTGTCAGCCATACAGTTTCATCTTTCATATTTACTTCTAATTTAACATCTTGGTTTTCAAATATTATAATTTCATTTTTTTCATTTAACATAAAAATCTCTCCTTTACTCTTTATATATTGGTTCTTACATTTTATAGAAAAAACAAATTAATAAGAAATAAATTTCATAAAATCTAATTTTAATTAGAACAAAAATAGCAAAGTATAAGAATATAAATTAGTTAAATTCGTGTAAATAAATTTATATTTTTTAGTTTCCATTTAATTTTAAATTTTTTTCTTCAATTGCAACACAAAATTGTTTGGCATTCTTACACCCCCTCTTTCGATTTTGTTTTTATTTACACGAATCTGTATGAGTTTAGCTAATTTTGATTTTAAAAAACAAATTAATATAAAATAAATTAAATTAAATTAAATTAAATTAATATAAAATAAAAAAATAAAAAAATAAAAATAAAAATATAATAACAAATAATTTTGGTTAGAATTTTATCATCTTTCCAAAAGAAATGCAAGATATATTAGTAAATATTTTGTACTTTTTACATACATGCTTCCGTTGACATAACTCTTTAAAAATGGTATAATAATTTTACAACTTTTGTTAGGAGGTTGCTATGCTTAAAAGAATTGATAACTTTTCTCGATTCTTAGGTGTAGACCCATTCTGGTCTCGGTTGCTCATTGTATTGATTTTCTTGCTTATTGCAGTGAGATGTAAATACCCATGGAAACCGGAATGGAAATCGAAACAAACAAAAGATAAAGATGGTTCTACTGTAACAAAGTATTACCATTTAGATATATAAGATACGTGGTACCTGTTTCAACACAGGTACCACTTTTTTACTTAGTTTTTCATATAACTTTATAGCTTAAGTATTTTCTTGATTTACTCTTTGTCAATACATATAATATTTTCAAATTTTAAGACTTTTTTGTAAATTATTTTTTCTTTGGTTAGACTTTTGTTAGATATTTTATAACAGAATACCTGCTATTTATAATATCAGCTTATATTAATTATAATACGGATTTAATGACTTATAATATGGAATACCTGCTTTTGGAAATTCGTACATTTCTCCTCTTTCTATATTATTAATAACTTTTGAAGCCGGTTCTAAATAATTATCTACAATATGTGTACCCTCATATGAATGTCCTAATAATTCTGCTCCATTACCTTTTCTTGCTATATAATTTTTACTCTCAGAAAAGTCGTTATACTCATTAGTCTTTCCTATGTCATGTAACAAAGCACCAAATATTATTAAATCCATATCTATGCTTAGATTTGAATATATTTTCGCAATATGATAAGAGTTTCTAGTTACACAATATATATGATATAGCAAACCTCCTTTAAAATAATGATGTCTACCTGGTGTTGCAGGTTTATTTATTAATTTTTCTTTATAATCACTATATATTTTTTATACCATATCCTGATTCTTCTATTACTTCTCTTTTCAATGCCTCAATTTCAGTCTCATTATCTTCAATTCCTCCACCTAAGAAGAAATAAGTTTTTCCTTCTGTAGCTATCGCTATTTTTTTATCTTCTTTTCTTTCCACTATTGCATATGAAGCAAATCTTTTGGTATACTGCACACCTTCTACTTTGTTTGCTATTCTTACCATATTCTTCTCCTATTTTAGTTACCATTTATTTTTCAATAAAGTGTAATCGTTTTATTATTTCTTTTCCTATAATTTCGTTTGCCAATTCTATTAGTTCATTCCATAACATCATTTGACCTCTATGATGAGTATCAATTCCATATAAAACTTTTATATAGCTTTCCACACGATTTTCTGGAAAAAGCTCTTTGAATTCTGAATAAAGTTGACCTGCTAGGGTCTTATTGTGTGCGAGTATTAGTGTTGGTTTTTGTACTTTTTGGATTACGTTTGCCATTGTAAATGTTTTTCCATGAGCCTGTAACTCCAAGTAAAGTCTGAAATTTTTTACCCATCTTTACACCATTACTTAAATATTCTATTGCTTGTGGCTGGT
>CANQTK010000078.1 GCA_947626735.1 uncultured Clostridia bacterium
TTCTGGGGGTAAGGGGGAACTATGCCCTTTTTTCTTATTTTGGTTTTATTTTTTCATTATTTCTTTCAAACTAACACTTCCTTTTCTTATAAATTTTAGTTTTTATTACATCTATTACTACTTATTCTAGTTTATTTATTATTGTAGAACTATTGTTTGTATTTTATAATAAAATAATTATGATGTCAACATTTTTTATTAAATTTATGTTAATTATTTTTATGAATAAAAATTTTTGATTTTACTGCGATGAATGCTCTATAATTATTATTTTATTTTTCTGCACCTATAGCAAATAAGCAAGTGATTGTAAATACATTCACTTGCTTATTTAATTTGTAATTTATTTTTAAACTGTGTAATCTAATTATTGTTCTTTTTGCTCGTTAGTAATATTGATAGTTTTTATCAATTCTATTGCTTCATCTGCATCTGTATCTATTAAACCATAGTTCATAACTGCAATATATTTGTTCATTTTATAAAATGAAATGTCACTCCAATTTTTATTTTCATCATAGTATCCAATAGTAGCTTCTTCTCCATTATTTAAAGTTATATTTTTTGCTGTTCTTCCTGTTCCACATACACCAAATGTATTATTATAAAAATATAGCATTGCATATTGATTTTCATTATTTTTATATAGTTTTAAAGCATATTGATAGACATCATTTTCTTTATCTTTTGATACTTCTTCATATTTCCATTCTTTTGGAATATTTAGTTCTATTTTAGTGTTTTCTATTGTTTTTGAATATTTTTGATAATTTTCAGTATTACTTGTATTTGATTCTATATCGTTTTCATTTAATATATTGAATTCATAAGGTGCATATTTCGCACCCCAAGTGCTAAATACAACTTTCTTTCCATTTTTCATTTTATCTAAGTCAATTAAATACATAATTCCTATGATGCTTACCAATATAACAATTATTATAATGATTATTTTACCTATTTTTTTATTCATATAAATCACCTATTTTAACCTTCCTGTCTTTTAGACGATTTGTGACTCCATTTTAGTTGGTGATTTGTAAAAATAATTTTAAAATTAAATTATTGTTTTAAGATATTAAATTTTCACTTAATGTTTTCTCAAATTTCTCAAATGGATTAAAACTTAATTTCTCGCATACTTAAACTATCTATTCCATTTTGTTTATAAATTTCATCTACTGTGCAAGAAATAGTATCTTCCCATTTATATCCTAATATATTTAATATTTTTTCTAAATCTTGTTTGTCCTTTCCTTCTATTTCCATATATGTATTAAGCATTGGCCAAGTATCTATATCTATCTCATATCCTGATATTGCATATGTTTTTCTTGTCTTTTCTTGAAAACTTTTAAAGGCAAATCCCAATGCTTCTAATAGATTATTTGCCTCCTCTATAGATGGCACTTTCATTTCTGTTTCTAACATTTGTTGAATGTTAGATTCATTATCTGCAAGTATATGTTTTACTGTTAAAGTAACTTTATCATTAGTCTGCCTTAACCTTATCCATTTTTTATCATTATTGTGAAATTGACTAAGAAACTCCTTTACTTCCTCTTTATTTAAAAATTCTATCAACTTGCTAATTTCTAATGATAGTAATTCTGTAAAGTTTGAATACCCTATTATATTAATAACTTCGTTTTTTTTATTATTGTATAACAAATTATCAATCTCAAAGAATAATAATTTTAATCTTTCTATTTGAGCAGCTAATTTATTTTCAATTTTTTTGTCATAATAATCATTTATTAATAATAAAATATCTAAATATCTTCCATATAAACTTTGAAGATCGTATGTATATAAAATTTGTTTAGAAACTTCAATTAGCTTTCCACCATTATTTTTTATACTTTTTATTACTTTTTCTTCATCTATATTTAAAACTTTAACTTCTAATTCCATTCTTCCCATAGTATTTTTTTCCTTACTTTTATAATTATTATAACTTATCATATTCTTCATCTCCAACTGCTTCAAGCCATTCATTAGAAGTATTTTCGCCAGGTATTTCGACTGCTATGTGGCTAAACCAAGACTTTGCTTTGGCTCCATGCCAATGTTTTATATTAGCAGGAATTACAACAATATCTCCTTCTTTTAAACTTTGTGCTGGTTTTCCTTCTTCTTGATACCAACCTTCTCCTTCAACACAAATTAAAACTTGACCTCCACCTTTTTCTGCTTTATGAATATGCCAATTATTTCTACATCTAGGTTCAAAAGTTACGTTTGCAAATCCTATTCCATTTTCTGTTTTAGCAAGTTGCTTTAAATATGAATTTCCTATAAAATATTTTGCAAAATTTACATTTGGCTCTCCCATTCCAAATGCACCACCATGAATTTCTGTAACATTTTTATCCGCTTCTTTTTCCATAATATTTATTCTCCTTTCATTATAATTTTATTTTAATAAATTCATTATATTTTTATTATAGATTTTTTCTTTTATATCTTCATCTACTGGAAGTTCATTTATTGCATCTTCTATTTCTTTTGTTGCTCCTGCAGGCATAATTCCAAGTGGTGCATCTGTACCATATAAAACCT
>CANQTK010000079.1 GCA_947626735.1 uncultured Clostridia bacterium
CCAGATGACGTACCGGAAACTGGTGAAGTAATTCCTATGGCACTAGTTGGAATTATAGCTCTCGGATTAGCTGGAACTTATACATTTAAAAAATTACATGCCTAATAAATTTTTTAAAATAAATAAAAAATGGAGTTTACACTCTGTTTTTTTATGTGTCAATATATTGTTGACAAAACGTTCGGGGGGGGAGATTTCAGTATATACCCAAAATATAGGTGAATATTAAAATTGCCTTATAATACAAGGGTTTAGAGAGTTTTAAAAATTTCTAGTTATCTATAAAAATAGTATTATTTTAATTTATTATTGTAATAAAAATTTGTATATTGACTTAAAGATCTTCAAAATGAGGATCTTTTTTATTTTAAATGTTGTTGGAAAAAGGGGGTTGATAGAATGACAAATAAAATAATTAAAGTAGGAACATTTTTTAGTGGAATAGGTAGTCCAGAAAAAGCTTTAGAAAAATTAAAAAGTGAAGGATATATAGATGACTATAATTTGGAATTTTTTTCAGAAATTGATAAGGATGCAATTAAAAGCTATTGTGCAATTCATAATATTAATCAAGAATTAAATGTCGGAAATATTGTAAATATAAAAGGAAAAGATTTACCATATTGTGATTTGTGGATTGGTGGTTTTCCATGTCAAGATATTTCTTGTGCTGGCAAGATGAAAGGATTCGATATTACAAGTTCTACTAGATCAAGTTTAGGTTGGGAAATGATTAGACTGTTAGGGGAAGTTGAAACTAAACCCAAATATGTTATATTTGAAAATGTAGAAAATATTACAAGCAAAAAATTTAAAGAAACACTAAATTTATTTAAAAGGGATTTAATTGATTTAGGTTATACTTTATATGATAAAGTATTAAACGCTGTTGATTATGGAATACCTCAAACTAGAAAAAGGTATTTTTTAGTGGCAATATTAGATAATAATCATAATTTTAAATTTCCTGAACCAATAAATAATGATATGAGGTCGATTTGATTAAATATAAAAATGGTGGAGTATGTGGTGCTGATAGTTATAGTAAGTATCATCAATCAGCAAGAATATTTTCAGAATTAGGATATGCTCCAACATTAACAGCAAATAATACGGCTGATAATACTAAGGTTGTAGTGAAAGGATAGTAATATGAGAATTAGAAAAATAACATCTAAGGAAGCATGGAGATTAATGGGGTTTGATGAAGAAGATTACTTGAAAGCTAGCAAAGTATGCTGTGAAACTTCATTATATCATCAAGCAGGTAATTCTATTGTTGTTAATGTTATGTATCATCTTTTAAAAGAATTATTGGCATAAAAAAACCAATCCTGTAATAGCGACTGATTATTTTATTTTAAAAGTGTTTTTTATTTTCTTTTATTATCTTCAAACATTGCTTGAACTAAATGCTTAAAATCATCTTTTAAATAGCAATTAATCTTATATATTTTTTTATTTTTAAGTATTACCTTCCATGTATATGATTGATTATATTTGGCTAAAGCAAACTTATATTTATAATTATTATATTTTATATAAAATTCAACAAATACTGTTGATGATGAATTATCAAAACTTGGTGTATATATAAAATCAATTAATTTTAGATTATTCTTTTTACAATAATCTTGAACAAATATAACATTATCTTCAATAAGTTTTTTACTTTCTTCATTGGTATTTTGGGGATAAATGATAAATAGTTTGTTATTAGATATCGAATCAATAAAATTTTCTATTTCTTTTTTTGTAGTATCATTATTTATAAAATTATCATAAGAACCATTTTTAAGTATAAACATTTTTTGAACTATATTAAATTTCTTATAAATTTTATTACCAAATTCTATTTCTTTATTTCTATCATAAGTATTTACAAGTCTTCTTGAATTATTATAGCTATATTCTGGTATTTCTATATAGTAAATATTGTTTAATTTATGTAAACAGTTAAATATTGAACCATATATCAATCTTTTAATGGTAGATGTAGTATTTTCATAATTAAATGAATTGGCTAAACTAGTTGGGAAGAGTAATGATTTTACTGTGAGAAATTCAAGCATTTGCAAAATTACATAGTATAAATCTTCTCTTGTTGTGTTAATAAAAATATCGACTTGGTAAAAAAGTAAGTTTAATACATTTAAAAAATTTATCTTCCAATTAGTAGATGGTAACTTCTTCTTACCAAAATTATAATTATTTAATAATAACATTATCAAATCACTATATAGTAAATTATGTGCATAAACTTGTTCTTTATAGAAATCCATATCATTTGTATTAAAATTTTCTGAATGAACAAAATTAATATATAGAACTTCTTCTTTTTTAATTTGTTTATTAATTTTTTTGAAATTAACTTCTTTAAGGGCATCTGAAATTTTTAATTTTAATTGTTCAAAATTTAAGTTTAAAGCTTCATTTTGAATTTTTTCATTTTCAAATAAATTACTGGTTACTAGAGTAATATTTGTTGAATTAATTTCTGAATAATTATAGAGCCATTTAATAGTTTCATTTATCATTAAACAAATTTCTTTAAGT